>CANCSY010000060.1 GCA_947380915.1 Beijerinckiaceae bacterium
TCGCCGGCCTGGTGGCTCTTGCGGAGCGTCCAGACCCGATCCCATCCCGAACTCGGCCGTCAAAAGCTCCAGCGCCAATGGTACTATGTCTCAAGACCTGGGAGAGTAGGTCGCCGCCAGGCCTGCAAAGAACGGATATAATCTCTTCATGATACGCTATAAACGGCGGTCGCCTTCGGGTGGCCGCCGTTTTTGCGTTGGGGCGGTCAGGTCACCCTTGACTTCCCGGCTGGCGCAATTCACCTTAGACCTCTAATAAGCTATCGGGGAGGGCCGCATGTCGTTACAGCAAGGCGTTTCGCGGGGCTTCGGCGCTGAATATTTCGCTGTGAAACCCCTCGCGGCCGGTATTGGCGTCGAGATTCGGGGCGTCGATCTCTGGAGCCCTCTTGATGATGAGACTTTCGAGAAGGTTCTCGACGCCTTCCACAAGCATAGCGTGATCCTCTTTCGTGGGCAGAGTCTCACGGAAGCTGATCAGGTGATTTTCGCCATGCGGTTCGGACCCCTCGCCCATGCGATCAACCGCAACAGCGGCCAGTCGGAGGCCCATGCCTCCTCGTTCCTGATTTCCAATGTGCGGGAGAATGGCAAACTCATCGGCGCCCTGCCCGATGGCGAGATGCTCTTCCATTCCGACCAATGCTATGTGGAGCGCCCGTGCATGGCGGGGTTGCTTTATGGCATCGAAATTCCCGCCGAGGGGGGCGATACGATTTTCGCCAATATGTATCTGGCCTACGAGAGCCTGCCGGAAGATCTGCGGCGCGCCGTCGAAGGGCGCAAAGCGCTGAATATATTCGAGTATAATGAAGACGGCGGTTATGGCCAAAGCGCCATGGACCTGTATCAGGCCGTACCTTCGGGTGCTAAATGTCACGCCCATCCCATCGTGCGGACCCACCCCGTCACCGGCCGCAAGGCGCTCTATGTCAATCGTGGCATGACCCTCTGCATCGACGGGATGGCGCGGGCCGAAAGCGACGCCTTGCTGCTCAGGTTGTTCGATCATCAGGAACAGACCCGGTTTCAATATGCCCATCATTGGCATGTCGGCGACCTCATCATGTGGGATAATCGCTGCACCCTGCATGCGCGCAGCGATTTTCCGGCTACCGAACGCCGAATTCTGCGGCGCGTGACGGTGCTGGGTGAAATTCCGGCCTGATCAGGGCTTTTCGTCACGCTTGCCGTGGGGCGGATGACGGTTATGATGGCGCGTGCCTGTGTGTTGCTCGCAAAGGAGCGGGGCGATGTCCTCATTCAGCGACTGGAAAGTGCCAGCCGCCTTTCAGCCCAAGTCCGACGAATATGTCTTTGATCTCGAGAACGCCCTCGCGAGCGTCCTCTACATCAGTTCGGTCGTGCCTGAAAACGCCTTCTCGGCCGCCACCCTTGGCACCGAGCGGGCAGGGAACGCCGTGCTGATCAAAGAGAGCGGCCTTGTCCTGACAGTGGGCTATCTCGTCAATGAAGCGCAGTCGGTCTGGCTGCGCACTGGCGAGGGAAAGGTGCTGCCCGCTGATGTCGTGGGCATGGACCATACGACAGGCTTCGCCCTGGTCCAGGCGCTCGGGAGCCTCGACATTCCCGCGATTCCGCTTGGGGATTCCGATTCGGTGCAGATTGGGGATGAGGTGGTGCTCGCGGGCGCTGGCGGGCCCAAGAGATCCGTTGGGGCTCATGTCGCGGCACGCCAGCCCTTCGCCGGTTATTGGGAATATCTGCTCGAGAACGCCATTTTCACGGCGCCTTCGCACCCCAACTGGGGCGGCGCCGCCTTGATCGGACCCACAGGGGCGCTCGTGGGCGTCGGTTCCCTTCAGCTTGAGCAGGAGCGGCGCAAGGGCATCAGCGAAACCATCAATATGAGCATTCCCATCAACCTGCTGAAGCCGGTGATGGAGGATATTCTGACCATGGGGCAGCCCAACCGGCCGCCCCGGCCCTGGCTCGGCGTCTATGCGACGGAGATCGAGGGAAAGGTCGTTTTGATGGGGGTGGCGGATCGCAGCCCGGCCAAGCGGGCGGAGTTGCGCGCGGGCGACGTGATCTTGTCGATCAACGGTGCGCCCGTGGTCAACCTTGCGGCTTTCTTCAAGCGTTTATGGGCGCTTGGAACCGCTGGCGTCGAAGCGCCGCTGTCCATTCTGCGGGATGGTCGCACCATGGATGTGCGTGTGGTCAGTGCGGATCGTAATCGCAGGGCCAACAATCCCCGGTTGCATTGACCTGCTTGCGGGTTCTCGGTCTCGACGCCCGCTCCTGCAACTTGATGGGATTTGCCCACTTAAGCTGCCCACTTTCGTGATTGCATTTTGTGGTTGACCCTGTCGCGGTGTGGGCGACAATTCGCCCACGACGCCAGCCTCAGCTTGCGCGTGGAGGAGCGGCGCCATGGCGGCAGAGGAAATTCTGAACGAGATCAGTGATTTTTGCAGGTTGGCAGGGTTGGCTGAATCAACCTTTGGCCGACTGTGCGTGAATGATGGCAAGCTTGTGTCTCGCCTGCGCGATGGCGGCAGCGTCACGCTCGACACGCTTGGGCGCCTGCGCGCCTTCATGGCCGCCCATGCGGACGATCCACAAGCGCTGCGGCTGCGCACGAAAAAGGGGAGCCGGTCGCTGGCGCCCACGCCCATGGTTCCTCCCACCAACGGCGGCGGCGGTACTGCGCTGGCGCCCTCTTCACGTCCCCCTGTCCCGGCTGCGCCCGCCAATGGAGCGGGCGGCGCCACGGAGGAGAACTTCCGCTTCTTCGATAATCGCCAGAAATATCTGCTCTTTGTGAATACCTGCTCGGAGAAGTGGGTGGTCGCCAACCGGGTGGCCATGGAGCTGGGCAATATCAGCCCGCGCCCGCCGGCACTGCGCCTCTTTGATGCGGGCGTGGGCGATGGCACGGTTCTGTCGCGGGTCATGCGCGCCATGCATGCGCGCTTTCCCACCATGCCCTTCTATATCGTGGGCAAGGAGGTGAGCCTGGAAGACGTCCGGCTCACCCTCGACAAGATCCCCGACCGTTTCTACGAACATCCCGCCACCGTTCTGGTGCTGACGAATCTTTACTATTCCGAAGCCCCCTGGCTCTCTCCCAAAAGCTCCGCCGCCGCCCATAGCCTGATCTGGAAAGAGGTGGCGCTGACCGGCAATTCCTCCCATGATTTCGAGGAGCAACTGACGGATCTGCAGTCGTTCCTTTCGGAGAACTGGAGCGCCAAGGTCAGCCCCAAGACGGGAAATCCGGTTTATGATCGGCCCATCGTGCTGACGCTCTACCGGGAGGATCACCGCTTCCTGCTGGACCCGATCCTGCCGCGCCCGGGCCGCGTGACAGCCGATTACGATCTCATCATCGCCTCCCAGCCCTATCGGGCGCGGGCCTCCGCACAGTTCAAGGCGAAGAAGGTCATCGGCCCCCTGGCGCGGGCGTTGGGACCGGGCGGGCGGCTCATCGGCATTCATTCGTCGGGCAAGGATCCCGGGCTTGAGATCGTGCAGAAGGTCTGGCCAGGGGAGAACCCCTTCCAGGTCGACCGCCATGCGCTCCTGAAATCGGTGAAGATCGAACTGGGCGCCGCTGGCCGCAATCTCAATTTCAACGCCTATTCTGACGCCCGCTCGGTGTTCCGCTACGACATGCACACATTGCCCGGCGAAGTGGTGGGCGCCATTGGCACCTCGACGCTTTTCGCAGCCTGGAACGCCGCCATCTATGTGGCGCAGATCGAGGACAACAGGCTCTCCGAGGTGGTGAAGAATGATCGCTATCTCGAAGCCACCGAAGAGGTTCTGCAGAAATATGGCGGCCTTTGGTTCAACGATGAATCCTTCGTCATCTCGCGCCGCCAGCCCTGAGGAACAGGCATGAACGTTTTCGTGGATCGGACGCGCGCGCACAGCGCAGCCATCAACGCTCGCCTCGCAGGTCTCCTGCAGGCGGCCACCGTCGAGGTCTATGAAAAGAACTCGCCCAAGGTGCTCGACAGCTATTTCGGCGCGGGGGCCGATGTCTATGTGAGCTATCTGCCAGGCGATGATTTTCGCACCCGCATCGAGATCGCGAAGATCCTGCGCGGGGCGGGCTACAACCCCATTCTGCATGTGCCCGCGCGCCAGATGATGACACGCCAGATGCTCGCCGATTATGTGGGCGGGCTTGTGCAGGAGGCGCAGGTGAAACGCCTCTTGCTGATCGCAGGCGACAGCACGCGCGCGCGGGGCGATTATGCGACCAGCCTGCAGGTGATCGAGAGCGGTCTGTTGCAGCAACTCGGGATCACCCATGTGGATGTGGCGGGCCATCCCGAGGGCAATGTGGGCGTCTCCCACGAGCGTCTGATGAAAGTGCTCACCGACAAGCGCGACGCCGCCGGGGCGGCGGGTCTGGACTTTGGGATTGTGACGCAGTTTTCCTTTGATCCGCGCCCGGTGGAGCAATGGCTGGGCGCCATCCGCGGGGCGGGGATCGAGGCCCCCATTCGGCTCGGGCTGGCTGGCCCTGCGAACCCGGCCACGCTGCTGAAATTCGCGCTGCGCTGCGGTATCGGCAATTCGATTTCCGCCGTGCAAAAGCATGTGGGCACCATCGGGCGCCTGTTGAAGGACACAGGACCCGAAGGCGTGGTGAAAGGCCTCGGCGAGGTTCTCGTGAGCGAGACCGGCGCAAATGTGGAGGCCTTCCACTTCTTCCCCTTTGGCGGGCTGGCCAAGACCAGCGCATGGATCCGCGACGCGCTTGCGGAACTGGAGGCTACGAGCGCCTAAACGCTCGTCCCCCAGACGTCCTGCGCGGTCTCCACGATCAGTTGCAGCTTGCGGCGCTCCACGTCCTCGGTGATGCGGTTGCCGGGCGCGGTGCTGGCGAAGCCGCATTGGGGGCTCAGGCACAGTTGATCGATGGAGATATGCTTTGACGCCTCCTCAATGCGGCGCTTGAGGGCGTCTTTGGTCTCGAGCGCAGCCTCCTTCGAACTGACGAGACCCAGCACAACTTTCTTGTTCTTGGGCACGAAGCGCAGGGGCTCGAAACCACCGGCGCGGTCGGTGTCATATTCCAGAAAGAATCCGTCCACATTGGTCTCGGCGAAGAAACATTCCGCCACCGCGTCATAGCCGCCGGAGGCCATCCACATGCTGTCGTGATTGCCCCGGCAGGTGTGAATCGTCACGGTCATATTCGCCGGGCGTTTCGCCGTCAGCGTGTTGACGATCTGCGTATAGAGCTGGGGCAGGCGCTTGGGGTCCTCCCCATCATTGGCGATCTGCTGGCAGATGCCCTCGTCGCAGAGATAGGCGAAGGAGACGTCGTCGAGCTGCACATAATCGCAGCCCGCCTTGGCGAGATCGTCTATCTCCTGCTGATAGACCATCGCGATGTCGTTCCAGAATTCGGCCATGTCCGGATAGGCGGCCTGATCCACCAGCTTGCGGCCGCCGCGCAGATGCAGATAGGTCGCCGAGGGCATGCAGAATTTGGCTGTCTTTGAGGTCACCGATTTCAGATAGCTGAAATGGTCGAGCATGACGGGCTTGCTGCGGCGCACCTTGTCATTGACGACGAGCATGGAGGAAGTCTCCGCCGTCTCGCCATTCTTGCCGTGGAACTTCACCGCATATTGCGATTTCGTCGCCACGATGCCGTCAAAGCCCGTGAGGAAATCCGTGTGCCACATCGCCCGGCGAAATTCGCCGTCCGTCACCGCCTGAAGGCCCGCGCTCTCCTGCAGGGCCACGACTTCGCGGATGCACTTGTCCTCGATAGCGCGCAGGGCCTCCTGCGTGATGGCGCCGTTGGCGGCCTTCGCCCGGGCCTCCTTCAGTTCGGCGGGACGCAGCAAGCTGCCGACGTGGTCGGCGCGGAATGGGCCTTTGGACATTGGTTTCCTCCTGATTTTATTGCATGGGTTTATGTCATGGCCATCATGTCGCGAAGGATCGCGGTCAGCGCTTCGGGCTGTTCCACCGGCGTGAAATGCCCGCTGTCTTCGATCACCACCAGTTTGGCGTTGGGGATGAGTTTTGCAATGTCCTCATGTTGCGCCACGGTGCTCCACTCGTCCTGCCGCCCCACGGCGACGACCGTGGGAAAGGTGATGTTCGGCAGCAAAAGGGTGGGATCCGGGCGGTTCACCAGGGCGCGAACCTGTTTCTCGAAAATCTCAGGGGTCGCGCGGCGCACCATGTCGCCCAGCGGGCCCATGAAGGCCGGGTCATTGCGCCGGTCAGGATGCAGCATGGGTGGCAGCCAGGCTTTTACCAGCGCCTCCATGCCCTCCTTGTGGGCGAGGTCCACCAGCACCTGCCGCTTCTGCGCTTCGCCGGGCCCGGTGGGGATAATGCCCGTGTCGAGCAGGCACAGCCGCTCCAGCCGCGCGGGCGCCAGCCGCAGGATCTGCATGGCGACGCGCCCGCCCATGGAGAAGCCGCAGACCGAGAAGCGCGCAGGCGCGTCATCGAGCACGCGCTGCGCCATGGCGGTCATGGAATCGAGCCCGAAGAAGTCGAGCACGCGCACGTCGAATTCGCCCTCCAGCGCGCGCTTCTGATGCGCGAACGTGTAGGCGTCGCAGAGGAGGCCGGGGAGGAGATAGAGGGTCGGGCGCGCGGCCATGGTCTGCTCTTGGTTGGGGCGTCAGGAAAAAGGCGGGGGCTGTTTGCGCCTCATCATGCGGCGCAGGCAGCCCCCGTCGCGTCACATCAGATGTTCAGAACCCGGCGCGCATTGCCGCTGAGGAATTTGCGCATGTCGGTCCTGGAGAGTTGCAGGGTGTCCAGCCAGTCCATGGCGGGCTTGTGGGCCACGAAGGGATAGTCGACCGAGAACATGATGTGATCCATGCTCATCTCCATCATGGCGCAGACCAGCGCGGTGGTGGAGAAGTGGCCGCTGGTGGTGATGTAGAAATTCTTCGTGAAATGCTCGCGGAAGTTCATTTCGTCATGGCCGGGGCGCTTGAGCGCCTGATCGATCCGCCAGAGCTGATAGGGCAGGGTCTCGCCCATATGGCCCAGAATGATGTTCAGGCCCGGATGCTTCTCGAAGACGCGGCTGAGGATGAGGCGTATGGCCTGGGTCGCCGTCTCCACCGTATAGCCCCAGGCGGCGCGTACCACCTGCGGGAAGTCCTTGGCGTATTTGTCGTAATAGACCCGCGAGACGTCTGTGTCGGGGAAGGAGGGGTGGAAATAGATCGGCACGCCCAGCGCCTCGGCGCGCTCATAGATGCACCAGAAGCGCTCATCGTCATGGAACACGCCATTGGTCAGGCCGCAGATCATGGCGCCGACGAAACCCAGATCCTTCACGCAGCGCTCGAGCTCGCGCGCCGCTGCTTCGGGATGGGCGGTGGGCAGGGCGGCGAAGCCCGCAAAGCGGGTTGGGTGGCGCGCGACGGCTTCGGCGAGACGGTCATTGACCCGCTTTGTCAGATCGACCGCGATCGCGGGGTCCAGCTTCTGGGCCGAGGGGGCGCCGTGGGACAGGACCTGAATGTCGATCCCGGCTTCGTCCATCTCCCGCAGGCGCAGCTCGCCCAGATCGTAGAGCCGTTGCAGCATGTCGGCCGAGCGCGTGCCTTCCGCGCCTTGCAGCTGCGCCGCAAGCTCACGGTCCCAATAGTGCTCTTCCAGTGCGATGACGGGCATCTTCTTGTACATGGCCGATGAACCTCCAGCGGCGCCTCCCGCGCCCGAAGGCTGCTTATAGCAGTTCGGCGCTGCCGTCACAGTCCCCCGGGTTGACGCCGCCCCCCACGCCGGGCTCAATGCCCGCGGCTGCGCGCCGCAGGCGTCGCAGCGGCGAAACAGGGGAGCGAAACGTGCTCAAGCGGGTTCAGAGCGTCTATTACACCGTCAAGGACATGGACCGGGCGGTGTCATTCTACGAGGACGTCTTCGGCCTCAAGCTGAAGTTCCGCGATGGCGCGCGCTGGGCGCAGTTCGACGGCGGTAATGTGAGCTTCGCCCTCAGTTCGCCGGAGGAATCCGCCAGTCTGGAAGGCGGCGCCGTTGCGGCCCTCGAGGTCGACGATCTCGCGCCCTATGAGGCAAAGCTCGCCGAGAGCGGCTGCACGATCATCCAGAGCCGCGACATGGGCAGCCATGGCCGCGTGCTCGCCTTCCGCGATCCGGAGGGCAATATCATACAGCTCTTCGCCAAGGCTGCCGGATGAGGCTTCAAGCCTCGGCGGCGGCGGCCATGGCGGGTTCCAGATTGGCGCTCATGCGCATCAGAATGGCGTGCAGATTTTTCACGTCCGCCTGATCAAGGCCGGCTACCAGCAGGTTTTCCGTCTGGGCGTTCACCGCCCGGCACTGCTCGGCCACTTCGCGGCCCCTGGGCGTCAGCGAAACCTCGATGCTACGTTGATCCTTGCTCGCGCGCGTGCGCTGGATCAGGCCCTGATCCGCCAGCGAGCGCAAGAGATGGGACAGGGCGGTCGCCTCAAGCCCAACAGCGTTGGCCAGCGACGAACAGCGCAGGCCCTCCTGTTCCAGTAAATGAATGAGGACCCTTGCGCCCTGCATGCCGAGCTTGCAGCCCGTCAGGCCCCGCACCGTCTCCCGCCCGAACCGCGTGGCTACGCTGCTCATCAACAACCAAAGGCTTGATCCGCCCTGATCCTCGACCAAGATCTGCCGACCCATTGATCCCCCCTATCACCGCCGTTGACCGGCATATTCTTGTGCAGGCGTTTTGGATGTCTCGTCCGGCTGAAGGCCGGACGTTTGTTAATATAGAATGGAAATCTGCGTAACAACAAGGGTGCAGAAGGCCGGCTCTCGCCTCAGAGCTTTTCCTGCAGGAAGCGCAGAATGCGGGGGGCCACGAAGCCGGGGAAACTGCCCGGTTCGTCCAGCGGATCGCTCATCCAGAAATGGCCAGCGTCGACGGTTGCGGTGCGCACGTAGAAATCCGCCCGCTTGAGCGCTGCATGCATGGGTTCAGCCTGAGACTTCGGGTCCACGATGTCGTCGCGCGTGCCCCAGGCCATGAAGAAGGGGATATGGTTGGAGGCCTTGGTCACATAATTGATGGGCGATGCGCGGTGATAGCCGAATCGATCCTCGAGCGCGCTGAAGCCAAGAAAAATTTCCGCCAGATTGCCCTTGGGCGCCAGGATCTGGTCGAAGTCCCATTGGGCCATCAGGTCGTAGATTCCATATACCGGCACGCAGACCTTCACCGCCGAACTCACCCCCGGATAGGCGTCGTCCGCCTGATTGGCGAATTCCGGCCGGTCGCCCGCCAGCGCCACCAGGGAGGCCAGATGGCCGCCTGCGGAATCGCCCATGACGCCGATGCGGTTGACGTCGATGCCCAGCCCCGCGCCTTTGGCGCGCAGGAACTGCACGGCGGCGCGCACATCATGCACGGCCTTGGGAAACAGGTTCTTCGGCGCGAAACGATAGGTCACCGCGAAAACGGCGATGCCCTGTCTGGCGAAATAAGGGCCGAGCCGCGCATAGCTCTTGGGACCGCCGCGCTGCCAGGCGCCGCCGTGAACCGCCACCATGACAGGCGCATTCGGCTTGCCCGATGGCAGATAGAGATCGCCCGCGATGGCCTGATCGCCCCGCTTCACGAATTCCAGATCCCGAATGACACTGAAGGTCTCTTGTGGCGCGTCATGCATGGCTTGTGCTCCTGCCCCTGGGGCGCTCTCGCGCCGGATTGTTTTTCCGGCGCGATAATCGCAAAGCAAACCGCCTTCCACAAGGTCGCCGCGGGCTTTTCTCAGGCGTTGCCCGGCATCAGGGTGGTGCAGCCGCCATCGACGAACAGTGCTGTTCCCACGATGAACGAAGACTCGTCCGACAGGAGGAAGAGCACGGCATTGGCCAGATCCTCGGGCACGCCAGGACGGCCGACCAGATTGAGCACGGGGCGCGTGGGGTCGAACTCGTCCTTGCCGACGGGCGAGCCGATCTTGTTGGGCACCACCGCATTGACGCGAATCTTGTGGGGCGCGAGCTGGATGGCCTGGGACTTGGTCAGATTGACCACGCCGCCCTTGGCCGCCGTATAGGCGGTGGCCCGGTCACGGCCGTAGTAGCCGGAGGTGGAGCTGACATTGACGATGCGCCCGCCGCGTCCGCCCGCGATCATCTCCTTCGCCACAGCCTTCGTCAGGATGAAGGGCGCGGTGAGGGTGATCGCCAGCACCCGGTTCCACTCCGCCGTGGTCAGGTCGAACATGTTTTTATTATCGGAAATGGCGGCGTTGTTGATGAGCATGTCGATGCGCCCGAAGGCGGCCGCAACATCGCTCACGCATTTCAGGATTTCCTCTTCCTTCGACACGTCACAGACGAAGGCCTTCGCCTTGCCGCCAGCGGCCACGATGTCAGCGGCGACCTTCTCGCCGCGCCCCTGGTCCAGATCGACCACCGCGATGGTCGCGCCCTGTTTGGCGAGCAGTTTGGAAATGTCCTCACCGATGTTGCGCCCCGCGCCGGTGACGATGGCGACCTGATCCGTGAACTTCATGGCGTTCTCCCTTGGTGGATTGGCGGTGTGGGCTCAACCCCGATGGTCGACGCGCCACATTTCGAATCTGTTTTCGATCATCTTGAGCACCTGCGTCAATGCCATGCCCGCCGCCGCGATGATGATGATGCCCACCATCACCCGGTCCGTCTGGAAGGTGGCGCCCGCCATCTGCATCATGTAGCCGATGCCCGCCGACGCCCCGTACATCTCGCCCACCACGATGCCGATCAGCGCATGGCCTAGGCCCAGTCGCAGCCCCGTGAGCAGATTGGGCACCGAGGAGGGCAGGGCGACGGTGAGGAAAAGCTGGCCATCCGTGGCGCCGAAGGAGCGCGCCACCTTGATGAAATCGCGGTCGATGGTGCGCACCCCGGTCATCGTGTTCACGAGGATGGGGAAGACCGTCGACAGGAAGATGATCGCCACCTTCGAGGTCATGTCCACGCCGAACCAGATGATGATGAGCGGCATGAGCGCGATGCGCGGCGTGGCGTAGAGCGCATTCACGAAAGGCTCCAGCAGCGCGTTGAAGCGCCGGTACCAGCCCATGAGAATGCCCAGCGGCACGCCCACCACCACAGCCAGCCCGTAGCCCAGGGCGAATTCGAGGCCGCTGACCGCCAGATCGTTCCAGATGGAGCCATCGCGCACCATGGCGGCGCCGGCCTTGATGATGCGGGTGGGCGCGCTGGTGAAGAGCGGATTCGCCCAGCCCCAGACCACCGAATATTCCCAGAAAAACATGAAGGCCACCACGGCGATGAGGCCGAGCAGCATGTTTTCGTGGCGCGCCCAGAGGGAGCGGCTTGGCCCGCCTTCGAGGTCGCTATCGACGAGTTCTTCCGTCACGCTGGTCACGTCACGCTCCCACGGTGGAGGTCATGAGGCCGGTCTTTTCGGCCTCTTCCTCGATGAGGCGCCAGATCCGCTCCTGCAAATCGCGGAAGCGGGGCTGAAGCTTGGTTTCCAGCGTGCGCTGGTCCGTCAGGTCCACATCCACGATGGCCTTGATGCGCGCGGGGCGGGCCGAGAACACCGCGACGCGGTCGGCGAGAAACACTGCCTCGTCGATCTGATGGGTGATGAAGAGCGCGGTTTTCTTGGCGCGCGCGAGGATCTTCAGCAATTCCACCTGCATGAATTCGCGGGTCTGCGCGTCCAGCGCCGCAAAGGGCTCGTCAAGCAGGAGCAACTGGGGGTCGGTGGCGAGGGCGCGGGCGATATTCACGCGCTGGCGCATGCCGCCCGAAAGCTCATGGGGGTAATGCTCGCCAAAGCCCTTGAGCCCCACCAGCTCCACAAGGCTCGCCGCCCGGTCTCTGATTTCCCCCTTCGGCAAACGGCCCTGCAATTCCAGGCCATAGCTGATGTTGCGCATCACCGTGCGCCAGGGAAACAGCGAGTCCTGCTGAAACACCATGGCGCGATCGGCGCCGGGCTTGTCGACGCGCACATCATCAACGCGAATCTCGCCCGCGCGCATCTTCACCAGACCGTCCACGGCGCCCAGAAAGGTGGATTTGCCGCAGCCGCTGGGGCCGACGATGGCTACCAGTTCGCCCTCGCGCACTTCAAGATCGACGCCATCAAGCACACGCAGATTGCGCTTGATGCGCTCGTTCCAGAAGTCTATGCGCACGCCGCGCGCTGACAGTTTCACGGCGCGGGCGTCAGTTGCGTCTAGCTGCATCAGGCTCACTTCATCAGCTTCGCGAAGAAGCCTTCCTTCTCGAGTTCATCGAGCGCGGTTGTGTCGACAAGCTGCTCCGCCTTCACATTCCCTGCAGCCGGAAGCTTCTCCTTCATCTCTTCCAGCACCAGTTCGATGCCCTTGAGGGAGGGGCGCGGAATGTCGGGGAAGACAATCTTGGTGAAGCTGTCATAGGTGGCTTCCAGCGCATGATTGTTGGGCGTCTTGAGGAAGGCGGCGCTCAGTTCCAGCGCCTCCGCCTTGTTGGTCTTATAGGCGTGGATGCTCTCGCCCATGGCCATCATGAAGCGTTTGACGAGATCCGGCTTGGCCTTGAGCGTGGCGCGGCGCGCCACATAGGATGTGTTGGGATAATCGCCGGCAACAACGGTGCAATCGACGAGCATGTGATATTTGCCGGTCTCCTCCAGCTCCGCGCTGCGCGGCAACTGCTCCATGGAGCCGTCGATCTGACCGCTCATCATGGCGGCGGTGCGGGTGCCTTCGCCACCAAGCTGCAACAGCGTCACATCGGAGCGCTTGAGGCCCAGATGCGCCACCGCGAAACCAGCCGCCGTATCCGACGACGAGCCCAGCCGGGAAATGGCGATCTTCTTGCCCTTGAGATCCGCCGCCGTCTTGATTTCGGTCTTGACGATGAGCTGGAAGGGAAGCTTGTTGGAAATGCCCCCGATGAAGACGATGTCGGCGCCCTGCACGGCCGCCGCCGCAGCGGGCGTATAACCGTTCTGGCCGATATCCACGGAGCCGCCGACCACCGCCTGGGTAAGGGTGACGCCCGCGTCGATATAGACCATGCTCAGATCAATCCCGTGCTTGCGGAAGATGCCCTTCTGAAAGCCATAGTTCATGGGCGATGTGGTCATGGAGAAACCATCATAGCCCACCTTGAGCGGCGTCAGCGTCTGCGCGGAGGCTCGCGAGACGAAGGGCGCGGACAGGAGGCTTGCGCCTGCCAGCGTGGCGAAGCTGCGTCGATCAAGGCGATCCGTCATGTCGTTTACTCCGTCGTCAGCGGCTCTGTGGCCGCGAGGTCCCGTAGTCTAGTCCATTCGCGCGCTTTGTTCACCCGCGCAAAGCCTTCATTTTTTCGTCAGAGGCGCCTCTATTCAGGCGCGTTGGCGGCCAGTTCATATTTGCGGCCCTTCTTCACCAGCGCCACGCCATAGTCGCGCAGCGCGGCCTCGGGCGTCACATAGCCCTCGTTCACATCGGCGACCACGCTGGCGGGGTCGCGCTTGTGCGGATCGCCAAGCCCGCCGCCGCCGGGGGTGTCGAGGCAGAACACATCCTGCGCCTTCAGCGGATAATCCGCATAGCGCGTGGGCAGGCGCTTCTCGGTCTCGCGGCCCGCGTTGACCACGATGTCGCCGGTACGTCCCTTGCCGCCGCCCGCAGCGCCTTCCGGCGCGATGATATGTTTGGTGGAGCGGATGGAGAAGCGCGCATCCTGCAGGTTCACATATTCGCGGCGAATGCCGAGCCCCCCGCGAAAGGCGCCGACGCCGCCGGAATCGGGGATCAGCTCGAAGCGCAGCACCCGCGTGGGGAACTCGCTCTCGATGATCTCGATGGGCGCGATCTTGGCGTTGGACTGGTTGACCGAGGTGCCCGACGCCCCATCCTTCGAGCTGCGCGCGCCCGCGCCCCCGCCGAGGATTTCATACTGTACATAGCTCTGCCCGGCCTTGGTGCTGCGCCCGCCCAGAATGATCGAGCGGCTGCCGCAGCCATCGGCGCGGGCCTTGGCGGGCATGATGTTCACCAGCGCCGCGAAGACCGATTCCACCGTGGCGTGCACGGTCGGATTGTAGGTGTTGAGCGGGGCGGGGAAGCGCGGATTCATCACGCTGCCCTCGCGCACCTTGATGTCGAAGGCGCGCATCAATCCGCTGTTGATGAAGATATGCGGATCCACCAGCGCGATCAGGCAATAGGCGATGGCGCCGCGCACCAGCGGCGGGAGGATATTGGCTGGGCCGACGGTCTGGTCGTCGCTGCCGGTGAAATCGAAGGTGATGGAATCGCCCTTCTTCTCCACCACCACATGAATG
>CANCSY010000061.1 GCA_947380915.1 Beijerinckiaceae bacterium
ATCGGTGTGGCAAATGCCGGTGGCCTTGATCTCGACCAGAACCTCGCCCGCCTTCGGCCCCTCGAGGTCGAGTTCGACGATTTCCAGCGGCTTCTTGGCGGCGAAGGCGACGGCGGCGCGCGTTTTCATGGGCGGGTCCTTGAAAAGGAAAAGGCGGCGAGGCGCCGGGCGCAGCATAGCAGAGTCGCACGCGGCTCAAAGGGGTCTGGACGGGGCGCCCTGCGCGTTATAATATAACATTACTTCATGTGAGAGCAGGCTGATGGACAGCGCGTCTGGCGTACACGAGCACGATCATGGGCATCAACACGCCCACGGGCATCGCCACGCGCCCCACGATCACGCCGCCCACAGCCCTGTGAAGCCCGCGCGCCCGCCCGCCTCGCTTCTGCGCATGTCGGCCCTGCAGCGCCTCGCCCTGTCCAGCGGGGCTGTGGCGGCCATCTGGGTCGGCGTTTTCTGGGCGATCGGCTAGGCCATGACCATTGCGCTGCGATTCAAGGATCTGACGCTGGGCTATGACCGCCATCCGGCGGTGCATCATCTCGACGGCGTGGTGGAGACCGGCGATCTCTTGGCGGTCTGCGGCCCCAATGGCGCGGGCAAGTCCACCCTGCTGAAGGCCATCGCGGGGGCGATCCAGCCGTTGGGCGGGACGGTGGAGCGCCTCGCCTGCGCGACGCGCGACATCGCCTATCTGCCCCAGGCCGCCGAGATCGACCGCTCCTTTCCCATCAATGTCTTTGATCTCGTCTCCATGGGTTTCTGGCGCAGCGCAGGCCTGTTTGGCGGCCTCAGCCGGGCCAGGGAGGCCCGCACCTTCGAGGCCATCGCCTCCGTGGGCCTCACGGGGCTGGAGGATCGACCCATCGGCACCCTCTCGGGCGGACAGATGCAGCGCATGCTCTTCGCCCGCCTGCTGCTGCAGGATGCGCCCGTGATCCTGCTGGACGAGCCCTTCACGGCGCTGGACAGCAAGACCACGGCGGATCTGCTGGATGTCGTCGCTCGCTGGCATGGGGAAAAGCGCACGGTGGTGGCCGTTTTGCACGACGACGAGATCATCCGCCGCTGTTTCCCCAAGGCCCTGCTGCTGGCGCGCGAGCCCGTGGCCTGGGGCGCGACATCCGATGTGCTGGGGCCTGAGAACCTGCTGCGGGCCCGCCGCATGGTGGAGGCCTTCGACCGGGAAGCCCATGAATGCGAGCGGGTGGCCTGAGCCCATGAGCGCCCTTTACGATCTCTTCTTCGCCCCCTTCGCCGAATTCGAATTCATGCGCCGCGCGCTGGTGGGCGCCATGGCGCTGGCCCTGGCGGGAGCGCCGGTCGGCGTCTTCCTCATCCTGCGGCGCATGTCCCTCACCGGCGACGCCATGGCCCATGCAATTTTGCCGGGCGCGGCCATCGGCTATCTCATCGCGGGCCTGTCGCTGGGCGCCATGACGGCGGGGGGGATGATCGCGGGCTTCGTGGTCGCCATCGCCTCGGGCGCGGTGGCCCGCGCCACCGCCCTGCGCGAGGACGCGTCGCTGGCCGCCTTCTACCTGATCTCGCTGGCGCTCGGCGTCACCATCGTCTCCCTCAAGGGCTCCAACATCGACCTGTTGCATGTGCTCTTCGGCAATGTGCTGGCGCTGGACGACGCGACCCTGATGCTGCTCGCCTCCATCTCCAGCCTCACCCTGCTGGGCCTTTCCGCCCTCTACCGGCCCCTGGTGCTGGAGACGGTGGACCCCTCGTTTCTGGCCAGCGTCAGCCGCGCGGGCGCCCCGGCCCAGCTCATTTTTCTGGCCATCGTGGTGATGAACCTGGTGGCGGGCTTTCATGCACTTGGCACGCTCATGGCGGTCGGCATCATGATGCTGCCCGCCGCCGCGGCAAGGTTCTGGAGCGCGGACATCAGCCGCATGGTGGTGATCGCCGCTGGCTTTGGCCTCATTTCCAGCTATCTGGGGCTGGTGCTCTCCTACCAGTCCGGCGCCCCCTCGGGGCCGCTGGTGATCCTTGTGGCGGGAGTGATCTATCTCGTCTCCCTGGCGCTGGGCCCGGCGGGCGGGCTCATCCGCCTTCTGCGCCCCCGGCGTCATCTGGAGGCCTGAGGCAAGTTGATCTACCGGGAATTCCGGGCGAAAGCGGATGGCGGGAGCTCTTTCGTCCCCCGATGGCGCTGCGGGGACTTACATAGACCCGGCCCGGTACAATATAAGGAAGCGACAGGCCGCGCTCTCGCCTTGAGACGAGCGCAGCCTTCCCCGGAATTCCGGACCCAAGGCGCGGCGGCGCAAAAAGCGCCCGCCCCTTGCGGTTCGGCCTGTAACTGATTGAAAGGGAACACCAATGTCCGACACCGCCTCGACCAAGATCCCCGTCACGGTGCTCACCGGCTATCTGGGCGCGGGCAAGACCACCCTGCTCAACCGCATCCTCAGCGAGCAGCATGGCCAGCGCTACGCGGTCATCGTCAACGAGTTCGGCGAGATCGGCATCGACAACGACCTCGTGGTGGGCGCGGACGAGGAAGTCTTCGAGATGAACAACGGCTGCATTTGCTGCACCGTGCGCGGCGATCTCATCCGCATCGTGGAAGGCCTGATGAAGCGCAAGGGCCAGTTCGACGCCATCATCGTGGAGACCACCGGCCTCGCGGACCCTGCCCCCGTCGCCCAGACCTTCTTCGTCGACGACGATGTGCAGGAGCGCGCGCGCCTCGACGCTGTCGTGACCGTGGCCGACGCCAAATGGCTCAGCGACCGCCTGAAGGACGCGCCCGAGGCCAAAAACCAGATCGCCTTCGCCGATGTTATCATCCTCAACAAGATCGACCTTGTGAGCGCGGCCGAGCTGGCCGAGGTCGAGGGCCGCATCCGCGCCATCAACCCCTACGCCAAGCTTCACAAGACCACCCGCTGCCAGGTGCCGCTGGACGCTGTGCTGGGCCGCAACGCATTCGATCTCGAGCGCATCCTCGAAATCGAGCCGGAGTTCTTGAATTGCGGCCCGGACTGCGATGATCCCCACCATGATCACGCCCATCACGGCCATGGCCATGACCATGGGCATCATCATGGCCACGATCACCACGGCCATGACCACGGCGCCTCGAACCTGAAGGTCTATCACGACGAGGAAATGCAGTCGGTCTCGATCCGCCTCGACGGCGACATCGACCCCAACAAGTTCATGCCCTGGATCAATGATCTCGTGCAGCGCGAGGGGCCGAACATCCTGCGCTCCAAGGGCATCCTGGCTTTCAAGGATGATCCCAAACGCTTCGTGTTCCAGGGCGTGCACATGATCCTCGACGGCGACTCCCAGCGCGAATGGAAGCCCGGCGAGCGGCGCGAGTCCAAGATCGTCTTCATCGGCCGCAATCTGAAGGAAGACGAGCTGCGCAAGGGCGTGCAGAGCTGCGCAGTCTGATGGAGCCCGTCGCGCTTGGCATCCTGCTGCGCGTGGAGGTGCGGGGCTGGAGCGGCCCCGCGCCGCATCTGCCCAACGAGCCCGTGCGGGTCGATGAGGGGCGCGATGGCGGGCGCACCTTCATCTATGATCTGTCGCTGAAGGATCCGACCCTGTCGGTGCCTGACGCCTGCCTGCGCATCGCCTCGCGGCTCGAGCGCATGCTGGCGCCGGAGCGCACGCCCTTTTCCGAACCCCATCATGCGACGCGTTGCGTGCTCGAATTCGGCGTGCTCGCCGACCGCGAGCGCGAGTCTTTCTCCTATTCCTGGCCGCTGGAATTCCTGACGGCGCTTGTGGATGCGCAGATCGAACTCAACGTGTCCCATTACCTTCCAACGAATGACGAGGAGGACGAGGACGCGTGACCAAAGTCCGCATTCCCGTCGCTGAATGACCATGGCCCAGACGCAAACCTCCCTTACCCAGAATGTCACGCCGATCGCGCTTGACGGCGAAGCCGTCTGCGCCGGTTTCCTCGGACGCACGCCGGTTTTCGCGCTCGCCAATGGCGAGGCGCTGTTTGCTGAGATTGGTGCGGAGCGGCGCATCCAGCTGCATGAGAAGGCCGCGATCCTCACCGCGCAATGTCTCCATGGACGCTTGGTCAGCGGAGGCGACGATGGGCGCGTGATGGAGCTGCGCGCCGATGGCGCCGTGAAGGAACTCGCCGACGAAAAGGGCAAGTGGATCGACGCGCTGGCCCTGCGCGACGATGGCGCCACCGCATGGACCGTGGCGAAGACGGTGCGCGCGCGCGATGGCAAGGGCGAAGTGAAAACCTTCACCGCGCCCAGCGGCGTGCGCGGCCTGTGCTTCATGCCAAAGGGCTATCGCCTGGCGCTCGCCCATTACAATGGTGTCTCGATGTGGTTTCCCAATACGGCGGCGGAGCCCGAGGGCCTTGTCTGGCGCGGCTCCCATCTCGACGTCACGATTTCGCCCGATGGAAAATTCGCCGTGACGGCCATGCAGGAGAACGCGCTTCATGGTTGGCGCATCGCCGACCACAAGGACATGCGCATGACCGGCTATCCGTCGAAGACGCGGTCTTTCTCGTGGTCGCATGATGGCAAATGGCTTGCGACATCGGGCGCAGAGGCCTGCATCGTGTGGCCATTTGACAGTAAAGACGGCCCCATGGGCAAAGGCCCCAGGGAATGCGGCGTTCGCGCTGCGCGTGTGACGCGCGTCGCCTTCCACCCGCGCGCCCTTGTGCTGGCTGCGGGTTATGATGACGGCTGGGTGATGCTGTGCCGTCTCAGCGATGGCTCGGAATTGCTGGTGCGTCAGCCCGGCGAGGCCAAGGGCGGCGCCATCAGCGCGCTCGCATGGGACCAGGATGGCCGCAAACTCGTGTTTGGCGCGGAAGACGGCGCGGCGGGCGTGCTGGATCTGCCTGCGTAAAGTTACTGCATGAACGCAACAATAACGCATGCATGGCGCTGCACACCAGCATTTTGCGCACATCTTCAGCGCATCCTGAAAAATATGTGCACATTGATCAAGATAACGACAGGTGCGGCGCAACTCTTGATCCTATCAAAGAAATTCTTGTTCGCAGGAGTCGACGAACATTGCAGACAAGTGCTTGATTTCGACTCGCAGAGTCGTGTTTATAGCCCCTGACTGGAATGGACGTTGCTCCGGGGGGGAGCTGGAATGCCGGATTTCATGGATCGCCTGGAGACGCGAGCTGTCAGATCAAGAGAGCTCGCACTCTATCGGGATTTGAAGACCATCATCGCCGTCGCGAAGCCGCGCGCCCCTGGCCTGCGTCGTCTTTTGCGCTTTGCGAAAGTGGTCGATTTTCGTGGCAAGGAAGAGCTGGCGCAATTCCCCGTTCTGCGCGGCCAGGACATGGCGCGCCTGCGCGAACAGGAGCTTCCCTTCGGCGGTTTCAACGCCACGCGTCCGGGCCTGCTGCGCCGTCTTTTTCCCACTGCGCCGGAAGGTCACGCGAAGGATTGGTGGGGCTGCGCGCGCGCCATGCATGCGGCGGGCTTCACACGCGGCGACATCATCCTGAACAGCTTTTCCTATCATCTGTCCGCAGCCGGACACATGATCGAAAGCGGTGCGCATGCGCTTGGCTGCGCCGTGATCCCTGCGGGCTCATCGGCCATCGAACGTCAACTCGACGCCATCGAGACGCTGCGGCCCAACGCCTTTTGCGGCAAGGCCGCTTTCCTTGATCTGCTGTTGCAGAAAGCCGCCGAACTGCGCCGCGACGTCTCCTCCATCAAGAAAGCCTTCGTCTTCGGCGCGCCGCTTTCACAGCATCTGCGCGCCAATATCGAGACGCGCGGCGTGCGTGTGCGCCAGGGCTACGCTACATCCATGCTGGGCGTCATCGCCTATGAAACCGACGACGCCAGCGGCGCCCTCAACGAGGGCATGGTCGTGAATGAGGGCGTCATCGTCGAGATCGTGCGGCCTGGCGCCCATGAGCCGGTCGCCGCCGGGCAGATCGGCGAAGTGGTCGTCACGCGCCTCAATCTCGATTGCCCAATGCTGCGCTGTTCAACCGGCGACCTCTCGCGGATCATACCAGAGGCCTCGCCCTGCGGGCGCACCAATATCCGCATCAAGGGCTGGCTCGGCCGCGCCGATCAGGCGGCGACGATGGCCGACCGCACCCTGCTGCCCTCGCAGGTGATCGACATTGGCGCGCGCCATGCGG
Organism: Beijerinckiaceae bacterium; assembly: GCA_947380915.1. The sequence goes on from CANCSY010000061.1 coordinate 6,143, forward strand.
CCGTGCAGCGTCTGCGCCTGGTGCTGCGGAGTGAAAACGCCAGAGAGGCCCTGCTGCTGCGCGCCGAGGCCTCGCGCGACAACGCCGGTCTGGCCCATGAACTCGGCGCATCCTTGAAAGATGTGACGGGCTTTGACGGCGATGTGGAAATCGTCGCTCCGGGCGCCCTGCCCGACGATGGCAAGCTGATCGTCGACGAACGCGCGCTTGCGTGATAATCCGCAGGCCATGGTGGAAATTCCCAATGTCCTTTCCATCGCAGGCTCCGACCCCTCGGGCGGGGCTGGCGTGCAGGCTGACCTGAAGACCTTCGCGGCTCTGGGCTGCTATGGCATGGCCGCCATCACGGCGCTGACGGCGCAGAACACGCGCGGGGTCAGCGGCGTGCATCTGCCGGACGCCGCTTTCGTCGCAAAGCAGATCGACGCCATCTTCGATGATATCCGCGTGGATGCGGTGAAGATCGGCATGCTGGGCTCGGGCGCCATCGTGGAGGCGGTAGCGGCTTCCCTGGCCCGCCATGGCGCGCGTAATATCGTGCTGGACCCGGTTCTGGTCGCCACCAGCGGCGACAGTCTGGGCGCGCCCGACGTCATCGAGGCCATGCGCCGCGCCCTCATGCCGCTCGCCGCCGTGGTGACGCCCAATATCCCCGAAGCCATGCGCTTCACGGGCCATGGCGAGCCCCGCGACCTCGATGATCTCGCAGCCATGGCGCAGGCCATGATGGCCCAGGGCGCGCGGGCGGTGCTGGTCAAGGGCGGGCATATGGAGGGCGTGGAGGCCAGCGATGTGCTGTTCGACGCGCAGGGTCGGCATATCTTCACCCAACCGCGCGTGGCCACCACCAATACCCATGGCACCGGGTGCACCCTCTCATCCGCCATCGCGGCGGAGCTGGCCAAGGGCGCCGCCCTGCCCGCAGCGGTGAAGCGGGCCAAGGCCTATCTCACCCAGGCCCTGCGCAGCGCGTCACAGCTCGATGTTGGCCACGGCCATGGCCCGGTGAACCATCTTTGGCCGCTCATCAGCGCAGGATGATGCGGCCTTCGACGCGCGAGGAGATCTCGCCCAGCTTGCGCGCATGGACCATCACGTCATTGGCGGTGAGGCGATCGCCAAAATCCTCCGTCGCTGCGGGATCGCGCAGGGACGAATAGCCATCGCCGCCGCGCAGCATGAAATCATAGGTGGCCAGCGTGTAGCTTTTCGCAGGGTCCAGCGGCTTGCCGTCGACCTCGATGGAGACCACGCGCGCGCCCACGGGCCCATTGGCGTTGGCGATGACCACCATGCCGGAGACCTGCGGAAAACGACCCGCGCCGATTTGCGACAGGCCATTTTCGATGGCTGCACGCACCTGCGCGCCGGTGACGCTCGTCAGCACGGTCTTGGAGCCGAAAGGGAGTTCGGTGAGAATGTCGCGGCGCGTCAGCCGATGGCCCGCCGCATACTGGCGATTGCCGCGAATGCTGCCGCCATTGACGATGGCGATCTGCGCCCCCGTCTGCGCGCGCATGGCGTCGGCGACGAGATCGCCGATGGCGGCCTCCCCGCCGCGCACGACCCTGCTGGCGCTATCGAGCGGCGTCCCCAGCGTGGCGACCTCCACATCAAGCTCCTGGCTCAGGAGCTTTTCATATTCGCGCACGCGCAGCAGCATGGCGGGATCGGGCGTCACGTCCTTGGTGTCGAAGATCCGGAAATTCGGCCACCAGGAGGCTTTGCGCGCGCCGTCCTCGACCTTGATGGTCACGTCCACATCGACGGCCACCACATAGTCGGCGTCAGACCCCGATTCCGTCAGGCAGACGCGACCGTCGAAATCGATATGCAGGTCATGGTTGTGGCCGGACAGGATGATGTCGGCGGCGCGGGCGGTCATCAGCTTCTGCCCGGTGGTCTTGTCCGCATGGACCACCGCCACGGTGATGTCCGCCCCCTGCTGCTTCAGCGCGCGGGAGGCGGCCGCCACCGTCTCGAGGGTGGCCGCGAATTTCAGGGGCGCGGAATTGGACAGGAGCGGCGTCGTCTCCAGGGTGGCGCCGACCACGCCGATCCTGATCCCGCCGCGCTCCAGCATCAGGGTGTCCGCATGGTGGGGCAGCATTGCGCCATTGGCGTCGCGCAGATTGGCGGCAAGCACGGGAAAGCGCGCCTCGCCCATGCGCTTGACATAGACCTCCGGTCCGAAATCGAACTCGTGATTGCCGGGGGTGAAGACGTCGGGCGGCAAATCGTTGAACAGCGACATCATATGCGCCCCCTGGTCGAAGCCGGACATGAGGCTGGGGCTGAGGGTGTCGCCCGCATGGGCGAAGATGACATGGGGGCTCTTGGCCCGTTCAGCCTTCACCACGGCGGCGAGACGCGGCAGGCCGCCACGGCCCCCATCCTCGTTCATCTTGTAGATGTCATTCACCAGCACGAATGTCAGCCGTACCGCGTCGGCGGCCTGCGCGAGGCCCGCGCCCATGAAGGGAGCGGCCAGGGTGGCGACGCCGGCCTTCAGGGCGCGGCGGCGGTCGAGCGTCGTCATGGTTTTGTCCTGTTCAATTTTTGGTGTCGCATCTTCATCGACAGTCGCATTTCCTGATGCAAACCGGTAGCCAGATCGGGCGTATATGTACTAGACCACGCCTTCCGCCGCTATGGACCTCCCATGCTCGCCCTTTCGCCCGACCAGATGCGCGCCACCGGCCCCCTGCCTGAGGGGCACCCTACCGTGCATGCGCGGAAAATCGGGGTGCTGCTCGTCAATCTTGGCACGCCGGACGCCACCGATTACTGGTCCGTGCGCCGCTATCTCAAGGAATTCCTCTCGGATCGCCGGGTGATCGAGACATCCCGGCTCATCTGGTGGCCGGTGCTGAATCTCATCATCCTGACCACCAGGCCCGGCCGCAAGGGCCGCGACTACGACTCCATCTGGAACCACGAGCGCAACGAAGGCCCGCTGAAGACCATCACCCGCGCCCAGGCGGAATGCTTCGCCGCCCGCGTGGAAGCAGGCGCCCTTGGCGCTGGCGGGGGGCAGGTGATCGTGGATTGGGCCATGCGCTATGGCAATCCCTCCATCGCCTCGCGCCTGACCGCCCTGCAGGAGCAGGGCTGCGACCGGGTGCTGCTGGTGCCGCTCTACCCCCAATATGCGGCGGCCACGAGCGCCACTGTCTGCGACAAGACCTTCGAGGCCCTCGCCGCCATGCGCTGGCAGCCCACCCTGCGCGTCGCCCCGCCCTGGCATGACGACCCTGCCTATATCGAGGCGCTGGCGACCTCCATCCGCGAAGGCCTCGCCAAGCTCGATTTCGAGCCGGAGGCGGTGCTGGCCTCCTTCCATGGGGTGCCCATGGACTATCTGCTCAAGGGCGACCCCTACCATTGCCAATGCGCCAAGACCGCGCGGCTGCTGCGCGAGGCGCTGGGCTGGTCGAAGGACCGGCTGATCCTCACCTTCCAGTCCCGCTTCGGCCCGACGGAATGGCTGAAGCCCTATACGGACGAGACCGTGAAGGAGCTGGCGCAAAGGGGCGTCAAGCGCCTCGCCATCGTCACTCCCGGCTTTTCCGCCGACTGCCTCGAAACCATCGAGGAGATCGGCATGGAGAACCGCGACTATTTCCTGCAAAATGGCGGCGAACAATTCGCCCGCATCGACTGCCTCAACGCGAGCCCCGAGGGCATCGACGTGATCGAGGCGGTGGTGAAGCGGGAACTGTCCGGCTGGATCTGATCAACTCGCCAGCCGCTTCTCCAAACCCCGCTCCCACTCCAGCGCCTGCCGCACGATCTCTTCCAGATCGTCGTGGCGTGGCTCCCAGCGCAGCTCGCGGCGGATACTGTCGTTGGAGGCCACGATGCTGGCGGGATCTCCCGGGCGACGGCCGGATAGCCGCACCTCGAAGTCGACGCCCGACACGCGCTTGACCATGTCGATGACCTCCAGCACCGAATAGCCCCGTCCATAGCCCACGTTGCAGGTGAGGTTCCCACCCCCCGCCCGCAGACGGCGCAGGGCGTCCCTATGGGCGCGCACGAGATCGGTCACGTGGATATAGTCGCGCAGGCAGGAGCCGTCCGGCGTCGGATAGTCCGTGCCGAAGACCTCCATGCCCCCGCGCTTGCCCAGCGCCGCCTGCACGGCCACCTTGATGAGATGGGTGGCGTTGGGGGTGCTCTGGCCCGTGCGCCCCCCGGGGTCGGCGCCCGCCACGTTGAAATAGCGCAGGGCCGTGTAGGTCAGTTTGTGGGCGGCGGCCACATCGGCCAGCATCCACTCCACCATGAGCTTGGAGCGGCCATAGGGGTTGATGGGCCTGGTCGACGCATCCTCCCGCACGGGCGATTCCCTGGGCTCCCCATAGACCGCCGCCGTCGAGGAAAAGATGAAATGGGGCACGCCCGCCCGCACCGCCTGCGCCAGCAGGGTCCGGGCCTTGGCGGTGTTGTTTTCGTAGTAGCCGAGGGGATCAGCGACCGATTCGGGCACCACGATCTTCGCCGCGAAATGGATGATGGCGTCCACCTCGAAGCGCGCCAGCAGATCGGCCACGAGCGCGGCGTCGCCAAAATCTCCTTCGATGAGCGTGGCCTCAGGGGCCACCGCCCAGCGGAAGCCGGTGGAGAGATTGTCCAGCACCACCACCCGCTCGCCTGCATCGAGCAGTTCGAGCACCATATGGCTGCCGATATAGCCAGCCCCGCCAGTCACCAGAACGGTCATGCGAACCTCAGGTTTCCAAAGATGATTGTCTGGTTATATGCGTCACAACCTAGCTTTTTGCGAAACCTGTAAAAAGAGGTAGGGTGACCATAGGGTTCAATTGCCCCCTGATGCGACCAGTTTTTTTACCAATTTCCGGGCAAAACTTGAGCTCCGCGCCGCCCTGACCCCATGATCTGGACTGATGATGACGAAAAAGATCCGCAAAGCCGTCTTCCCCGTCGCTGGCCTTGGCACCCGCGTGCTGCCCGCCACCAAGGTGATCCCCAAGGAAATGCTGACCGTGGTGGACCGCCCGGTGCTCCAGCATTGCGTGGAGGAGGCCCAGGAGGCCGGCATCGAGCATTTCATTTTCGTCACCGGCCGCAACAAGGCGGTCATCGAGGACCATTTCGATCTGGCCTATGAGCTGGAGGACACGCTGGCCAAGCGCGGCAAGACGAAGGAGCTGGAAGCCCTGCTCGCCGACACGCCCATGGCCGGCGCCACCAGCTTCACCCGTCAGCAGGCCCCGCTGGGGCTGGGCCATGCGGTCTGGTGCGCCCGCGACATCGTGGGCGACGAGCCCTTCGCGGTCCTGCTGCCGGATATGATCACCCTGCCGGGCGCTCGCGCCAGCCGTTGCCTTGCCCAGTGCATCGCGGCCCATGAGGCGCACGGCGGCAATGTGATCGCGGTGGAGGAGGTGCCGCCCTCCGAGACCCACATGTATGGCATCGTCTCCATGGGGCGCGACTTCGGCCACACTTTCGAGATCAACGGCATGGTGGAGAAGCCCCCGCAGGGAACCGCCCCCTCCAACCTCATCATTTCAGGTCGCTATGTGCTGGAGCCCGAGATCTTCGACATTCTGGAGAAGGTGGAGAAGGGCGCTGGCGGCGAGATCCAGCTCACCGATGGCATGAAGGCGCTGGCGACGGCGCGGGCTTTCTTCGGCGTGCGCTTTGACGGCAAGACCTATGACACCGGCTCGAAAGTGGGGTTCCTCGCCGCCAACGTGGCCTTCGCCCTGTCGCGGCCGGATATTGCGCCTGCGTTTCGGGCGGAACTGAAGAAGATTGTGGGGACGATTTAAAACATCATCAACACAAACATCCCTACCGACGCCGCCGCCATCACCCCCGTCGAGATCCAGCCAATCACGCGCAGCCGCCCGCGCACCGCGAAGTCGCCCATGATGGCGCGGTCGGCGCCCATGATCATCATGACCACCATCAGCGGCACGGCGATCACCCCGTTCAGCACCGCCGCCCAGAAGAGCGCGCTCATGGGTGAGATGGGGGCGAAGGTGAGGGCCATGCCCACCAGGGTCGCGGTCGCCAGCGCCCCATAGAAGGCCTTGGCCTCCAGGGGCCTGCGCGTCAGGCCAATGGTCCAGTCGAAGGCCTCGCCCAGCGCATAGGCCGCCGAGCCCCCCAGCACCGGCACCGCCAGCAGGCCCGTGCCAACAATCCCCAGGGTGAAGACCATGAAGGCGAAGGAGCCCGCCAGCGGGCGCAAAGCCTCCGCCGCCTGGGCGGAGGTCTCCACATTGGTGACGCCAGCCGCATGCAGGGTCGCCGCCGTCGTCACGATGATGGCCAGCGCCACCAGATTGGAAAAGCCCATGCCAAAGAGCGTGTCGAGTTCGATGCGCTCCAGCGCGCCCGGCCCCTGCTGGGGGGCGTCCAGCAGATCCCTGCGGGAGGGGAAGAGGCGGATGTCCTCTGCCTCCTCCGAGGCCTGCCAGAAGAAGAGATAGGGGCTGATGGTGGTGCCCAGCACCGCCACGATGGTGGTGAGGTGATCCTTGTCGAGGACGAGCGTGGGCAAGACGAGATCCAGCGCCAGGCGGGTCCAGTCCACGTCCACCACCATGACGGTCGCGAAATAGGCGAAGAGGGACAGCGTCAACCATTTCAGCACCCGCACATAGCGGGCGTAGTCCACGAAGATCTGCAGCCAGATGCAGAAGGCGCCGAAGCCCAGCACGAGCAGCCAGCGGGGCGCGGGGACGAGGAGCGCGGCGGCGTCCGCCATGGCGCCGAGATCCGCCCCCAGATTGATCACATTGGCGACCAGCAGCAGGCAGACCATGGCGCGCATGAGCGCGGGCGGATAGTTGCGGCGCAGCACACCCGCCAGCCCCAGACCGGTCACGCGGCCGATTCGGGCGCTCACCATCTGGGCGGCGGCCATGAGGGGCCAGGAAAACAGCATGACCCAGGTCAGCCCATAGCCGAACTGGGCGCCCGCCTGCGAATAGGTGGCGATACCGCTGGGGTCGTCGTCCGAGGCGCCGGTGATGAGGCCCGGCCCCAGCACGTCGAGCCAGCGCGACCGCCGGGCGCCCGAAACCGGGTCCGGGCTTTCGGGATCGTCGGGCGTTTCGGAATGGGTCATTTCACCCCTGCCACGCGGCAAATGACAGGCGGCCCCTCATAATGGTAAGCAGAGCCCATGAACGCAACGCCCCTGCCCCACGACCAGACCCCAGCCTCGACCCTTTCCGCCCTGCGCACCCTCGGCCTTGAGCGAGCCGGGATCGCGGCGCTGGAAACGGCCTTGCTGGCCTCCCCCTCAGGCCTGGCGGCCCGGTTCGACGCCGCCGTGGCCCTGATCACCCGCGCCAGTGGCCGTGTGATCGTCACCGGCATGGGCAAATCCGGCCATGTGGGCCGCAAGATCGCCGCCACCCTCGCCTCCACCGGCACCCCCGCCTATTTCGTCCATCCGGGCGAGGCGAGCCATGGGGATCTCGGCATGATCCAGTCCGGCGACGCCATCCTGGCCCTGTCCTGGTCGGGCGAGACGGCGGAGCTGGCCGACATCATCACCTATTCGCGCCGCTACGGCATCGCCCTGGTGGCCCTCACCTCCAACGCCGAATCGGCTTTGGGCCGCGAGGCTGATGTGTGCCTCGATCTGCCGAAATCCGAGGAGGCCTGTCCCAATGGGCTGGCGCCCACCACCTCGACCACCATGCAGCTCGTCATGGGTGACGCGCTGGCGGTGGCGTTGCTGGAGGCGCGGGGCTTCACGGCGCAGGATTTCCGCCAGTTCCATCCCGGCGGCAAGCTGGGCGCCAATCTCTCCTTCGTGCGCGACATCATGCACAAGGACGGGGCGATCCCCCTCGTGCCTTTGGGCGCGCGCATGGAGCACGCCCTCATCGAGATGACCGGCAAGCGATTCGGCTGCGTGGGCGTGATCGACGAGGCCGGCCTTCTGGTGGGCATCATCACCGACGGCGACCTGCGCCGCCGCATGAAGGTGAGCCATGACCTGCTGGCCGAGCCCGTGGAGCAGGTGATGACCCCCCGCCCCATGACCATTGGCCCCGACACCATGGCCGCCGAAGCGCTCGCCCTGCTCAACGAGACCAA
>CANCSY010000062.1 GCA_947380915.1 Beijerinckiaceae bacterium
GTGCAGGCGACCTTCGCTGGCAAGGCTGTTCAGTACAAGATCACCCAGGAAGACATCACGAAGTCTTTGAGTGGCCAGGCCGCGGACGCTTTGTCAACGACTGTGGCGAATGCGCTGCAGGCCAAGCTGGACACGCCCCTGTGGAACGACTCCTATACCGCTTCTGTTGTTGGCAACAAGTTGCAGGTAATCCCGAAGGTCGGTGTTTCCGGCGTGACGCCGCTTTCGGTCGGCGCCACCGGCAATGCGTCAGCCAAGTTCGTGGAAGGCGACCTCTCGGATATCGCGCCTTCAACGGTGACTTCGGCGAAAAACGCCTACGATGCGCTTCAGAATATCGACAGCGTTCTGCAGACCGTCAACGCCGCCCGCTCCAACATGGGCGCCATCATCAGCCGGCTGCAGTTCGCTTCCGACAATCTGTTCAGCGTGATGACCAAGGCGACGGAATCCCGCAGCCGCATCGAAGATACCGATTATTCCTCGGCGACCACGGAACTCGCCAAGCGCAACATCATCCAGCAGGCCTCGCAGGCGATGTTGGCCCAGGCCAACCAGGCTCCCCAGATGGTGCTCCAGTTGCTGAAGTAAGGCCGACTGGCTGATTGATCCCGAGGGCGGGGTGTTCTCCCCGCCCTCTTTCTTCGAGTCTGACCTGGATTGACGGCGCCGCCCCGACCCCTTCCAACGCCGGAAACCTGAGCAAAAACCGAAATCTCACTGTAAGGCTTAAGATGAAAATCAAATAAAGCAGCCCCGATGCAAAATTAATCTCTGAAGATGGGGCGAATTTACCATTTTCTTCACGATTCGATAAAACGGCCGCCTGACCTAAATGTCCCTTGGGGGGAGCCGTTCTCTAACTCAACGGTGGACTGATGTTGCACCGCGCTCAACGGCGAGGGGTCGTTGATCTACTGAGTTCGAATCGGAGATAGGCTATGGCTGTCATCAACACCAACACCGGCTCGCTTTATGCGCAGCAGTCCCTGAACACCAATGCCCGTGGCCTATCCACCGTCATGCAGCAGTTGTCGACCGGCAAGCGCATCAACAGCGCAGTGGACGACGTCGCGGGTCTGGCCATCAGCACCCGTTTGACCTCCCAGATCCGTGGTCTCAACCAGGCTGTGCGCAACGCCAATGACGGCATCTCGCTGATCCAGACGGCGGAAGGCGCCACCGAGCAGGTCACCAACATGCTGCAGCGCATGCGTGAACTGGCCGTTCAGTCGTCCAACGATACGAACAATGACAAGGACCGCAGCTTCCTCAACGGTGAATTCCTCCAGCTGCGCGCTGAAATTGATCGTATCGGTCAGAACACCCAGTGGAACGGCGCGAACATCCTTGATGGCACCGGCGGCAATTCCCATGACGGCAAGTTCGCTTTTCAGGTTGGCGCTAATTCACGTCAGACCATTGAGATGACGCTGCCGAACCTGCAGACGGGTAAGCCTTCTGATGTAACACTTGGCACTCTTGCTGTCCCGACTACGACTACAGTTCACAAGACTGAGTACGACTTCGCTGCGGTCGATGGTGACGCGACAACCGCCGACAAAACGCAAAACTATCTTGGTGTCATCGTTGAAGCCAATCTTGATGGGAAGAAGTTCCAGTATCAGATAACCCAGAAGGACGTCGACGCTCACAAGGCTGAACTCGCTAACGGTGGCAGCGGCACGAAACTGTCTGACTCAATCGCCATGGGTCTTGAGACAAAGTTCCATGCCGCCTATGGCGCCGGCGATTCCGTCTATGATATTGTCCACGGGGCTGCGTCCGGGAAAGTGTCTCTGGATAATACTAACGGAAGTGGTGTTGACTTTTACACGGCCGACTCGGCCGATGGAAAGCACTTCAAGCCGTCCGTCAGTTATGTGACTGGCGATCTTTCTTCGATCGCTGGTAATCTCGATATCACGACGGCTGAAAATGCCTACGCTGGTCTTCAAGCTATCGACTCCGCGCTCCAGGTTGTGAACGAGAAGCGTTCGTTTATGGGCGCGGTGATCAGCCGCCTCCAGTTCGCCTCTGACAATCTGTCGAATGTCGCCGCCAAGGCCGCCGAATCGCGCAGCCGCATCGAAGACACCGACTATTCGATGGCGACGACCGAACTGGCAAAGCGCAACATCATCCAGCAGGCTGCCCAGGCCATGCTGGCCCAGGCCAACCAGGCTCCCCAGCTTGTGCTCCAGCTCCTGAAGTAAGCATGGGTAGCTGATTGAAAATTGACGGAAGGGGCGGGGATCAAACCCCGCCCTTTTTCATTTAATGTTCATGAAATCAATGATTTATTGCTGGCCTGCAAATTGCTACATCCGCGCTGGAGGCACTCATGGTCGCTATATCCCAGAATATCGTCAATAGTCTGACAGGCAGTACGCTGGACATCCAGAAGCTCGCGACGGAGCTGACGGCAGCCGTGCGCGCGCCCCAGCAGGCGGCTTTGGACACCAAAAAGTCACTCGCCGACGCGCGTGTCTCCTCCATCGGCAAAATCACCAGCTCCGCCAACAATCTGAAGACGGCGATGGCGGGCTATGGTGATCCAAAGGCGATCGCCTACAAGCTTGTTCCCGATAAAAACGCAAGTTTCCAGTTCCATGTGGCTTCGCCCCCGAGAGCTGTCGATTTCACCTTTCAGGTGAACCATCCGGCCAGCGCCAATTCTCTCATGCTCGCCGGATTTCCAAACGATGGAACGCTGGCTGGCGCTGACGGCTCGGGCGTGCTGAATATTTACGGCGGCACAAGGCCTGCGGATCCCCTGGAAAGCAAAGCGCTTATTGCATCTTTCAAACTTACGGACTATGCGACGCTGGATGAGCTGAAAACCGCCATCCAGAATCAGACAGGATTCAGCGCTTCCATCGTAAGTTCCGGCTCCGCCATCGGCTCTCTTCAATATCTCACTATCTCCCATGGTCTAGGCACTGATAACAAGTTCTACGTCGAGACGATGAAGAGCGACGGCTCCGCTCTGGCGGATGGCTTGAAGCCCTCGAGCGATGCGGCCGCGCAAACCACCGGTCAGGACGCCGAGGTGAGTTATAACGGGATCACCTTTACATCCCCGACGAACAAGTTCGCAGATCTTGTGCCAGATCTCGAGATCACCATCAACGCCGATACGCCAGCCAATACGACTGTTCATCTGTCCACGACCAGCAATACGCAGACCTGCAAGGAAGCCTTGCAGGACATCGTGACCGCCTACAACAGTCTTTTGACCACGGTGAAAACCGAGGCCAAATATGACAAGGATGTAAAGCTGCGCGGTGGACTGGCCAATGATGCGGTCGCCAGAGGGCTGCTGAATCAGATGCGGCTCTTGAGCACTGATCCCATCAAGCTGCCCGGTGGGAAAACGGTGACGCTTGCTGAAGTCGGCGTCAGGACCAATCTTGATGGATCTCTGGCGATCGACACCGTTTTGATGGACAAGGTGATCGCCAACAGTCCCGGCTTGCTCGAATCCGTGGTTGCCTCTGGCGATACGCCCGGCGCCATCGAGCGTTTCACCAAGCTGACTGATGTCGTTGTTGGACCGTCGTCCTCCTTCAAATCGATTTCCGACACGGTGACCAATACGGAATTGCCCAAAATCGCGGACGCCATCACCAAACTGAATGATGAGATGGACGCGCTGCAGGCGAAATATCTCAAGCAATTCTCGGCGATGCAGACGATCGTGAACGCTTCGAAAAATGTGCAGGACAGCCTGACCCAGTCCATGTCCTCATGGACCGCGGGCCTTAAAAACTAAGCCTTGCAATCAAAGGAGATCAAGATGCAGAAGTTCGTTGTCAAGTGGTTGGTGGATGGCGAAATGGTCGTTGAGGCCCCTGACCTGGAAACTGCCGAGCAATTCGTGCAACAGCAACTGGTTGCAACAATTACTGACCCTGACAGATGGCCCGCTGAACTCGGCGCTAATGGCATCCAGGGCGCCGCTACGCTTGCTGATAATCAGGCCTGAAAGTCGACTGACCCGTGAAATCTCCCCGCAAAGCGGCCGCGAATTCCATCAACAAGCTGGAAGCGCTCGATCTTTCGATGTTATCGGAAGAAGAGCGTCTCTCGGCCGTCGCGGAAGTGCGGGCATTGATCGTGGAAGTATCCGCAGACAAGCGCCCCGACGCGCCGATTCTCGAACGCAAGCTCGCCTTGCTGCGGCTTTGGCAACGGCTCGTGCAAATGCGTATCGTCGATGTCCGGGCTGAAAAGCCGCCGCCAGATGTCAGACCTGACGTTGCGCGCATGTTCCCGCCGGATCCAGAGCCTGAGCCAGCGCCTGCGCCAGTTGAAGCCTCTGTGGAGGCGCCTGTTCCTGCGCCGACTCCCGCACCCAAGCGGAAGGCGTCTGCACAGGTGAGTGTGAAGCTTGTTGAAGAAGCCGTCATCAAAGGCAAAACCTTCGCCGCCGACGAAGTGGTGCAGGTATCGCGCAAGGAAGCTGACGGTCTCGTCGAAGCGGGCAAGGCGACTGTCGTCGATGATGCGGCGAAGCCCCAGACGGCGGAAGAATCAGCCGAATAAAAGGCCGTAGTTCGCGTGGTTGCGGTAACGAAATCCCTGGTTTGACTATCAATGAAGTCGCAACCGCCTTCGATCTCGCTTGGATCGAAGGCGGTTTCTTTTTGCAACGACTAGCGTGGATCGGCGGCTTTCAAAATAAGACGCGCACCGGACGCCAGGGGCGATACGCTCCCTTCGCCCATCGGTTCATGAGCGCCGGAATTGGCGGCGCCTTTGGATGCGTCGCGCATATGAGCATCGCTCACCTGGGCCATTCCGCTGGCGTGATCCACAAGCGAGAAGTTCTTGAGATATTGCATCATCGCAGCTTCGGTGACCGGAGGGGCCGCCGATGTGTCTGGCGCCTCTGGCGAAGACTGCGGGCGGCTTGACGCAATTGCGGTCGCCACCGCCTGCTTGAGACGCGCTTCGAAGGCGCCCAGATTTTCAACCGCAGCCGCAGCCGTTTCCTTGAGCGTTGGCGCCGTGGTGGCGATGGTTGCCGAAGCGTCAGCGAACTTCTGCGCGAAGCGGTTGTAGATGTCCTGGTAGGACAGGGGCGTTCTGTTGGCGTAGAAGACCGATTTGTTTGCAGCGGCAGCCAATGGAAGCGCATTTGCTGCGGGTTCCGATGGTTTGTCACGCAATCCATTGAGGAAGGTGTTGGCGCCTGACGCCCCCAGGAAATGCGCCATATATAGCTCGGTCGGGCCAATCGATTTGTGACCCGCAGCAGCGAGCGACTGCGCATTATCCGCCGCCAGATGCGCAGCCAGGGAGGTCGCCACATAGGGCTCGTTTCGGAGGTTGAGAATCTGTGCGCGCTCATCTCCTGAAAGCATATTCGCACGCAGGCTTTGGGCCTCGGACGCCAGGCCCACCTTGTCGCCATGACGCTTGACCATGTTCATCCACGTTCCCGAGGTGAATTGAAACAGGCCTGACGCGGAACTCGTGGGAGCCCTGGCGCGCGGGTCAAGTCCGCTTTCCACCTTCGCCTGGTTCAACAGGTACTGGAAATCTGCGTTCTGCGTATTCGCAACCCTGCGAATTGTGGAGATAATGTTATCGCGAGTGTCGGGGACTGGCTGAATGGGCATTTCTGGTATCCATTGATTGCCTTGGTTCACTAGCAAATTCCAAGCCAGATCATAGGCTTGCGCGATGTTTGATTTCAGAATACAATTATCATCGAAACTGAAACTCGGACAGTATAATGGACATCTTCGTTACTGTAATGATGGTTGCGATGGTGCTGCTCGTGGTGGTGGTTGGCGCCGCCGTGTTCTTGCAGCAAAGCGCCACTTTGCGTGACATCCAGAACAAGCTTGATCTTGCGCAGGAGCACGCCCGCCAAAGAAAGGATCCAGAAGTCTTGCGCAAGGAGCGGCTGGCCTTGCTGGATCCGCTCATGCTGCTTGAATCACAGATTTACAGCAGGAAGCCGCAAGTCTTGAGCGACGAGGAAATCGAGCTGATATCCTCGACGCGCACGCGCATGATAAAGCTTTGTGATGATCTGAAAGCCGCCGACGCATGGTTGGGTGCGCCCTATGATCTCGAATGGTTCGAATATCTTGAGCGCATCCCCGTCTTGAAGACGCTTTATCTGAATTCGGGATTTTCTGAAGAACAACCCCCGCAAATCACTTCAGGTAGTTGAACAAGGAGAGCTCAGCGATCTTGACGAAGGAAGCCTGCGCAGCGTCGAGTGTTGTGAGCTTTTGTTTCAGCTCGCTGATCGCCTTCTCCATGTCAGTATCCTCAAGGAGGGATATCTGAGCTGTTGTAGAGGTTTTGGAGCTGTCCAGCTTCTCCTGGGCGGAATCAAGGATAGCTGTTCGTGAGCCCACAAGCGCCAGTTGACCGGTTAAATGGTCAAGCGCGGCATTGATTTCATCTTTCCCTGTCGCAGGTGTTTCGCCATTCGCCAGTGCGTCCCCCATGGACTTCACGATGTCGAAAACCGATTTCGACGGGCCGGACCCCATCGGCACCCGGTCGAACACCTCATGCCCGGAAAAGCCGACAGTCACTTTTTCGTGGTCGCCAACCGCTTGTTCGACTTCATAGGCGTCACCCTTGTAGAAGACAGGCCCATCCTCAGTCGCTTGTTGAAAGGGGAGGCCGGATTGAAAGCCGCCAAAAATTGGCAAGCCATTGGCGTCAAGAGTATTGGCCAACCCCATCAGGCTCTTGGAAAGGCCCTTTACTTCATTCGCCATCAGCTTGCGATCAGACGCATTCAGTGTGTCATTGGAGCCCTGAATGGAAAGCTCGTGCAATCGTGTGAGAATGTTCGTCGCTTGCGAAAGCGAGGACTCCTCCAACGACAACCTTTGACGGGCCACGTCTATGTTGCGCCCATATTGCTTCAGACGAGAGTCGCGGGCCTTCAGCATCGCGAGATCGGAGAATGCGACAGGATCGTCGGAAGCGATATTCACCTGTTTGCCAGTTGCAATGGTTTCCTGCAACTTGACGGTTTGGGTCTTCAGATCCTGAATATTCTCAGTTTGGCTGCGAAAATAGGCGTTCGTGCTGATTTGCATGGCGAACCTCAGAAGGACTTGAGAATGGTTGAGAACATCTCACGCGCGGCCATGATGACCTGCGCTGCTGCTTGATAGGCTTGCTGGTAACGAATGAGGTCGGAGGCTTCTCTATCGAGATTGACGCCCGTTTTGCCCTCATATGCGGCCTTCAGATCAGACGCCGCCTGCGATGTTGCGCTGGCTCGCATATTTGACGCCTGAACCGCCGAACCAAGCCGAGAGGTGACGCCGGCATAGACATCCTGAAAGGAGCCCTGGCCTTTGCCGAAAATCGAGGTTGTTGCAAGTTCCGCGATCCGGAGCGCATTGCGGTTATCTGACGTGCGCGTGCTGTCATTTCTTATGGTGTACAGGTCGCCTGCATTGGCGTTACCGTGGATCGTAAAGCTCATGCCAAGGTAATTGACCGGGATATCCTGCTGCCAGCTACGTTTGGCGAGGCTAGCACCAGACTCTGGATCAATAATCTCAAGTTGGCCGCCAGAGAGGATCTTGATTTGCAGGTCGGGTCTGAGGGGAGCCGGTGGAACGGCGGCCATATCGATCTTCGCGGCCACGCGCCTCAGTCCGTCAGCACTTAGATTTCTGACATCGACAACGAGATCCTCGGGGAGCCCCCCATCAAACTGAATGGCTTGACCAACATGGGAGACTGTCGCCCTGGAATCGGCAAGGTCCGTAATACGATCAGTCGCCGTTGATGTGAGGCTGAGCCTCGCGGACTCGACTTTCTTGTCGCTACCATCGCCCATGAAGCCAAGCGCCTGCGCATTACGGGCGCCGGTTTGACTCACCTTCACCTTGAAGCTTGCATCGGTGCTGCTGAGCATCAACCTGTCGGCAACCGCATCATAGGACCAGGACACGCCATTCGCCGGATCAGTCCCGGAGAGCTTGTTGATCGTGACCGGAGCATCGCCATTGTCACCAGTTGAAATTGTAAATTGCAGGCCCGAACCGGACTCGACCATCCCGGAGGCGACGCTTTTGACGGCTATGATTTGCGTTCCTGCCGCTTCCTGACCCGTGAAGCCAAGCGCTTTCGCCATTGCAAGGGTGTCTGTCGTGGCTGTATCGAGTTTGAGGGTTGCGTCAGTGCTGGTCAGCGTCAGTTTGCCATCATACAGAGACCAGGTCACCCCATTATAGGTTCCGTTCGGTCTATCGATCGTAAGCACCTGTGCGCCAATCTTATCGCCCTTGACGTGAAGGCTTGGCTGTTTAACCGCCAGGAGCGAAGGGATAAGCTTGTTCGCACTGGTGATCGTGCTCTCGATGCTCAGATCCAGGTCTGATCCATTGAAGCCAAGCATCTTTGCGGTGTCTCGTTGCGCCTGCGTGGTTCCCTTGATCAGGAGCGCACTTTCTCCTGTTACGAAAGCAAGCCTGCCATTTTGAACCTTCCATGAGACGCCGCTGTGGGCGTCAAAGCCTGAAGATGAATCTATCTTGAAGCTGTAGAGGCTCTGGTTGTCGACGCTGCCGACCAGGACGGAAATCTCGGGCTGGGTGACGTTAAGAAGCGCGTCCGCAACAGCGCTGCCTGCAATCAGGGGGCTATTGATTTGCGTGGGCTGGAACCCAAGCTTTTCAGCCTCCAAATCGTTGCTGGCGCTGCGGTTGAACCTCACTGAAAGATCATCACTTGACAGCACAAGTTTCCCGTCGACGGTGGCCCAGGACACGCGACCCTGAGAGCCTGACGGCGCATCTATCTTGACCGCCAAATCGCCGATACTGTTTCCAGTCAGATGGAGCGTTGGCTTGAGAGAAGACAACAGAGACGTCGTCAGGTCCGTCGGGCTTGTGACGCTTGTCGCGAAGGGCTTGCCGTCGGCCAGTCCCATCGTGCTGAGGCCAATGGCGCCAACCTGCGAGCCGATGATTGTGCTATCGGGCGTTTGTTGATCAGAAAAACCGAGGGCGTTCGCAAGGGTTTTCTTTTGCAGTGTGGATGTATCAATCCCGATGTAACTGCCATCATCGCTTTGAAGCGACAGTCGACCGCCGTCGACCTTCCAGCTGATTCCATTGCTTTTGCCCTGTGTGGCGTCAATCGTGAGGCGGAAGCCACTGGAGCCACGCGTGACATAAATGGAGGGTTTAGTTTCAGCCAGCATTGACGCCGAGAGGAGGCTCGCGGGCGCCACCGAGATTTGCGGAGCGGTGGTTCGTAATTTTTGAGGAATAGTGATCAACACCCGTGAGGCGCCGGCCCATGAGTTCTGCATGGGGGGGCTGAGTGGAGGTGCAGGATCTATGGCGGTGGGTGCTGAAAGGTTTTCCCTTCCATTCGGAGTAATCTGGAAGGCTGACAACCGAGCAACCTCGTCGGACCCCATGAGGGGTCTGTCGAAAGTTACTGATCCGGCCGTCGCTTCAGCAGCAGTCAAGGTCTTCGTCGCCAGAACCTGGGACCCATCCGAACTCATGAGTTCAACGGTCTGGCCTGGCAGGCTCCCGGCTTTTAAGGCAACCTCAAGTCTTGTGACATTATACTTGTCTTCAGGCCCACCTGTGACCAGGCTGACTTGCAAATCCGTGGCGCCACCCAGATCGAAAGTGCCGGTCTCGCGGAGCAAGCTACTGATACGCGTTGCAGTGTATGGGGGGCCTTGCTCCGAACCGTCAAAGCCAAGCGCCGTGTAATCAAGAGACGGGTCTATTGCGATTGATATATCCGAGCGACTGCTGACCTGTAGTTTTCCATCCACATAGGCCCAGTCGACGCCCTTGCTGGTGCCCGCGGATTTATCAATCGTGATTTCCTGTTCGCCGATGAGGTTGCCAGTGACCTTTAGTTTCAGGTTTCTTGGTTCCTGAGAGCGCTGGAAGGTGATTGTCTGCGGCGGTTGGCGGCCATCGATCGAAACTTCGAAAGCGATCTTCGAAGGCATATTGTCTGTAAAGTTTATGGGAGCGCCAAGCCAGGAAACGCGCGGCGCCTGTGCGTTCATCCTGGCGGCAATGGCCGCTGTTATCTCGGCCGGCCCGGCACCTGCGAGGCTGTCGCCCGCCAGACGGATAGGGTCGAGGCCATCGACATTCAGGGCATAGACGGCGCCCGTCAAGGGCGCCTGCCCATAGCCAGCCTGTGGCATATCGAACGACGATTGGGTTGACACATCGATCTTGGCGCTGGTGTTCAGCGTTGATGCATTGGTGTCATAATTCGTCGTGGCGAGGAGCTTGGAGGCCTCGGTGGAGGTTATGCGAGGATATCCGATCGCAAGATAATTTTTGTTGTATTCGGCATCCGAGAGGAAGCCATTCGCCGGGGTTACGAACGCGTCGCCTTCGGAGGCCGGATCGAACGGGGGGCCGGATATTTGGCGACCATCGCGTGTGAAAACGCGCATAACCGCAGCGCTGCTCCCGGGTTCATTTGCGCCCTTGATCTGGTTGGGGTCGCCATTGGCGTCGAAACCAGAGCCGATGAGAGCGCCAGTCGTTACCTGTTTTCCGTTCAGCGCGGTTATGGTGAGGGTGCCATTTGAAACGCTGGCGTAAAGCGCATCCTTGAGATCGGTGTCGCCATTCGCCGCAGCCTTCTGGGCGGCGGCATTAATGGCGTCGGCGACATCGTTCAGGCCTGATCCTTTTAAGAACAGTGGAAGATCTTTTTTTGTGCCGTTGACTGCGTTAGTGGCGCCGGTCACAAAAATGGAAAGCGACAACTTCGAGACGCCATAGCCGTCAGCACTGGTGAGAGCGCTGATTTGCGTGCCGGTCGCGTTAAAGTGCACCGCAGATATATCGCCAAGCGAGGTGAGCGTCGCTGAGGAGGCGCCAGCGGGTAGAATG
Organism: Beijerinckiaceae bacterium; assembly: GCA_947380915.1. Next base: position 10,887 of record CANCSY010000062.1, read on the forward strand.
AAGGCGGAGCCATTTTTCAGGAAATCATTAACGGGGTTCTCGCTGTCAAAGACTGATGTAGCGGGAGGAACCTGTGTCGCCGCATCAGGCTCGGTGCGCTTGAGCGGACGCAAGTCAGCGTTTCCCGAATTTGCCGGCGATGGATCCACATACAAAGGCAAGGCAACCGCAACTTCGGCAGGGGTCTTCACAAGAAACCGCATTGAAGATGCCGCGCCCAGAAGCGGAGATACCGTGAAAGTGTCCCCATCCTTCGCCTGCCCATCGAATTTGAAGGAAACGCCTCCCATCGACAAGTTGTTCTGATCGGTAACAGTTTTACCTTCGCTTGATTTGATCGTCCAGGCATTCTGGCTTTGGTTGAAGCGGGCCGTATAAGTGACATTGTTGATGGAGGCTGCGTTATCGATGGTCAATATAAGCTTCGCGTCGCCCAGATTGTTCTTGGCGGCCACAGCGTTGAGACCATCCGTGGAGAACAGGTCGCCGCCCTGATTCCCGTTAAGATCTACGCCCTGCTTGTGTTGCTCGTTGACGGCGACAGAAAAACCGACTGCGAGGCGGTTGATGTCGTCTCGCAGCAATTTTATCTGGGCGCGAAAATCCATCAATCCCGCAACCGTGCCGCTTGTGAGCTGATTGGTGGGCGCGGGCGCCGAATTGGGGTCCATGGTGATTTCGAGCTTATCGCCACTCTCGATGATCCCGAGGGGATGAGATCCGTCGGCATAGACCAGAGGACGGCCGCTTGCGGTCTCGCCCAGATAGACCATCACTGCGCCCGACGGCTTCTCGCTATATGAAAAGTTCGCCAGATTGGAGAGGCTGGTCAGCAGCTTGTCGCGTTGATCGAGAAGGTCATTAGGCTTTTGCCCGCTTGTTGCGGCGCTCTGGATTTGGACGTTTAGCAGGCCAAGCTGGGTGGTGATGCCATTGACGGCGGTGAGACCGGCGTCGAGGCCCGAACGAATGGCGCCAAGGCTATCTTCGATAGCCGATGCAGCCGACGTGAATACGTTGGCAACCTGCTTGCCGGAGTCCAGAACTGAAATGCGCGCAGCGGCGGAAGTCGGCGCATTGGCGACATCGTTGAACCGACTATAAAAGTCCTGAACGATCGAACCGGGATTGCTGGTTGTGGCGAAAAGGGTCTTCTCGATTTGGGTGAGAGAATCCGCCAGGGTCTGGGATTGCAGATTCAGCGAATTTGCTTTGAGCGCCTGCACCTGCAGGAAAGCGTCGTTTGCACGACGAACCATATCCACCATGACGCCTGAGCCGCTGGTGTTCGAGGCCGCAGTTGGCAGCATCGCGCTATCGCCGGCTCCGCTGAGCACGACGTCGCGACGCACATAGCCTTCGGTATTGGCGTTGGTGATATTGCCGCCCACTGTCTCCAGAAGCTTGCGATAGGCTGTGAGGCCGGACGCGCCAATGCCCAGAATATCGACCATTTACTCAGTCTCCGCTAATGAATTTCGGCGCCGTTCTAGACGCAGCGAGGCCTGCTGGCATGTTGGATGCGGCGGTGGATCGGATACCAAGGCTCTGTCCAGCTGCGACACTGGCGGAAAGACCACCCGCGAGAGCATCTGACTGGCTGCTCGTGAGTTTAACCGGGTTCAAAGGCATCAGCCCTGTCGCCTTTGATCCTGTTTTTGGAGCAAATTGACGGTTGATAGCCTCCGCAAGACCAAGTTTCGTCGTCTTGACGGAGAGCTCGGAATAGGCGCCGTCCAGCATGGACTGAAAGGGCTTTGAATGTTCGCTATCCAGAAGGCCACCCTCGATCTGTGCATCACGCATGGATTTCAGGATCGTCTGCATGAACATGGTTTCAAAGGCCTTGCCCACCTGGTCTAAAGTGGATTTGTGGCCGTATTGACGACTTTGATCCAGCGAGAGAGAGTTCAGGGGGCCTGTCGAGCGGGGAGGGAGAGCGTCCATGGTTTCCTCAGATCACAATGAGGTCGGCATGCAGGGCGCCTGCCTGCTTGAGAGCTTCCAGAATCGCGACGAGATCACTGGGGGATGCGCCCACAGCATTTACTGCGTCAACGATGCTGGCGAGTTGCACGTCTGGAGCAAAGAGGAAGGTGCGCACGGGGGCCAGATCGGCGACAATCTGGCTGTCGCGGGTAACCGCAGTCTGGCCGGCCGCGTTTGTGTTGCCGATGCCACCACCTCCAGCATTGGGTTGCGAGACGTTGAGGTTTTCCTTGATGCGCACGGTCAGGCTGCCATGTGACACCGCAGCCGGCGTCACGCGCACACCTTCGCTGATGACAATGGTGCCTGTGCGCGAATTGACGATGACGCGGGCAGGGGGCGCCGATGGGGTCACCATAAGGTCTTCAATCGCCGCCATGAAGGAAACGCGGCGGTCGAGATCCTTTGGCGCGATAACCTTCACAGTTGTGGCGTCAAGGGCTATCGCAGTGCCTGCACCGAAATTGCCATTGACAGCCGCAGCCAAGCGCATGGCGTTCGTGAAATCGGGCGAGTTCAGATTCAGCATAAGGGATTGCGCTGTTTCAAACGGACTCGCAACCATACGCTCAACGGTGGCGCCATCGGGAATGCGACCAACGGTCGGAATGTTGACGGTCAGCGTCGAACCATCCTTGCCCGTAATGCCGAGACCGCCGACAGCCAGATTTCCCTGCGCGACCGCATAGGTTTCGTTGTCGGCGCCGACCAACTGGGTAATGAGCAGGCTACCGCCTCGCAGGCTTGAGGCCTTGCCCATGGAGGACACTGTTATATCGATTTTCTGACCAGGCTTGGCGAAGGCCGGCAACTCTGCCGTCACCATCACAGCCGCGACATTCTTGGCGTCAATGTTACTTGTCTGGGGTATGGACATGCCGAAACGTTGCAGCAAGCTCTGAACGGTTTGTTTCGTCGCCTCGACGTTGCCGTCGCCCGTGCCATTGAGGCCCACGACGATTCCATATCCGACCAGTTGGTTGGAGCGCACGCCGCCAATGGAGACCATGTCCTTCACGCGGTCGCGGGCAGGAGGCGGGGCTTGCGCAAATCCCTTGTCAGAAAGGTTTGGCAGAAGGATCGACGCAAGTATTGTGGCGACGGCAAACTTGTTTGTGTTGGTCATGTCATCGATCCTAGATGGGCGTAATCA
>CANCSY010000063.1 GCA_947380915.1 Beijerinckiaceae bacterium
CTCGGCCGCCCCTATGAGGACGCCGCCATGCTGCGCCTCGCCTATGCCTATGAGCAGGCGACGAGAAAGCGCGTGCCGCCGAAGGTGACGCCGTAGGGGGAGGGGGCTCACCCCTCGCCCATGCCCCCCGTGGCCAGGAACTTCTCCAGCCAGTGGATGTCATAGGCGCCGTTCTGCACATCCGTGTTGCGCACGAGGGTGCGGAACAGGGGGATGGTGGTCTCGATGCCGTCCACGATGAATTCATCGAGGGAGCGGCGCAGGCGCATCAGGGCTTCCGTGCGGTTGCGGCCGTGAACGATCAGCTTGCCCACCAGAGAGTCGTAGTTGGGGGGGATCGTATAGCCCTGATAGACGGCGGAATCGACGCGCACCCCAAGGCCGCCGGGCGGGTGGTAATAGGAGATCTTGCCGGGCGAGGGCCGGAAGGTCGCGGGGTGTTCGGCGTTCACGCGGCATTCGATGGCGTGGCCGGAGAATTTCACATCGGACTGGGAGATCGTCAGGGGCGAGCCCGCCGCGATCTTGATCTGCTCCACCACCAGATCAATGCCCGTGATCATCTCGGTCACGGGATGCTCGACCTGGATGCGGGTGTTCATCTCGATGAAATAGAACTTGCCTTCCTCATAGAGGAACTCGACCGTGCCCGCGCCCGAATAGGAGAGATCCCGCATGGCCTGGGCCACGATCTCGCCGATCTCGGCGCGCTGCTTGTCGTTCAGGGCGGGGGACGGGCTCTCCTCCAGCACCTTCTGGTGGCGGCGCTGCAACGAGCAGTCGCGCTCGCCCAGATGAATGGCGTTTCCGCGTCCGTCGCCCAGCACCTGGATTTCGATATGGCGGGGCTTTTCGAGATATTTCTCGAGATAGACCGCGTCATCGCCAAATGCGGCCTTGGCCTCGGTGCGCGCGGTCGACAGGGCCACCGACAGATCGGCGGGCGTGCGCGCTACCTTCATGCCGCGACCGCCGCCGCCGGAGGCCGCCTTCACAAGCACGGGAAAGCCGATGTCTTTCGCGATCCGCATGGCCTCGACGTCGTCGGTCACGCCGCCTTCGGAGCCCGGGACGCAGGGAATGCCCAGCCGCTTGGCGGTGCGCTTGGCCTCGATCTTGTCGCCCATGATGCGGATATGCTCCGCCTTGGGGCCGATGAAAGCGATGTTGTGGTCCGCGAGGATCTCGGCGAAACGGGCGTTTTCCGAAAGGAAGCCATAGCCCGGATGGATCGCCTCTGCGCCCGTGATCTCGCAGGCGGCGAGCAGGGCGGGGATGTTGAGATAGCTGTCGCGCGCGGGCGCAGGGCCAATGCACACGGACTCGTCGGCGAGCTTCACATGCATGGCGTCGCGATCCACGGTGGAGTGGACGGCGACGGTCTGGATGCCCAGCTCCTTGGCGGCGCGAAGGATGCGCAGCGCGATTTCGCCCCGGTTCGCGATGAGGATCTTGTCGAACATGACGGCCTTCCGGTGAGCGTCGCTCACTCGATCACGAGCAAGGGTTCGCCGTATTCGACGGGCTGGCCGTCCTCGACGAGAATGGCGGTGACAGTGCCGGCGCGGGGCGCCACGATTTCGTTGAAGGTCTTCATGGCCTCGATCAGCAGGATCTTGTCGCCCGCCTTCACCTGGCTGCCGATCTCCACGAAAGCCTTGGCGTCCGGGGATGGACGCAGATAGGCGGTGCCGACCATGGGAGACTTCACCGCGCCCGCATTTTCTGCGGCCGTGGGGGTGGGAACGGCGAGGGTCGGCGGCGGCGCCATCACTGCGGCGGGCGCAGGCGCATAGGCCATGGCCTGCGCGGGGGCGTGCTGCATCTGCATCTGCATGGGCGGGGCGACCGAGGACTGACGGGCGACGCGAATATGCAGCCCCTCGAAATCCACCACGATCTCCGACAGGTCATGCTGGGCGACGATGACGGCGAGTTGCTCCACCAGAGCCGTGTCGATGCCGCTGGTCGGCGCCGCCTTTGCGGGCGCGGCCTTAGGCAGCGCGCTTTTGGCCGCAGCCTTTTTTGCAGGCGCGCGTTTGGCGGGAGCGCTCGTTTTGGCGGCGCGCTTGGCTGCGCCCGCCTTGGGCTGAGGTTTCTTCATGGATCAGCTCTTCTTCTGGGACGCGCCCGCCAGAACGGCTTCGAGCGCGAGTTCATAGGACAAGGCTCCAAAGCCGAGGATCACGCCTGCGGCCACGGGAGCGATGAAGGATTGGTGGCGGAAACTCTCACGCGCATGCACATTCGAAAGATGCACCTCGACCACATGGACGCTGGCCCCGCGAATCGCGTCGGGGATGGCGATGGAGGTGTGAGTATAGGCGCCTGCGTTCAAAATTACCGCCTCGCCCGCAGCGCCCGCCTCCTGAATCCATGTCACGAGGTCGCCTTCGTGATTGGATTGCCGGAATTTGATCTCCACGCCGCGCGCAGAACCGACCGCGCGCAGGCGCGTCTCGATATCCGCGAGCGTGACGGACCCATAGGTCTGCGGCTCTCGCGTCCCGAGCAGGTTCAGATTCGGTCCGTTCAGGATGTGAATGACAGGCATGTCGCTTTGGTGTGCCGAAGACGAGTGCGGCGCCGCAATGGCGCGTCTGGCGTCATATCCCGATTGGGGCCGAGAGGGAAGCCTTGCCGTCGAAAGCCTTGTGGCTAAGGCCTCAGCCGCAGGCGGTCTTGCCGCATTTGCGCATGTTTGCGATCCGCGTCCGCAGTTCATCCTGGCCGACCGCGCCCACGATGACTTCGTCGCCGAGTACGAAAGTGGGGGTGCCGCTCAGCTGCAACTTGTCGGCGAGCGCCATCACTTCCTGCAAGCTGGCGCGCGTTTCCGGGTTGGCGACGTCCTTGGCGAGCTTGTCCATGTCCGCGCCCATTTCCTTGGCCACGGCGAGGGCCTGCGTCTTGCCGATCTGGCCGCGCGTCTGCATCAGCTTGGTGTGATATTGCCAGTATTTGTCGCCCTTGGCCTGGTTGCGCATGGCGGTGGCGACCTCGGCGGCCTCGACGGAGCCAGGCCCCAGAACGGGGAAATCCTTGATGACAAGCCGCAATTCAGGCTCCGCCTTCACCAGCTTGGCCACATCGTCGAGGGCCTTTTTGCAATAGCCGCAGTTGTAGTCGAAAAACTCCACCAGGGTGATCTTGCCATTGGGATTGCCCAGCACCGCCTGCCGTGTGGAATTGAACAGTTGGGGCGCGAGGTCGGTGACGGCTTTCGATCGGGCGGACTCCTCATCGGCCTTCTGCTTGCGCTCCATCTCGACGAGAACCTCGCGGATCACGTCCGGGTTCTTCATGAGATAGTCCTTGATGACCCCCTCGATCTCCGTGCGCTGGGCGGCGCTGAGTTCAGCCTTGGCGGGGGCCGGGACGGCAAGGCCCGCGAGCACGGCCATGGCGAGCGCGACGCCTTGCAGGCGTTTGCGGAAGGGGGCGAAGGACATGCTGGAGCTCCAGTGAGAGGCGATGCGATCATAGGTCCCGGCTTTCGAAAGGTCGAACCGGGCGGGAAACACGATGGTGAGAGCCTGCTAGAACTTGGGCGGGCGATAATTGAGAATATCATCCGCCTTCAGCCAGCCGGGCGAGCCCTCGGCGAACTGGCGCTTGGCCCGATCCGCTTGGGTTCGAGCCTCTATATAGCGTCCATTCAGGAAAAAGCCTTGGGCCGCAGCGAGTTGGGACTGGGGCACATTGCCCTTCTTGTCATAGGCCATGGCCAGATATTGGAAAGCCTCTCCATCTTCCGCATCGCTTTGCGTCACCTGCGTCAGCACCTTGATGGCTTCGTCGGCCTGATCGGCCGCCACCAGCGCATGACCCAGCAGCACCCTTATGGGCAGGCCCTGCGGGGCCAGCCCCACGGCCTTGCGCAGGGATGGAAGCGATTCGCGGGCCTTGCCTGATTCCAGCAGGGCCTGCCCCTTCAATTCATGGAAATAGGGATTGTTCGGCTGGGCGGAGATCAGCGCTTCGATTTGCTGTTGGGCGTCCGCGATCCGGCCGAAGCGATAGGCCGAGACGGCGCGCGCGTATTTCGCGGCCACGGATTGGTCCGACAGAGGGTAGCGGCGCCCGATCTCGGATGGCGTGCCCATGAAACCCACGAGCTTGGCGCGCACAAGATCGTGCCTGGCCTGAAGGCCGGGCTGTTCCGGCGCGTTGAAGGTGGGGCTCGCCTTGGCGGCGGTCTCCAGATTGGACAGGCGTTCGCGGGGCAGGGGGTGGGAGAGCGTATAGGGATCAATCGATGAGGTCTTGAAGAGGGATTCGTTTTCGAAACGCTCCAGGGTCACCAGCAGGCCCTTGGCGGATTGGCCGATGCTCTGGAGATATTTCACCGCCGCCCGGTCGGCGGATTCTTCCTGCGAGCGCACATAGGAGAGCAGCGAGCGGCGCACCAGTTCCTGCGGACCTAGCAGCATGCCCATCGCGCCCGCGCTATCGACGCCGACTGAGGAGCCCGGGCGATTGCTGCGCGCCGTCGCGACCGCACCGCCAGCGCCCACCAGCATGCCCGCAATGGCGAAGATCTGAGCCTTGGCCATCTCCGCATGAATGCCCGCAAGGTGGCCACCTGCGATATGTCCGGTCTCGTGGGCCAGCACGCCGATGATCTCGCTGGGCGCCTTGGCCTCCATGATCGCGCCCACATTGACGAAGATCTTGCGGCCATTGGCGACGAAGGCGTTGAAGCTGCGGTCGCCGATGAGAATGATTTTCGTGGCGCCGCCATTGACGCCTGCGGCCTTGAAGATGGGCGTGGCGTAATCGCGCAGCAATTGCTCGACTTCGGCGTCGCGGATCACGCCGGGCATGTTCTGGCCTGCGCCCTGCTCCTGGGCGATTGCGGGAGCGGTGGCGATGACGAGAGCGAGCAAAAGGGCGCCATGACGCGCTGGCGCGCGCGCCGCCTTGCTGATAGGGGTCGATTGAACCACCTGAACCATGATCGTCATCCCGTGAAGCGCCCCGAGAGGGAAGCGCGCGCATTATGGCGTTAACTTGGCGCAGGTGCGAGATGCAACAGGATAGCGCCGACACGAAGGGCTGAAATGTCTGTATTCCCCCATGATTTCGAACCCTCGCGTCGCAGCGCCGTGGCGCCCTTCCTCGCCATGGATGTGCTGGGGGCGGCCGGTGCGCTGGAACGGGCGGGGCGCGACATCGTGCATCTGGAGCTTGGCGAGCCGGGCGCGCTGGCGCCGCGTCCTGTTCTGGAAGCCGCCCGCGCGGCGCTTGATCTGGGCCGGATCGGCTATACCGAAGCGCTGGGGCGACCTTCGTTGCGGGCGAGGATCGCCGTTCATTATCGCGAGGCCTATGGGGTCGCGGTGGACCCCTCGCGCGTGGTGGTCACCACGGGTTCCTCAAGCGGCTTCGTGCTTTCCTTTCTGGCCCTGTTCGATGCGGGCGCCCGGGTGGCGGTGGCTGCGCCCGGCTATCCCGCCTATCTCAACATCTTTCAGGCCCTCGGCCTCGAATGCGTGTCGTTCGAAACCGGCCCTCATACGGGCTATGTGGTCACCGCGCAGATGATCGAGGAGGCCCATCTTCGTGCGCCCCTGCAGGGCGTGCTGTTGATGAGCCCGGCCAATCCCACCGGCGTGATGATGAGCGATGTGCAGCTGAAGGCGGTCTGCGAGACCTGTCATCGTCTGGGCATCCGCTTCATTTCCGACGAGATCTACCATGGCCTCACCTATGAACGCCCGGCCGCCACCGCGCTGGCCTTTTCGTCCACCGCTGTCGTAGTGAACTCATTCTCGAAATATTTCTGCATGACCGGATGGCGCATCGGCTGGCTGGTGCTGCCGGAGAATCTGGTGCGCCCCGTGGAGCGACTGCAACAGAGCCTCGCCATTTCAGCGCCTTATCTCAGCCAGATCGGCGCCGAGGCCGCCTTTGATGCGGTGGAGGAACTGGAACTGGTGAAGGCGGGCTATGCGCGCAATCGCGCGCTGCTGTTGAATGAATTGCCCGCCATGGGTCTGGGCGATTTCCATCCCGTCGATGGCGCCTTCTATGTCTATCTGGACATCAGCCGCTTCACCAATGACTCCGCCGATTTCTGCCGCCGCTTGCTGGAAGAGGGCGGCGTCGCCGCAACGCCCGGCCTCGACTTCGACCGCGCACGCGGACATCACACCATGCGGATCTCCTTTGCAGGCGGCGAGGTCGCCGTGCGGGAGGGCGTGGCGCGGATCAGGAGATGGTTGAAGCGGGGGTAGGGCTGGCGCCCTACTTCTTCGTCGGCTTGGGGGCGCTCGCGCGGGCGGGGAGCGCCTTGACATAGGCGGCGATGGCGTCGCGGTCGGCGTCGGGCAATTGGGCCATGTTCTTCACCACGCTCTTCATGGAGCCGCCGACCACATCGCCATCAGGCGTGTCGCCGCTTTTCAGCATCCAGGCGATGTCCTTGGCCGACCAGGCGGCGATCCCGTCCTTGTGCTGGGTGATGTTGGGAACCCAGCCCGCCCCCTCCATCTCCACGCCGCCCGCATAGCGATAGGCGGCGTCGATGGCGCCGGTGGCGTCGCGGGTGGAATGACATTCGGCGCAATGGCCGAAGGCTTCGGTCAGATAGCGCCCGCGATTCCATTCGCCGCTCTGCGAGGGATCGCTCCTGATAGGCGCCGGATTGAAATTGACGAGTTTCCAGAGGCCCACGCCACGGCGGACATTGAAGGGGAACCCGAGTTGGTGTTCTGGCGCCTTTCTGGCCACAGGCGCCAGAGTGCGAAGATAGGCCATGAGGTCGGCGATATCCTCCGGCCTCGCCTGCGCATAGGTCGTATAGGGGAAAGCCGGATAATAGTGCTGGCCTGAAGGCGAGACGCCCGCCTGCATGGCGTTGACGAGGTCGGCGACTTTCCAGGCGCCAATGCCGTCCTGCGGATGGGAAGAAATGTTGGGCGCGATGAAGGACCCGAAGGGCGATTTCAGCTCCAGTCCACCGCCAAGATTGAGCCGATCATCCTGACCCGGCGTGGCGTGACAGGAGGCGCAACCGCCCACGTCGAAGAACAGTTTTCCACGTGCGGCGTCGCCGCCCTGTTCCAGGCCGGTAGCGGTGGAGACGACCACCGGCTTGGGGGCGCTCAGCGTCCATCCCGCCGTAGCGACGGCTAGGCAGGTCAGAAGGCCGAGAGCCACCTGTTTGCGCATGAAGAACTCCAGTCGCCAGGCGGTTACTTCTTCATCCGATAGCCTTCGTGGCAGCCGCCGCAATTGCCGGTGACCTCGCTATAGGCGGTTTTGAAGGAAGCCTCATCCACGATTTTCGCCGCGGCGGCGGCGGCGTCCTTGCCCATTTTCTCCCAACGGGTGTTGAAGTCCGCCTTTGTTTCCCAGACCTTGGGGAGCGCCGCCGTATCGCCGCCAGTCTTGGAGTTGTCCGGGAACAGATTCGGCATGGCCCTGGAGGCGTCCTGTATGGTCTTGAGCGCCGCCTGAACCGTCTCCAGCTTGAAGGGCGCATCACCCTTGGAAATTTTGGCGACGTCGGCGTTGGCGCGGCCAACTTGTTTCATCATGTCCTTGCGGGCCGCGATGGGGTCGCTTTGCGCCATGACCGAGGTGATGCCGATGGCCAGAACGCCAAGGGTCAGAATGGTGCGGATCATTGGTTATTCCTCCTGAGGCGATCCCGTCGCCCGAACTCAAAGCCGGGATCAGCCTATGCGCTTCACGCCTGCTTGAAAAGCAGCGTCAGGACCATACGGGAAATGTTATCCGCCAGTTCACCCCCTCCTTCAGCCCCCCTAAAAACCGACAACCTTGCCGGTTCCGTCGTCACCAGCGCCGCCTCAGGCCGCCGTCCAGCCGCCGTCCATGGAGATATTGGCGCCGGTGATCTGGGAGGCTGCATCCGAGCACAGGAACACCGCCAGCGCCGCCACCTGGTCCGAGGTGACGAATTGCTTGGTCGGCTGGGCCGTCAGCAGCACGTCATTGATGACCTGATCGCGGGTCAGGTGACGGGCGGCCATGGTGTCGGGGATCTGCTTTTCGACCAGCGGGGTCCAGACATAGCCGGGCGAGATGCAGTTGGAGGTGACGCCGAAGGTCGCCAGCTCCAGCGCCACGGTCTTGTTGAGCCCGGCGACGCCGTGCTTGGCGGTGACATAGGCGGCCTTGAAGGGGGAGGCCACCAACGAATGGGCGGAGGCCGTATTGATGATGCGCCCCCATTTGCGCGCCTTCATGCCGGGCACTGCGGCGCGGATGGCGTGGAAGGCCGAGGACATGTTGATGGCGATGATCTGGTCCCACTTGTCGAGGGGGAAGTCCTCGATGGGCGAGACGAACTGAATCCCGGCATTGTTCACGAGAATATCCACAGAGCCCAGCTTCGCCTCGGCGTCATGGACCATGGCGGCGATCTGCTCGGGCTTCGACATGTCGGCGGCGCTGTAGATGCACTTGACGCCAAATTCGCTTTCGATTCCGGCCCTTTCGGTCTCGATCGCCCCGGCTTCGCCGAAGCCGTTGATCAGGATATTGGCGCCTTCCTTGGCCAGCGCGCGGGCTATGGCCAGGCCAATGCCGCTGGTGGAGCCGGTGACGACAGCGTTGCGGGATGCGAGGGACATGCGGCTCTCCGTTTGCCGGGATGAGATGATCGCTCACTATATTGCGATGCACAATAAAGCGCGAGTGAGCCTGTCGCGCAAGCCTGCCTTCGATAGGAAGAAAGCAGCAAGTCGCTGAGGGTTTCCTCCTGTTCGCGCTTTTCGTTCGCCTTGCGTCAACCATGGCCCGATATTTCGCGCCGCTTCCCGCTGGCGCCTCCTTCGGCTTGTCGATATAGTCGGCAATTGCAGGGAGGGGCGCGAAAATGGGCGGCAATGCCTCGAATCTCCTCTGAATTTCGATCCTCAGGCATAGATCCTTCCATGACCGGTCCGTCCCGTCGCTCTCTCCTCGGCGCTTTGTTCGCGGCTACCGCCAGCCTTGGCCTGCGGTTTCCAGCCTTTGCGCAGGGCGCGCCTGTCAGGCCGGGCGCCGACAAGCCCCAGCCTGAAAAAGCGCCGTCCTTCGGCTTCGAGGATGTGCTGAAGCGAGCGCGCGAACTCTCCTTGAAGGACCATAGCGCCGCCACGGTTGCGCTTCCCGAGGAACTGGCGCGGCTTGACTTCGACAAGTGGCGCGAAATCCGCTTCCGGGCGGACAAGGCCCCGCTGGGCGAGAAGGGCGGCAAGTTCCGGCTGCAACTCTTCCATCCCGGCCATCTGTTCCAGCGTCCGGTGACCATCAATCTGGTGCAGGACGGACGCTCCGATTCCATCGCCAATGTGGCCAGGCTTTTCGATTACGGGCCGATCAAATTCACCAAGCCCTTGCCCGCCGATCTGGGGGTCGCCGGGTTCCGCATCCATTATCCCCTCAACGACCTCCGCCGTTCGGACGAGTTCGTGTCCTTTCTGGGGGCGAGCTATTTCCGCTGGCTGGGACGGGATCAGAAATACGGTCTCTCCGCGCGCGGCCTGTCCATCGGCACGGGCCTGCTCGACAACAAGGAAGAATTCCCCTTCTTCCGCGAGTTCTGGATCGAGACTCCCGCAGGGGAGGCGAACACGATCACCGTCAGCGCCCTGCTGGACTCGCCCTCCCTCACCGGCGCCTACAAATTCATCTTCGAGCCGGGGCCGGAATCGCCTGTCGAGGTCGAGGTCACCCTGTTCCCGCGCAAGAGCGTCTCGCGGATCGGCCTTGCGCCGCTCACCTCCATGTATTTCCTGGGCGAGAACGACCGCCACCTCAACGACCGCAACAAATACGACGAGTTCCGTCCGGAACTGCATGATTCCGACGGGTTGCTGATTCATACCAGCGAGGGCGAGTGGATCTGGCGCCCCCTGCACAATCCGCTGGTGCAGGAAGTGCACAACTTCCCCGTGACCAATGTGCGGGGCTACGGATTGATCCAGCGTGATCGCCAGTTCGCCCATTATCAGGACATCGAACTCAATTACGAAGAGCGGCCCAGCTACTGGATCGAGCCCGAGGATGATTGGGGCGAGGGGCGCATCGAACTGATCGAACTGGCCACCAAGGACGAGACCTTCGACAATATCATCGTCGCCTTCGTGCCCAATGAGCCAGCGGACGCGAAGAAGCCCTTCAGCTTCAATTACCGCATGCGCTCCCTCACCGATGGGCTGCGGCTTCATGCCCTGGCCTATACGCTCAACACCTTCAGCGCGCCCGCCTATGCGCTTGGCGCGGGCGAGGCGGTGGGCCGGAACACCCGCCGGTTCATGATCGATTTCACGGGCGGCGATCTGGCCTTTCATCTGGGCAAACCGTCGGCGGTTGAGATCGTGTCCAGCGCAACCAATGGCAAGATATTCCGGCAGTTCCTCGTGCCCAATCCCGCAGGCGGGGGCTTTCGCGTGATGCTCGATGTCGAGGTTCACCCGACCGAGACCACCACCATGACCTGCAAGCTGCGCACCGGAGCGCGGGTGCTGACCGAGACCTGGGCCTATGCCTGGAAGGTCTATAATTTCTGACGCTCAGCGGGGATTCAGCAGCCCTGCCGCGATCAGCCTCTGGTGAAAGCCAAGGATCTCGTCCCGCGCCGGGCAGTCGTAATAGCGACCATTGCAGAGTTTCATCAGGCGCAGGCGCTCCACATCGCTGTCGGGCAGGGGCAGGCCCGCCGCATAGATGATGAGCGCGGGCAGATAGGCCACGTCTATGGGATCGATGAGGGGCAGGGGACGCGGGGTGAAATTCACGCCCTGCATGGCGAAATAAGTGATGAAGCCGAGGGAGTCCGGGGGAATCTCCACATCTTCGGCCTCCAGTTCCGGCGCAAAGCCCAGCAACTGGCGGGTGGCGACCGGATGATGGTCGCCGTAATGGACGATCAGAAATCGTTCTGCGGGAAAGCGCTTGGCCAGTTGCGCGCGCAGGTCCTCAAGATCGGTCTTCGACAGCCAGAGCCGGCGCAGAAATTCGTTCATCTCCGCATCGACGCCCTCGCCGCCGCCTGGAACCTTCTCCTCGGGGAAGAAGGGCACGTTATAGGGCCAGTGGGTGGCCATGGTTTCGATGAAGGTGAAGAGCGGCGCTTTCGAGCCCGACAGATGGCGCTCGAGATTGTTCAGCGCATTGCCGAAATAGAAGCGGTCGCGTTCGAAGGGCGTGGGCGCCTGCTGGTCACTGGCGTCGAAGATCTCCTTGATCCCGACCGAATTGTAGAAGGGCGCGCTTGAAATGAAGCTCTTCAGCATCGGGTAAAACAGTACATTGCGATAGCCGCAATGGCTGAGAGCCTGGGGCAGGGTGTCGCTGAGACGGCCCACCATATAGGTTTGCAGAAAGTTCCTGATGCCGCCGAAGGAGCGTGAGGACAGGCCCGTCATCACGGAGAATTCCGTCAACCACGAGGCGCCGCCATAGGTTTCCACCCGCATGCGGCGCAACCGCCCGTCAAAGGACTGGAACATGGAGTCGAGCCGCTTGTCATAGGCGAGCCTGGGGAAGATCGCCGGCGGGAAGACGGATTCCTCGTGAATGAGAATGATATGCGGCGGCTTGACCTGAGGCGTGCAGTCTTCCTGCGTCATGGGCAGGATGGGCGGGCGGTTCGAGGCGGTCGAGGCGGCTTCCAGGATCTGCCCGCGCACCACGGTTTCGAGGGTCTCCGGCCAGGTGCTATAGAAGGAGGAGACGAAAAGATCTTCCCAATAAAGCTGGGTATGCCGCCGCTCGATCTTTTCGCGAGAGGCGGCGGCGCCCACAAGGATGCACAGCGCACAGAGCCCCGCTAAAGGCATGCGGCGCAGGCGCACAGGCTCGATCCGCCAGGCGAGGATGGCGAGGGCGAGTGTCACAAGGGCGCCCGCGACCAGCGCGATCAGAAAGCCCCGGTGATTGGCCCACAGGGAGGCCAGAAGGCGCGGGCCGGGGAAATAGAAATAGAGGTCATAGGCATGCATGACCATCTTTTCGAGAGAGCGCTTGAAGATCGCGATCCCCACGACAAGGCCGATCATGGAGCCGACCAGCACGGTCGAGACGAGGATCCGGCGCGTCACTATCGCCAACCCCGCCCAAAGCGCCAGCGTGATGGCGGTGGTGCACAGCAGATTGGGGCCTGACCCCTCGAATCGGCGGAAATATTCCGCCACGCCAAGCGCAATCAGCAGGCTGGGGATGGCGACGATCCAGCCATTGGACCGCGCCATGCGCAGGCGATGCAGCAATGGTTTGCGCCTCCCCTGGGGGAGAGGCGCAAACGCATGGCCTGTCTCGTGGTCCATCAGGCGATCAGATCGCCGGGCCGATGGAGCGCGGGGTGCTGATGACGCCGGTCAGTTTGTCCTGGCCGAGCGCCATGATCGCGGGCTCGTCGAACAGATCGCCCATCTGGGAGGGCACGCCGGTCTCCTTGATGGCCTCCAGCCATTTGCGGTGCAGACGGGGATCCTGATCCTCGTATTCGATCTGCCGTCCGCCTTGTTGCACCGACACCGAACCGCCGCCCTCGGCGCTGCGCCGACGCAGGGCGATGAAGGGATAGCGGCGACTGCCCAGGCTGCAAGCCAGATACCGCGCCGGGATTTCGCAGGTGTTGAAATGCTGGTGGAACATCCAGAAGGGGGGCGTGTACATGACCCCATGGCGCCACGGCAGCTCCTTGAACTCGCTGTCGCCCTCGTACCAGAGCAGCGAATAGCCCGTGCCATCCACCGCATGCACATGGGTGCCCGCCGCATGGCGGTGGGCCTTCTTGTAACGGCCGGCCGGAATTTCCGACGTATGAGCGTGCATGGTGCCGTCGGCCAGCACGAAGGAGACGTTCTTCGAGCCCTTGCCGCGCTCGTTCAGCTCATAGAGCTTGAAGCTGGTGAGATCGTGGATGAAGTTCGTCTCCCAGACGTTCAGCGTGGCGACATTCATGCCGCGATGCACCGGGGTGTGCTCGCCTTCGCCTTCATAGTAGCTGGCCGTCCCCGTGCGCTCGGGGAAGGTGAAGGGATTGTCGAAGACGAAATCGACGTTGTGATAGAGGTTGAGCGTCAGCGGCGCGTCATTGGTGCAGGACAGGCGCACCCGGTCGCGACCGGAATGATTGAAGACCTGATAGGAGCAGTTCAGGGGAATGGCGAAGAGGGCCTTGGGGCCCCATTCGAAGGAGCGCTTCTCGCCATTTGGCAACCAGACCGTGGTCGAGCCATAGCCTTCCAGCACATAGAAAAAAGCCTCATACAGATGCTTCACCGGCCGCGTCTTGGCGCCGGGATCCACCTCGATCACATAATTGGCCATGAAGTCGCCCCGGCCATGGGTATGGGCGAAACAGCCGCGCGCGCCGTAGCGATCCCAGGGGGCGGTTTCGAGCGCCAGCAGATCGTGGCCAAAATCCAGATGGATGGGAACGCCTTCGCCGTTAGCCCATTCAAGATAGGGGTCCAGCAGGAACTTTCCTGTGATGCTTTCGGCGTTGAAAGACGTTTCCTCTGACATTTCGGCTCCGTTGCGTTGGGTGGGGCGATTCAGCGTTTGATATACTCTAGACCTCGTCAGCGCGTCTGTCATGGCCTTGTCAGGATGGCTGAGGTTGAAGTTGGGCTCCGCCATGGCAAGATCAGTCGGATGAACCCGACCCCCATCGACAACGCCATCGCCGGTACGCTGACGGGCGGCTCCCATGAGCCGACCTTCGCGGGCGCGGCATCCTTCATGCGGCGGCGTTTCAGCAAGGACATCGGCGCGGCGGATGTGGTGGTCTGGGGCGTGCCCTTCGATTGCGCCACCTCCAACCGTCCGGGCGCGCGCTTTGGCCCCGCCGCCATCCGCCGGGCCTCGGCGATCTTCGATGGCGACCCGCAATATCCCTCCCGCCGCGATCCCTTCGCATCGTTGGCGGTGATCGACGCTGGCGACTGCTTTTTCGAATATGAGCGCCT
>CANCSY010000064.1 GCA_947380915.1 Beijerinckiaceae bacterium
GTTCACGATCTGCGTCGTGTACCAGGTCACCTCACCTTCCTTGCGGGCGGCCTCGATCAGTTCGGGCGTCGCCGCGCGGGCCTGGCCGCACACAAGCGCCAGCGCAGCCGCAATGGCCGCCCCAAGCCGGGGGTTTGTCGCAATCATCGACGATGTCTCCAGTTGCGGGTTGGAGCCCTTCGAGATGTTGACGGCCTGCGCATGGCTGGATGCGAACAGGCCGCATCGGCGCCACTCATATCGAGCCGCCTCACCCTGCCGCAGCGTCCCCCCCGCTGATCGTTGCAGCTTGCCTATATCAGCACGTCGGCGGATGACTTTCCAGAGCCCGCCCTAAATCCGCCCGGCGGTCCAGACCACCATCTGCGCCATGACCTGGCTGAGGGCGGCGTCGAGTGCGGCGGCGGCGGCGGCGCCATCCTCGCCTGCGGGTGCAATACGCACGCTGAAAATCCTCGCGGCGGCGATGCGCCCTGCGCTTTCCTCAACCAGTCTGGCTGATATTTCCACCACTGCCTCGCCCTGGCTCAAGTCCAGGTCGAAGCGGCGGATTTCCGTATTGAGGGAATATTGCGCGACGATGCGCCCGTCAGGGCGGCCGACAAAGCGCGAGAGCGCTGCGTTTTCAAAGCTTTGCAGCAGGCGCGTCTGCACAAGACGAGGCAGGCGCTCGGCCCATTGGGCGCCCTGGAAAGCAGCGCGCGTATCGGGCGTGGGGCGCACCACGATGCGGTCGGAATCGGCCGGGGCTGTGGCCAGGGGCTCGCTCACCACCACCTGAGCGCTCAGCGCGCGCAGAGACCTTGCGGCGGGCGCCGCCGACAGATCGAAGGTCGCCTCGGGCCGACTGGCGCAGCCCGCCAACGACAGACCCATGGCGAAGGCCAGACCCGCCCAGCCCATGCGCACGCCCGCTCGAAAGCGGCGGCGGATCATGGGCTTGGCTTCGATCACGCGAGGCTCCGAAAACGAGTCGCCGACCCTGAAGGGAGGCTGCCAAGTCAGGAGAACAGCAGGGCGCGGGGCGATGCAAGCGCGCTCTTCCTCCGCCCACCGTTCTTTGCGGCGCCTGCCTCAGCCCCAGACTTCGGGACCGGGGGGCTGGATGACGCAGTCCTCGTAAACAAGGTGGGGGCTGCGGTCGCGGGCCAGCAGCAGCGGCCCATCCAGATCCACAAAGCGGCAGCGGGGCGCCAGCAAGAGAGCGGGCGCCATCGCCAGCGAGGTGCCCACCATGCAACCGACGAACAGGCCAAAGCCCAGACGCTCGGCCTCATCCGCCAGAAGCAGGGCCTCCGTGAGGCCACCGGTCTTGTCCAGCTTGATGTTGATGAGGTCATAACGCTCGCGCAGGGCCGCCAACCCCGCCCGGTCGTGGATGCTCTCATCGGCGCAAACCGGGATGGTGCGCGGCCGCTGGATCAGGGCCTCGTCGCGCCCCTGCGGCAAGGGCTGCTCTATGAGGAGCACGCCCGCAGCCTCGCAGGCGGCGAAGAGGCGAGGCAGGTCCTCCGGACGCCAGGCCTCGTTGGCGTCGACGATCAACTCGCTGCGAGGCGCTGCGGCGCGCACGGCCGCCAGCCGCGCCTCATCTCCAACCCCGCCGAGCTTCAGCTTCAACAGGGGCTTGTCCTGATGCAGCGCCGCCTGCTCCGCCATGGCGTGCGGCGCGCCGACGGACAGGGTGAAGGCTGTCACCACCGGCGCGATGCGATGCAGGCCCGCGATTTCATGGGCGCGGACGCCGAGGCGCTTGGCCTCAAGATCCCAAAGGGCGCAATCCAGAGCGTTGCGGGCGGCGCCAGCGGGCAGCAGGGCTTGCAGGGCGTCGCGCTCCAGCCCCGCCTCCACAGCCCCGCGCAGCCCCTCCACGGCCGCGACGACGCCATCCAGGGTCTCGCCGAAGCGACCATAGGGCACGCATTCGCCGCGCCCGCGAAATAACCCCTCCTCGATGGTGACCGTCACCACCTCGGCCACGCTCTTGGCCCCGCGCGAGATGACGAAGGGGGCGGCGAGATCGAACCGCTCCACCCTGACGCTCAGGCGCCGTATCTGCGATTCCCTCATCCTGACCTCCCGGATTGGACTGTTTATAAAGGCAAACGCCCCCGCGCCAAATCGGCTCCGGCTCGACTTGAAGGGGGTGTTGGGCTTAAAAGAGGGGGCTGGCCCCGGGCGGCCCGCCGGGCGACTGAATGACCGCTGAACCCTCCTTCGCGACCGACCAAGGCTCAAACGGGCTGACGCTGCGCCTGAGCGGCCGCTGGACCATTGACGCCCATCGCCTCGAAGCGCAGGCGGACGCCCTGCTGGCGGCGGTGCGCGGCGCGCGCAGCGTCGTGCTTGATCTCTCCCGCCTGGAAGCCATGGACACCGCAGGCGCATGGCTCATTGATCGCGCCCGCAACGCGGTGACGAAAACAGGCGGTCCATGCCTGCTTGCAGGCGCCCGGGCCGAATATGAAATCCTGCTGGACGCCGCCCATTATCGCAGCTTTGACGCAGAGGAGAGGCCGCGCGGATCGGCGCTCATGAGGCTGCTGACCGACATCGGCAAGACTGTGGTGGGGTTCATCGACGATCTCCATGCGGGCGTCGCCTTTCTGGGGCAGATCGTCTCCGCCTTGTTGCGGATCATTTTCAAGCCCGCGCGCCTGCGCACGACTTCGGTGGTCTTCCACCTCGACAGCTTCGGCCTGCGCGCCTTGCCCATTATCGCGCTGATCAATTTTCTGGTGGGCTGCATCGTGGCGCAGCAGGGCATCTTCCAGTTGCAGCGCTTTGGCGCCGCGACTTTCGCGGTGGATCTGATCGGGATTCTGGTGCTGCGGGAACTCGCGGTGCTGCTCACCTCCATCATGGTGGCGGGCCGTTCGGGCTCGGCGATCACGGCCGAGGTAGGCGCCATGAAGATGCGCGAGGAGATCGACGCCTTGCGGGTGATGGGCCTCGACCCCGTCGAAGTGCTGATCGTGCCGCGTTTTCTGGCCCTGCTCATCGCCCTGCCGCTGCTGACCTTCGTGGCGGATATGGCGGCGATCGCGGGCGGCTTGCTGGTGGCCTGGATCTATGGGGGCATCAGCCCCGAGATCTTCCTGTCGCGCTTGCAGAACGCCATCGCGCTCAACACCTTTCTGGTGGGCCTCATCAAGGCGCCTTTCATGGCGACGGTGATCGCGCTCATCGCCGCCATGGAAGGCTTTGCGGTGCAGGGCTCGGCGGAATCCCTTGGCAAGCGGGTCACCGCTTCCGTGGTGAAAGCCATCTTCATGGTGATCGTGGTGGATGGGCTCTTCGCCATGTTTTTCGCAGCGATCAGATACTGAAATGAGCCACGCGCCCCCCACCCTCCGCACACAGACCTCCGCGCCAGACGATGTCGCCATCAGCGTGCGCGGCCTTGATCTGGGGTTTGGGGCGCGTCTGATTTTGCGCGGCCTTGATCTTGATGTGAAGCGCGGCGAGGTGCTGGGCTTCGTGGGCGGCTCGGGCACCGGCAAATCCGTGCTCATGCGCGCCATTCTGGGGCTGGCGAACAAGAGCGCCGGGCGCATCGAGGTTTTCGGCCGGGATCTCGACGCCCTGCCCCCGCGCGAGCGGCAGGCGCTGGAGCGGCGCTGCGGGGTGCTGTTCCAGCAGGGCGCGCTGTTTTCGGGGCTGACTGTGCTGCAGAATGTGCAGGCGCCCATGCGCGAATATCTCGACCTCTCGCAGCCGCTGATGGATGAGCTGGCGCGGATGAAGATCGCCATGGTCGGACTGCGGCCCGATGCGGCGGAGAAATTCCCGTCGGAACTCTCCGGTGGCATGATCAAGCGCGCCGCGCTGGCCCGCGCGCTGGCGCTCGACCCGGACATCCTGTTTCTGGACGAGCCCACCTCGGGCCTCGACCCCATTGGCGCGGCCGAATTCGACGAACTCATCGCCACCCTGCAAAAGACGCTGGGGCTGACGGTCTTCATGGTGACGCATGATCTGGGCAGCCTCTATTCCATCTGCGACCGCATCGCGGCGCTGGCCGATGGCAAGGTGATCGCGGTGGGGACGGTGGCGCAGATGCTGGCGAGCGATCACCCCTGGCTGCGCTCCTATTTTCATGGAAAGCGCGCCAGCCAACTGACGCCGCCGCCAGCCCCCGACACGCCCGCATCTTGAAACGGCCGTGAATCGCTGCGAGGGTCTCGTCTTGCCCGAAGTGGAGAGCCTATGGAGACCAAAGCCAATTACGCCCTGATCGGCGCCTTCACCCTCAGCGTGATCGCCGCCGCCTTCGGCTTTGTGTTCTGGTTTTCGGGCGGCGACAAGCCGGCGAACCGGAAGGTCTTCCGCATCGTCTTTTCAAGCTCGGTCTCGGGCCTGTCGCGCGGGGCCTATGTGCTGTTCAACGGGCTGCGGGTGGGCGAGGTGACCAAGATCGACCTCGCGGACAATCCCTCCTTCGTTTTCGCCCTGGTGGAGATCGACCCGCGCACCCCCGTCAAAACCGACACCCGCGCCCGCCTCGAATATCAGGGCCTCACCGGCGTCGCCTCGGTGGCGCTGACGGGCGGCTCGCCCAGCGCCGCAGAACCGGCCAAAATGGGTGCCGCCTTGCCCGAAATCGTCGCGGATCGGTCGGATTTCCAGAACATTCTGGAGACCATGCAGAACCTGTCGGGCAGGCTCGACAAGGTGCTCGACAAGACCGACCGGCTGGTGGACGAGAATGCGGGCACGATCACCAGCATTCTGAAAAACGTCGATTCCTTCTCGAAGTCCCTCGCCGACAATTCCTCCGGCCTGCAGGACTTCACCACCACCCTGGCGGAGGTGGGCCGCAGCCTGAAGCCCTTCGTGGAGACGCTGGACCGCAACAGCGGCAATATCGACGCCATCATGAAGGACACGCGAGAGCTGACCGCCCGCCTCAACGGCGCCTCCTCGAAGCTGGACGGCTTGATGGGCGCCCCCGGCGGGCCGGGCCTGTTCGACGAGGTGGCCGACGCCGCCAAGTCCATGCGCAAGCTGGCGGACAATCTGGATGTGCGGACCAAGGAGATCGCTGGCGGCATCAAGCAATTCACCGGGCCGGGCCTGCGCCAGTACGAGGCCCTGGCCGCCGAGGGCCGCCGGACGCTTGAAGAGATCAACCGCGCGGTGAAGTCGCTGGAGAAGAATCCCCAGCAGTTGATCTTCGGCGCCAAGCCGCAAGTGCCCGAACATGCGGGACGGTGAGGCGGCCAGCTTCACGATTTCTTGATAAAATCCTATAAATTGAGATTTTTCTATTTTTTCATTGCCAAGGCTCAAAGCTTGGGCTACTCAAGATTCAGCTCTTAAGTGAGCGTACTGGAGATCGCAACCCTCCCGCGATCCTCTGGTACCACCTCAACCGCCCCTTCGGCTTGTCCGTCCGGGGCGGTTTTTTTATGGGGTCGTTGTGGACCCTCCTTGTTCCAGATCAGAGCCCTCCCTGCCAAATTGATGTTTGTTTTCAATGGGGAGCTGGCTCAGAGCATCAGGAGCGCACCATGAGATTTCCCAGTCTGTGGACCGGCCCGGACATCGCCGATCCCTTCCGCATGATGCGGCGCGAGATAGATGAACTCTTCAGCGACTTCGCCCAGCGCATGCCTGTGACCGCCGGCGGGTTGCGGATACCCGCCATCAACATCGCCGAGACCGATGGGCAGATGGAGATCACCGCCGAACTGCCAGGCGTCGACCAGAAGGACATCAAGCTCGCCATCGAGGGCAAACGCGTGGTGCTGACCGGCGAGAAGAAGCAGGAGACGAAGAAGGACGAAAAGGGCTGGCATGTGATGGAGCGCAGCTTCGGCTCCTTCCGCCGCGAAATCGACCTGCCCTTCGAGCCGCCCGCCGACGCGGTGGAGGCCAGCTTCGAGAACGGCGTGCTCTATCTCAGCGTGAAAAAGCCCGCCGCCCTGAAGCAGCAGCAAAAGACCATCGAAATCAAGACGGGCGCCCCCAAGGCGCAGATCGCCCAGGGGCAGACGGGCGAGCAACCGGGCAAGCAGGGCGGCAAGGCGGCTTGAATTGGCGGCGAGCGGCTCGCCTAAGTATCTGAAATAAAGTGTAACTTTATAACCCTCCCCCTCGTGGGGAGGGTCGGCTCGCGACGCGAGACGGGGTGGGGGGGGGCGCGCGCGGCTGATCGGCAGCGCGGGCCGCCACAGGCGCTCATTTCAGAGATTGCGCTCGCCCCCAACTCTCTCCTCTCTCCCCACAAGGGGGAGAGAAGCTGCGGGCGTTGCGCCTGAAAAACCTTGCTCGACTACTCCATCACCGCCGCGCGCAGGATGCACACCATCGTCGCCCGCGCCGGTTCCCCCGACAGGTTGCGGATCACATGCGGGCGGTCGCAGCGTCTCGCCCGCCTTGGTGTTTTTCCATTAATTTCTGATTGATCAAATGCCACAAAATCTGAGATAAATACACAAGCTTGGCAACGAATCGGACTGTTGAGCAAATTTAGGCTGAATCAAATTTAAGGCTCGGGGGGCGCTAAGTGACCTATGTATCTTCAACGGTCAGCGGTGTTATCGATAAAATTAACCGGACCTATTTTCTTCCTGCCATTCAGAGACCTTACGTATGGCAACCCGATCAAATTATTTCCCTTTTCGACTCTCTGCTGAAAGGCTATCCGATCAGCGCGTTTCTATTCTGGCAGATAGATCAAGAGCGGAAAGCTGATTGGGAAATTTATAAGTTTATTGAAAATTTCAAGTTTGGCGACACGCACAATGAATTGGTGGAGCCCGACGGTCGCGACGTAGTTCTCGTTCTAGATGGGCAACAACGACTTACATCCTTGATTATTGGGCTACGCGGAACGTTCAGCCTACGTTCGAAATATGGTCGACGTCAAAACCCGGAATCTTGGAGCCGACAACGCCTTTATATTGATCTCCTGAAAGATCCGACGACGGCTTCGGATGATGGCGACCATGAAGAGATAGGCGTTACCTATGGCCTTCGCTTTTTCGAGAACGAACCTCGAAGTGATGCGAACCATTTGTGGATGAAAGTTGGCCGCATTCTGGACTGCACCAGCGATGATGCATTTGACCGACTTGATGAAGAAATGCTGGCTCGCCTTCCTGCGGAGACCCCACGATCTATAAGGCGCATTGCAGTAAAGAACTTGGAGCGTCTACATAGGACCATATGGAAAGATTTATTTATCACATATTACACAGAGAAAGATCAATCTTACGATCGCGTGCTTGATATATTTATTCGTGCAAACGATGGGGGAACAAAGCTAAGCAAATCAGACCTTCTACTTTCGATGATCACTTCTAAATGGGAAGGGATGAGCGCTCGTCAAGAAATTTATGACTTTGTGGAGCATCTAAATCATAACCTAGACAACAAAAATAATCTGGATAAAGATGTAATTATGAAGTCATGCCTTGTACTCTCTGACATCGACCCGAAATACAAAGTTAGCAATTTTACTAAATCGAACCTGAAGATCATTGAATCAAATTGGCGAAATATAAAAAAGGGTTTGGAATCAACGCTTCGCCTCGTAAACCGATTCGGCATCGACAGAGAAAATCTGAGTTCAGTAAACGCGCTTCTTCCAATTGCTTATTATTTATATCGATTGGGGCGCGGCAGCCTCGATGGCTCAACGCCATTTGAGGCGAAAAACTCGAAACTCATTCATCGTTGGCTTCTGGGCAGCCTCCTCAATGGCGTCTTTGCCGGAAACTCAGATAATACTATAAAACTATCTCGGTCGATTTTCCAAGAAGCTCTCAAAACCGGACAGGATTTTCCTTATCAAGCGCTTGTACAAGGACTTGTGTCACGCGGGCGCGTGACCACATTTGATGACAACAACATTGAGGGATTGCTTGAAACAAAATACGGAAGTCGTATCTGCTTTCTTGCATTATCACTACTTTACGATGGGCAAAACTGGGGATCGGGCCAACATCATGTAGATCACATTATTCCGCAATCACTGGGTAACAGGAAAGCGCTTATGGCCTTGAACATTCCCGAGTCGCGGATTCAGAAAATTCTGGATAGCGTCAACGGCTTGGGAAATTTGCAACTACTTTTGGGTCGGGAGAACCTAGAAAAGAGCAACACACCCTTTACAGAATGGATAAGGACCCGTGATCGCGGCTTCCTTGATCAACATCTAATTCCCGACGATCCCGATCTATGGAATGTCGAAGCATTGCCAGAATTCGTTAAGGCCCGAGAGAAGCTCATCCGGCAAAGACTACGCCAGCTAAACTTCAAGGTGGATGAGCCTGCCTTGGGAAACTGACTGGCGGTGGTGCCGAACCTGAGCCCGATAGCGCCACCGCCAACATTCCGGGCCTAAAAAAACGCCAACACTCACATTCATATGAACGGACCGCAGAGGATGGTGAGCGTTTCTTCCCGCATCTCTTTCGGGATGGGTGTTACCGCGTAGCAAACCCAGCGCTCGGCAAAACAAAACATCACGCGGGGAACCAAATAGCGATCCAGGATCACGAAATCGGGCTTTATCTGGAAAAGGGTTTCCTACTGCGGATGCGTGGCGAAAGAAGCGGCCAAGTGAACCTGATCGCTGCTTCTGAAATTCAAAAGCGTCGCGATGATTGAATTAGACCGCCCCCCTACTCCATCACCGCCGCGCGCAGGATGCACACCATCGTCGCCCGCGCCGGTTCCCCCGACAGGTTGCGGATCACATGCGGGCGGTCGCAGCGGTAGCGCAGGGTCTCGCCCGCCTTGGCGGTTTCGCGCACGCCGGCCACCTCGACCTCAAGCTCGCCCTCCAGCACCGACAGACATTCCACCGAGCCATGCTGGTGGGGCTCGGAGGCGAGCACGCCTTCGGGCTCGGCGCTGAACATGTACCATTGCAGCCATTCCACCGTCTTGATCCAGCCGATGATGGCGAGGTGGCATTTGCCATCTTCGGAGACGAGATTCGGCGTCTCGTTGCGGGTGGATTTCTCGATGAAGGGCTCGTCCTCGGAGCCTTGAAGCACCCGGTCGATGGAGACATCCAGCGCCTGCGCGAGACGCCAGATGGTGGCCAGCGTCGGGTTGGTCTCGTTGCGCTCGATCTGGCTGATGATGGATTTGGCGACGCCGGAATGCTCGGAGAGTTCCGACAGGGACATGCTGTGCGCCTTGCGCAGGCGCATCACCGCCCGGCCCAGCTGGCCCGACAGCGCAAAGGCGCCGGCCTCCAGAGCCTTGGCCTTATCCTTGCCCTCAACCCCCATGATCGCGCCCGCACCGTTTGCTGGATGGTCCACTTCCGTTCTTTATACAGAACGCAGCGCCTTCTGCCCACGGGGAAATGGCCCACTTCGGGGCGATCAGAGAAATTTTTTCGTCTTCTCGCTCCAGATCACCATCAGCCCGGCCACGGTGACGATAGCCGCGCCCAAAAGCACGGTGAGCGTGGGAAATTCCCCCAGAAAGACCATGCCCAGCGCCAGGATCCAGATCATGGAGACATAGTCGAAACAGGCGAGGATCGAGGCGTCCGCCAGCATGAAGCCGCGCGTCATCAGGATCTGGCCCAGCCCGCCGAAGAGCCCCGCCCCGATCAGCAGCGCCCAGTGGGAAGGCTCGGTCGGCGTCACCCAGGCGAGGCTCTGGATGGCGGAGGCCAGCGGCCAGGACGATGGCCACAGGGCGCCCAACAGCATCAGCAGCAGGCCCACGCAGCCCGCCGTGAACTGAAAATAGAACACCACCGCGCCCATGTGCTCGGACTGGACGAGGCGGCTGGTCTGGATCATGGCCACCGCCACGCAAAAAGCGGCCGTCAGCGCCATGCCCGCCCCGATGGCGCCGCGGGAAAAACCCTGATCGCCAGTTCCCAGATGCTCCCACAGCATGACCAGCACACCGCAAAAACCCAGCGCCACCCCGAACCAGCGCCCTGGTCCCACCCGCTCCCCCAGCCAGATGGCGGCGAGGACCACGATGATGAGCGGCGAGGCGTAGCCGACGACCGTCACATCGGCGAGCGGCAGAAAGGCGAAGGCGCCGAAGTTCATCACCATGCTGCCCGTGCCCGCCAGCGAGCGCAGCAAATGCCCGCCCACCCGGCGCGTGCGCAGGGCGCCGGGAAACTCGCCCCGGCGGGCCAGCCAGAAGGCGAGCACGAACAAGGCGAAGAACGACCGGAACGCCACCAGCTCGCCCACGGGATAGAAGGACAGCCCCTTCATGATCGCCATCATGCAGGCGAAGACGAAGGTGGATGCGATCTTGTAGGCGATTCCTGCCAGCATTCCCTAGAACGCGCCCGGGAAAGTCCCGCCGTCGATGAGGAAATTCTGGCCGGTGATATAGCCCGCCTGGGCGCTGGCGAGATAGGCGCAGAGCTGACCGAATTCGTCGGGGTCGCCGAGGCGTCCGGCGGGAATGGTCTTCGTGCGCGCCGCCAGCACCGCGTCCGCCGTGGTTCCATGCGCCTTGGCAGCGCCCGCCGCGATGGTGCGCAGCCGGTCGGTCAAAAAGGCGCCGGGCAGGATGCTGTTGATGGTGACATTGGACCCCGCCACCTGCCGCGCCACGCCCGCCACAAAGGCCGTGAGGCCCGCGCGGGCGCCTGATGAGAGATCAAGCTGGGGCAAGGGCATCTTCACCGAGCCGGAGGTTATGTTGATGATGCGCCCGAACTTGCGGGCCACCATGCCGTCGATGACGCCCTGGATGAGCTCGATGGGCGTGATCATGTTGCTCTCCACCCCCGCCACCATGTCGGCGTGGGAGAGCTGGCGGAAATCCTTCGGGGGAGGGCCGCCGTTGTTGTTGACGAGAATGTCGACCTCCGGCAGCGCCGCCAGCAGGGCCTTGCGGCCTTCCGCAGTGCCGACGTCAGCAGCGATGGGGATCACCCGCGCGCCCGTGGCCTCGGCGATGGCCTTTGCGGTCGCCTCCAGCGTGACGGCGTCGCGCCCGTTGATGACGACCTCGCAGCCCGCCTCGGCGAGCGCCATGGCGCAGGCCCGGCCCAGCCCCCTGCTCGATGCGCAGATGATGGCGCGCTTGCCCTTCAGTCCCAGATCCATGCCGCTCGCTCCACTCTCAGCCGGTGAGGACCTGTTCGCCCGCGCCCGCCCATTCCAGCATGCCGCCGGTGAAATGGGCGCGAATGTCCATGCGGCCGGAGTCCTGCGCCAGGCCCAGGGCCGTGATGGAGCGCTTGCCCGAGCGGCAATGGAGCACGATGCGCTGGCCGGGCTTCGCCTCTGGCAGCGCGGCGGGATCGAAGACCGAGAGGGCGTTGAGGCTGGCGCCGGGGATGCGCCCGGCGTCCCACTCGTAGGCTTCGCGCACGTCGATGAGCGCGATGGAGCCATCCGCAAGGCCTGATTTGAGTTCCGCGAGGCTGACGTCCTCGACCACGATCCTGTCCATGGGTCCTCCAATGGGTTGCGCGTTGCGCCTCTGGAATAGCCCAGCGCAGGGCGCGGGGGAAGCTCAGGGCCCGGCCAAAGGCCAGAGCCCCGCGATTTCCGCCGCCACAAACAGACCCGCCCCCCCAAACAGCACCACGAAAGGGTGCAGCTTGGGCCGCAGGGTCAGCACCGCGCCCGCCCCCACCGCCGCCGCCCAGGTGAGCGCGCTATTGCCGGAGAGGCGGATAATGGAGATGGCGCCCGCGAAAATGAGGCCCACAGCCACAGGCGCAAGCCCCGCCTCCAGCGCCGTATGCCATTCGCGGCCCCGATAGCGATCATAGACCCGCGCCACCAGGAGCGTGAGGATGGAGGCTGGCAGGAAAAGCGCCAGCGTGGCGACGATGGCCCCCACCCAGCCGCCGACCTTCCAGCCTATGAGGGTGGTGAGCATGGCGCCCGGCCCCGGCGCCACGCGAGCGATGGAGAAGAGATCGATGAACTCGCGCGCGGTGAGCCAGTGCATGACATCGACGACCTCGCGCTGAAGGGGCGCGAAAATGCTGGGCCCGCCGCCAATCGACAGAAGCGAGAAGGGCACGAGGATGAAGGTGAGGCTCAGAAGCGGATTGTCACGCATCACGGCGCCCCCTGGGCCAGGCGAGCGCCACGCTGAGGGGCGCCGCCACCAGCGCCACCGGCGCCAGAGGCCATTGCAGGATGCCGATGGCCACGAAGACGCCCAGGGCGATGACGGCCGGCGCCGCCTTGCGGCAGCCATGCAGGGCGCCCATGGTTCCCATGCGCAACACCATGCCCACCGCAGCCGCCGCAATGCCATCCATTGCCGAATGGAAGCCGGGGATCTGGATCGCGGTATCGTAGACAGTCGCCACGGCGATGACGAGAAAGAAAGGCCCGGTCAGCACCGCCACCAGCGCCACTGCGGCGCCCAGCGGCCCGCGCAGCACCTGGCCGATATAAACAGCCATATTCGAGACATTGGCGCCCGGCAGCACCTGGCCGAGCGCCATACCCGACAGAAACTTCTCATTGGTCAGCCAGCTACGCTGCGTCACCGTGATGCGGTGCATCCAGCCGGTGACGCCGCCGCCGAAGCTCGAGGCCCCTATGGTGAAAAAGACGCGAAAGATATCGCGCAGCGGGACCTTTGGGGGCGTTTCGGGCATCATTCATCCGTTGGCGCGGCCGAATCGCCGCGCTCTCCGCCCCAGCTTAAACGATTATCGCGCCGGAAAATGCGCCTGCCAGTGACGGGCGATATCAAGCCGCGTCGCCACCCAGACGCCCTCGTGGCCCTGCACATAATCGAGAAACCGCGCCAGCGCCGCCGCGCGCCCCGGCCTGCCCACGAGGCGGCAATGGAGGCCCACCGACAGCATCTTGGCCGCGCCCTCCTGCCCCTCGCGGTAGAGATAGTCGAAGGAATCTTTCAGATAGGCGAAGAACTGGTCGCCCGAGTTGAAGCCTTGCGGCGTGGCGAAGCGCATGTCGTTGGCGTCCAGCGTATAGGGCACCACGAGCTGGTCGCGCCCATCCTTGTGGGTCCAGTAGGGCAGCTCATCCGCATAGGAATCCGCGCAATAGGCGAAGCCGCCCTCCTCCGTGACGAGATCCAGCGTATGGATGGAGGTGCGTCCGGTGTACCAGCCCAAAGGCCGCTCGCCGGTGACTTCCGTATGCAGGGCGATGGCCTCGCGCATATGGGCGCGCTCGGCCTGCGCGGTGTAGTCCTTGTATTCGATCCATTTCAGCCCGTGGCTGGCGATTTCCCAATCGGCCTCCTTCATGGCGGCGACCTGTTCAGGGCTGCGCGCAAGGGCGGTCGCGACGCCAAATACCGTGACCGGCATGCGCCGCGCCGTGAACATGCGCCAGAGCCGCCAGAAACCGGCCCGCGCGCCATATTCGTAGATGCTCTCCATGTTCCAGTGGCGCTGGCCGGGCCAGGCGGCGGCGCCCACGATCTCGGAGAGGAACGCCTCGGAGGCCGCGTCCCCGTGCAGGATGTTGTTCTCCCCGCCCTCTTCGTAATTGACCACGAACTGCACGCAGATCTTCGCCCCGCCGGGCCATTGGGGATCAGGGGTGGTGCGGCCATAGCCGCTCATGTCACGGGGGTATTGGGTCATGGGTGGGGCCTCTGAGGCTCGACAGGTCATCAAGTTTTAGCTTACCTCGCTGAAGAAAGGAACGCGCAACCCATGCTCGATCTCGACACCCTCGACCTCAAGCGCCTGCGCGCCTTCCAGCTTGTCGCCCGGCAGGGGAGCCTGCGAGTGGCGGCGGAGCATGTGCGGCTGACCATTCCGGCGGTCTCCGGCCAGTTGCGCAAGCTGGAGGCGGACCTTGGCCTGCCCCTGTTCGACCGCCTGCCCAACAAGCTGGTGCTGACGCCTGCGGGCGAGCGTTTCCTGCG
>CANCSY010000065.1 GCA_947380915.1 Beijerinckiaceae bacterium
GGAAAACCATGGCCTCTAGCAGCGCCTATGAACCAAATAACTGATATGTCTCGATTTTCAAGAATCGCAGCGGGGTTGACGGCGCCTTGCGCGTCCCCTAGCTTCCGCCGCGAGTTCCAAAGACCTATCAGTGCGCCCCAGCTCGCCTCCGACGGCGCGCGCGAGGTCGCGCGAAACGTGTAGAGCGACCATGTCCGCACATCAAGCCAATCCCTGGGCCGAACCTCTCCCCACCGCTCTTCTCGTTCTCGCCGATGGCACGGTCATCGAGGGTTTCGGGCTGGGCGCAACTGGCAAGGCGGTGGGCGAAGTCTGCTTCAACACGGCCATGACGGGATATGAGGAGATCCTGACAGATCCCTCCTATGCGGGCCAGATCATCACCTTCACCTTTCCCCATATCGGCAATGTCGGCACGAATGAGGAAGACATCGAGACCGTGAACATGGCGGCGAGCGCAGGCGTGCGCGGCATGATCATCCACGCCCCGATCACTGATCCCTCGAACCATCGCGCCACCCGCCATCTCGATCAGTGGCTCAAGGCCCGCAACATCGTCGGCCTCTGCGGCGTCGACACCCGCGCCCTGACCGCCCTGATCCGTGAAAATGGCATGCCCAATGCGGTCATCGCCCATGCGCCCGACGGCGCCTTCCATCTGCCCGCCCTCAAGCAGGAAGCCGCTGGCTGGCCGGGCATCGACGGCATGGATCTCGTGCCCTCCGTCACCGCCGCCCAACGCTATGACTGGACCGAGTCCACCTGGACCCTGGGCGAGGGCTATGGCCAGCGCGGCGAGGCGAAATACAAGGTCGTCGCCATCGACTATGGCGTGAAGCGCAACATCCTGCGCCTGCTGGCGGCCGAGGGCTGCGACGTAACCGTGGTGCCCGCCACCACGTCCGCGCAGGACATCCTGAGCCTGAAGCCCGATGGCGTGTTCCTCTCCAACGGCCCCGGCGACCCCGCCGAGACCGGCAAATATGCCGTGCCCGTGATTCGCGACCTGCTGGACCGGAAGGTGCCGACCTTCGGCATCTGCCTGGGACACCAGATGATGGCCTTGGCGGTGGGCGCCAAGACCCAGAAGATGCACCAAGGCCACCATGGCGCGAACCATCCGGTGATGGACTACACCACCAACAAGGTGGAGATCGTCTCCATGAACCATGGCTTTGCAGTGGACGCCCAGTCCCTGCCCGCCAACGCCACGGAGACCCATCGCTCCCTGTTCGACGGGTCCAACTGCGGCATCGCCCTGACCGACCGCCCCGCCTTCTCCGTGCAGCACCATCCCGAAGCCGCCCCCGGCCCGCAGGACAGCCACTATCTTTTCAAGCGTTTCGTGGCGCTGATGGAGAAGAACAAGGCGGCTTGACCATGACCCCCGCCAAGGGGGCCATGCAGAGCCCAACCTTCGCCCGCCAAACCTTCGCCATTGTGTTCGGGCACTGCTTAGCTAGGATGCGGCACGCGCTTGCGGGCGCACAACGGACCCTGGCATGAACTGGCGCGACTTCTGGAACCGCGAAAACCCGATCTACGTGAACGAGCGGCATCGGGTGCTGCACTATGACCGGATCGCGCGCGGCATCGCGGATCTGGTGGACGCGCCCGGCTGGAGCGTGCTCGACCATGGCTCGGGCGAGGCGCTGTCGTCCGATCTGGTGGCGCGACGCTGCGGCCTGCTCTACCTCTTCGACGCAGCGCCCAATGTGCAGGCGAAGCAGCGCGTGCGTTTTGAAAACAATCCCAAGATCATCGTTCTGACAAACGAGTCCCAGGGCGCCATTCCCGATGGCTCCCTCGACATGATCGTGGCCAATTCCCTTCTGCAATATCTGTCCCATGCGGAATTCGAGAGCCTGCTCGACTTCTGGCGCGCCAAGCTGAAGCCCGATGGCAAACTGGTTCTGGCGGATATTCTGCCCACAAGGCCCGATGCGATGGCCGATGTGCGCGCCCTCCTCCACTTCGCCTGGCAAGGCGGCTTCTTCTTCGCGGCCTGCGCGGGACTGGTGGCCACCTGGTTCTCCGACTATCGCCAGTTGCGCACCAGCCTCGGCCTCACCGGCTATGCGGAATCGGACCTGCGCGTGCTGCTCGCCGCCCACGGCTTTGAAGGAACGCGCGCGCAGAAGAATCTCGGCCACAACCAGAGCCGCATGATGATGGTGGCGCGGGTGAAGGTTTAGGGTCGCCAGATCTGCGGTGACGCCCCCGCAAAGCGCTCAGACCAGCGCGATGGCTGACACCAGACGCCCGTAGTCGGGCTCTCCCCTATGGGTCGTGCGGCGATAGCTGAAGAAGCGCGCGGGGTCCCCATAGGTGTCGAGGCGCAGGTCCTCCAAGCGTCCCACGCCCGCCTTTTGCAGGCGCAGGCCGATGAAATCAGGCAGATCGAACATGGCGTGGGCCGCGCGCGGCGAGGGCGCGAAGAAGCGCGCGTAATCTGCATCCGCTTCAGCGAAACGGGCCACGAATTCCGGGCCTACTTCATAGCTCGCTGCGCCAATGGTCGGGCCCAGCACGGCGGTGATCTCTTCGCGGCTTGCGCCCAGCGCCTCCATGGCGCCGAGGGTCGTCTCCAGCACGCCGGTGAAGGCTCCCTTCCAGCCGGCATGGCAGGCGCCGACGACGCGCGCCTTGGCGTCAGCGAAGAGGATCATGCCGCAATCGGCGCCGGTGACGCCCAAAGCGAGGCCGGGAACATCAGTCACCAGCCCGTCGCAGCGCGGCCTTGCGTCGGGCGCCCAGGGCGCGCGCACACAAAGCACATCGGCGGAATGGATCTGGTAGGGCACGAGCAGATGGGTCGGCGCCACGCCCATGGCCTGCGCCATGCGGGCGCGGTTTTCCGCCACGCAGGCCGGATCGTCCTGCGAGCCCACGCCGCCGTTCAGGCTCTCGTAAACGCCGGAGGAAACCCCGCCCTGGCGCGTGAAGAAGGCATGAGCGACCCCCTCAGCCGCCAGAGCCTCGGCGCGCAGAAAAACGGCGGCGCTCATGGCTGCACGGATTCGAAACCGGCGGGCGGCGCCATGCCGGTGGCCGTGACGCATATCGCCTTGAAAAGCGCGCCCATGCCATCCACCACACCGCCCTCCACCATGATGCCCGCCTGATCCGACACAAGCCGCGCCAGCGCCGCCTCGATCCCGGCCGACTGCGCCGCATCCGCGCGCCGCGACAGGGCGCGCGCCCGATCAAAGATTCCCAAAGAGGTCAGCAAGTCGCCTTGCGTGATCGGGCCATGGACCTGCGCCCCCGCAGCGCGGGCGGCCCGGGACAGGGCGGAAAAATCCACATGGGTGGTGAGGTCCGCCTCGCCGGGCTGGGCCAGCGGATCGACGAACTGATGGCCCTGCAGGGCTTGCAAGGTCTCGCCAAGGGCGGTCTGGGTATAGCCGTAATCGATGATGAGCGCGGCGCCGCCCTGCTGGGCGAGGCGCCCCGCGAGCGCGCTCATGATCCGCTGGCCCACGGCGCCGATCTCGACCACGGCGCCATGGGGCGCATTGACCTTGATGCTTTCCTCCACCTCGAGGGACAGGCCGAAGGCGAAGCGGCTCTGCGCATCAAGGCCCACCAGACGCTCGCGCCAGGCGCCCGCATGGTTCACATAATGGCGCACCGGCAGGGCGTCGAAAAATTCATTGGCGATGATGATCGCCGGTCCCGGCGGGATGGTCTCGATTCCCGCGTGCCAGGAAACCGGAAGATCGAGATGGGCGAGGCTCTCCTCCTGCGCCTTGGCGAGCACGGGCGAGGTCTCGACCAGATGCACATGGATGGCCTGGGCGAAGGCCGGCACCACGCTGACCGCCCGCAGTGCGTCCTGCATCAGCGTGCCGCGTCCCGGCCCCAGCTCCACCAGATGCAGATGGGCGGGCGCGCCCATGGCGACCCAGGTCTCCGCCGCCCACAGGCCGACCAACTCGCCGAACATCTGGCTGATTTCCGGCGCGGTGGTGAAATCCCCGGCAAGGCCGAGGGGATCGCGGGTGGTGTAATAGCCCATGGTCGGATGGCCGAGCGCCAGCGCCATGTAACGCTCCAGCGTCAGGGGGCCTTCCTCTGCGATCAGGTCGCGCAGATAGGCGGAGAGCGCGCTCATGAGGCGGGCGCCTTGCGCAGGGCATGGACGACGAAGCCTGCGCCTATGGCGATCAACGGCAGGGACAGCAGCATGCCCATGGTGGCGCCGCCGAACAGGAAGCCGAGCTGCGGGTCGGGCTCGCGGAAAAATTCGCAGAAGATGCGCGCCAGCCCATAGCCGATGGCGAAGACGCCGGTGGCGAGGCCGGGACGACGCAGGCCGCCCGCCCGCACGACGAGCCAGAGCACGATGAAGAGCGCGATCCCCTCGAGGCCAGCTTCATAGAGCTGGCTGGGATGGCGCGGCAGGGGGCCGGCGTCGGGGAAGACCATGGCCCAGGCGACATCGGTTTCGCGGCCCCAGAGTTCCGGCTTGATGAAATTGGCGAGGCGTCCCAGAAACAGGCCGATGGGCACGACGGCGGAACACAGATCGGCCACCGTCAGCGCGCAGATCTGCGTGCGCCGCGCAAAACACCAGACCGCCAGCGCCGCCCCCGCCAGCCCTCCGTGGAAGGACATGCCGCCGCGCCAGACGGCGATGATTTCGTCGGGGTTGGCGAGGTAATAGGCGGGATTGTAGAACAGCACATAGCCGAGCCGCCCGCCCGCCACCACGCCCAGCGCCGCATAGACCAGCAGATCGTCGAGGCTGAGGACGCCGGGGCGCGGGACATCACCCCAGACCCGGTCGTCGCCCGCCAGCTTGCGCGCATAGGCCCAGCCCAGCAGCAAGCCCGCGATATAGGCGAGCGCATACCAGCGAATGGGCAGGGGCCCGAGGCTGATCGCCACGGGGTCGATCTGCGGATAGGCGATCACCGCTGGGAACATTTGAGAATCCGCTAAAATTGCTTCGCCGTGATGCGCGTCCCAAGCTCCGCCGTCAACCTCCCTGCTCAGGCGCCCCCAAGGATCTGCTCGACCGCCCCCGCTATGGCGAAGAGGTCCGCATCCCCTTGCTCGAAGCCCAGCAGTTGCACGCCCACCGGAAGCCCGCCTTCCGAAAGCAGGGGCAGCGACAGGGCAGGCACGCCCAGCAGGGAGCCCGGCACCGCGAAGGACGGGTCGCCGGTGGAAAGCAGGCCCACGGGCGCGGCGCCCGTCGCCGACAGGGCGATGCAGCCATCGGCCCCGCTGGCCAGCCCCGCATAGAGGGCGCGAATGGCGGCGCGGCGGACGAGCGAGCGGCGATAATCGTCCGGCGTCATGGCCTGCGCCTCCTTGAGCCGTTCACGCATCTGCGGGCTGAGTTTGGCGGCGTCCCTGTCGCTGTAGATATTGAGAGGCCAGACGGATTCCCGGGCGTTGATGTCGCGCGTCACCTGCAGGGCCTCGCCAAGGGCGGCCTCCACTTCGGCCACCTCGGCCGTATTGGCCCGGCCGACGATTTCGATGCCCGAGGCCCGCAGCTTCGCCAGCGTCCCCTCGAAAGCCGCCTTCAGGGGCGCCGAGACCGCGCCCCAGCCAGGGGTTTCCAGGAAGACGAGCCTGCGCGGCCTCTTCGGCGCCGGCGGGGTCATGGGGCCTGCAATGCCGGGATAGCCGGGATCGCCGCCCGTGCGGGTGACGATCTCGATGGCTGTCCGCCAGACATCGGCGAGGCTGGCCGCCAGCACCCCCTGGCAGCTCTGGCTCATGTAATCGTGGCTGCCGCCCCGGTTGATGCCGCCCAGCGAAGGCTTGAAGCCATAGACGCCGCAGAAGCTGGAGGGGCGCACGATGGAGCCGACCACCTGCGTGCCAAGCCCCGCGCTGAAGAAGCCAGCCGCGACCCCCGCCGCCGAGCCGCTGGAGGAGCCGCCCGGCGTGCGGGCGAGATCATGGGGGTTGCGGGTGGGGCCGGGCACGGAGGCGGCGAATTCAGTGGTGACGGTCTTGCCCAGAATCAGGGCGCCGGCCTCGCGCAGGGCCTTCACGCTGGCAGAATCCCAGCCCGAACGCCAGCCGGTGAACAGCGGCGAGCCCATGCCGGTGGCCATGTCGGCGGTCTCGATCACATCCTTGACCCCGATGGGCATGCCGTCGATGGAGGACAATGGCCTGTTTTCGCGCCAGCGCAGGGTCGCAGCATCAGCCGCGCTGCGGGCGGCGGGGATCGCCGTCTCGACGAAGGCGAGCACATCCTTCTCCCGCGCGTCGATCTGTTCGAGGCAAAGCTCCAGAAAGGCGCGGGGCGTGTCCTGTCCCGCAGCGAAAGCGGGGATGGCGGCGATGAAGCTGCGGCGAAGGGGCTTGGAGGGCATGGGCTTTGGTCCTTATGCTGATCCCGCCCCGCCTGCATGAGACACGCCAGGCTGGAATCGTCACACGATCTTCGCTTCCAGGAGACAGGCTGTCGAGGGCGATCCGCTCTTTGCGCTTGCATCAGGCGGCGTTGCGGACCATCTGTGCCGTGATGCGGCCCGCACGCAAGGAGCTTGAAGCATGTCCCAGTCCCGCAACTCCATCGTCGAGGAATTCGCCCGTCTGGCCACGGATGCGGTCGGCGTCGCCTCCGGCATGCGCCGGGAGGCCGAAACCGTGCTGAAGACCCAGCTGGAGCGCCTGCTCTCCACCATGGACATGGTGAGCCGCGAAGAGCACGAAGCCGTCAAGGAGATGGCCGCCGCCGCCCGCGACGACAACGAGCGCCTTGAGGCCCGAATCGCGGCGCTGGAAGCAAAGCTCGACGCCAAGGCGTGACGCGCGCCGCTTGCCCGGCCTGATCGGGCTGGCATAGATAGCTGAACGATGACTCGCATTCACCAAACGGCGCGCATGACCCATGCGCCTCCGGAGAGATCCATGTCCGCTGACACGACCCCCGCCCACGCCCGCATGATCATCGTCGGCTCCGGCCCCGCTGGCTACACGGCCGCCATCTACGCCGCCCGCGCCATGCTGGAGCCCGTGATGATCTCCGGTTTCGAGCCCGGCGGACAACTGATGATCACCACGGATGTGGAGAATTACCCGGGCTTCAAGGATCCGATCCAGGGCCCCTGGCTGATGGAGCAGATGAAGGCGCAGGCCGAGCATGTGGGAACCCGCATGGTCTCCGACCACATCACCAGCGTCGATCTTTCGAAGCGCCCCTTCACCCTGGAGGGCGACAGCGGCAAGACCTACACCTGCGACACCCTCGTGATCGCCACAGGCGCCAAGGCCAAATGGCTGGGCACGCCATCGGAGGAAAAATTCAAGGGCTATGGCGTCTCCGCCTGCGCCACCTGCGACGGCTTCTTCTATCGCGGCAAGGAAGTGATCGTGGTGGGCGGCGGCAATTCCGCCGTGGAGGAGGCGCTCTATCTGGCCAACCTCGCCTCGAAGGTCACGGTTGTCCACAGGCGCGATCATTTCCGCTCCGAGCGCATCCTGCAGGAGCGCCTGTTCCGCCATCCCAAGGTCGAGGTGGTCTGGGATACGGTCATCGACGAGATCTGCGGCGACGAGCAGCCCCCCGGCGTCACCCATGTGAAGCTGCGCAATGTGAAGACGGGCGAGGCCAGCGAGCGGCCCGTCCACGGCGTCTTCGTCGCCATCGGCCACCAGCCTGCGTCTGAACTCTTCGTGGGCCAGGTCGAGATCAAGCCCAATGGCTATATCCGCACCGCCGCCGATTCCACCGCCACCAATGTGCCCGGCGTCTTCGCGGCGGGCGATGTGACCGACGACATCTACCGTCAGGCCGTGACCGCCGCAGGCATGGGCTGCATGGCAGCGCTCGAGGCCGAGCGCTGGCTGGCGGCCGAAGAGAATGCGCGCGCGGCGGCGGAGTGATCCGCCCCGCCAGAAAGGCCTGAGATGGACTGGGACAAGCTGCGCATCTTCAACGCGGCCGCCGAGGCGGGCTCCTTCACCCATGCGGGCGAGGTGCTGGGCCTCAGCCAGTCGGCGGTCAGCCGTCAGGTGAGCGCCCTTGAGCACGACCTGCAGACGCCCCTGTTCCATCGCCATGCGCGCGGCCTGATCCTGACCGAACAGGGCGAGCAATTGTTCCGCACCGTGCAGGAGGTGGTGCAGAAGCTCGCGGTCACCCGCATGCGCCTCACCGACAGCCGCGAGCGGCCCCACGGGGAATTGCGCATCACCACCACGGTGGGCATCGGCACCAACTGGCTGGCGCCGCGTCTGGGCGAATTTCTGGAGCTCTATCCCGACATCACCGTGAAAGTGATCCTGTCCGACGACGACCTTGACCTTGGCATGCGCGAGGCGGACATGGCGATCCGCGTGCGCGAACCCCAGCAGCCCGATCTGATCAGGCGGCGCCTCTTCACCATGCACTTCCACGCCTATGCCTCGCCCAGCTATATCAAGCGCCACGGGCAGCCCCGATCGCTGGACGAACTCGACAAGCACAGGATCCTGATCTACGGTGCCTCGGCTGGAAATTATCTGAACAATATCAATTCATTGCAGTATACTGGCCGCGACTCCCGCGCGCCCCGCGTCTCCGCGCTGACCATCAACAATCTGACGGCGGTCTGCAATGCGGTGGCGGCCGGGGTGGGCATCGCCGTTCTGCCCGACTATCTCGTGCAGACCCAGTCGGAGCTTCTGCCCATCCTGCCGGAAGCCGACATGCCCGAACTGGAATGTTTCCTGGTCTATCCCGAAGAATTGAAAAATGTCGCGCGCGTGCAGGTGTTCCGGGATTTTCTGGTCTCCAACGCCCAGCGCTGGGATTTCTGAACCTCCCTGCCCCTTTGGCGCAGCGCAGGCCCATGGTAAGGCTCTGGCGAAAGTTCAGGGGAGACATCATGAAACGCGCCAAGCTCGCCGCCCTAGCCCTCGCCGCCGCACTCGGCTGGACAGGCATCGCCGCCGCCCAGACCAAGGTCTCGGTGGGCGTGACCGGATCAGCCACCGACGTGGGCCTGTGGGTCGCCGACAAGAAAGGCTTCTTCCGCGAGGAAGGGATCACCGTCACCTTCAACACCTTCGACTCCGCCGCGCGCATGATCTCCCTGCTGGGCACGAACGAGCTTGATGTGGGAGCGGGCGGTCATTCGGCCGGGCTCTTCAACGCAGTGGCGCGCGGCATCGACATTCGCATCGTCGCGGACAAGAGCCAGAACGTGACCGGGCGCGGCAGCCAGAAGCTGCTGGTGCGCAAGGACCTGATCGATTCGGGCCGCTACAAGAGCTTCGCCGACCTCAAGGGCATGAAGATCGCGGGCTCGGCGCCGGGCAGCGCCGCCTCCACCGTGATCCTGAAATTTCTGGAGAAGGGCGGCGTGAAGCCCGATGAAGTGGACAATGTCTACATGGCCTTCCCGCAGATGGGGATCGCCCTCCAGAACGGCGCCGTGGACGCCGCCCTGCCTGCGGAGCCTGCGGTGAGTTCGGCCCTGCGCCTTGGCGGCATCGTCGCCGTCGCCAATGACTATGACGTCTATCCCGTGCACCAGATCTCGGAAATTCTCTACGCGGGCAAATTCGCCAAGGACAAGCCGGAGGTGGCCCGCAAGTTCATGCGCGCCTTCCTGCGCGGCGTGCGCGCCCATAACGACGCGCTCGGCCCCGATGGCGCCTTCCTTGGGGAGAAGGGCGACGAGATCGTATCGATCCTGACCGAATATGGTTCCTTCAAGGACCCCAAGGTCTGGCGCTCCTTCATCTTCGGCGCTTGCGGGCCGGATGGAACGCTGAATGTGGCCAGCATGAAGGAAGACCTGATCATCTGGAAACAGCAGGGCCTCATCGAAGCGCCCATCGAGCTCGAGAAGGCGCTTGATACGAGCTTTGTCGAATGGGCCCTCAAGGATCTGGGGCCCTATGTGAAGAAATAGGGCGCCCCCGGAGGGGCGACGTCCCGTCGACCGGGGATACCGCGGGAAGCTCAGAGATAGAGCTTCTCGCCCTCCAGCCCCTTGTAGAGGTCTGCGACGAATTCGCCGTAGCCGTTGAAGAGTTGCGTGGGCTTGCGGGCGCCCGTGCCGATCACCTCTTCGCTCGCCTGGCTCCAGCGGGGATGGGGCACCTGCGGATTCACATTGGCCCAGAAGCCATATTCGCCGGGGCCTGATTCTTCCCAGAAGGTCTTGGGGCGCGTGTCCACAAAGCTGATCCTGGTGATCGACTTGATGGACTTGAAGCCATATTTCCACGGCGCATGCAGGCGGATCGGCGCGCCGAAGACATTGGCCAGCGGCTTGCCATAGGCGCCGGTCACCATGAGAGCGAGGTCATTGGTGGCTTCGGCCATGGTCAGCCCCTCCACATAGGGCCAGGGGAAGAAGCTGCGCTGGCCCGAGGCCATCTTGGGGTCCATGAAGGTCTCGAAACGCAGATATTTCGCGCCCGACAGGGGCCGCGCATAGTCCACCAGCTTCTTCAGGGGAAAGCCCGTCCAGGGCAGGGTCATGGACCAGGCCTCGACGCAGCGGTGGCGATAGACGCGCTCCTCCAGCGGCATGAGCTTGATGAGTTCGTCCGCGCCGATCTCTATGGGCTTTTCCACGAGGCCGTCGATCTTCAGGGTCCAGGGCCGGGGCTTGAGGGCGTCGGCGGTCACATAGACCTTCTTGGAGGTGCCGAATTCGTAGAAATTGTTATAGCGCGCGCCCACGTCCTCGGGGGTGAAGGCGCCCTTGAAGACATCGCTGGCTTTGGCCGGATAGAGCCCGGCGGTGGGGTCCTCCGCCGCCATGGCGATGCTGGACAGGCCCGGCGCGATGGTCCCCGCGCCCAGAGCGGCGCCAGCTTTCAAAAGCGAACGGCGATTGAGGAACAGATGCTCCGGGGTCGCCTCGCGCTCCGGAATTTCCCAACCCTTGCGATGAATCACGTGCATATGACCCTCCTTCGGCTCTGGCTGAAGGTGGCCCTTGCGGAGGCGGCTGACAAGCCGCCTCGCGATTTATGTTGCATCACAGATGCGGCAAAAGGCCCGCTCAGTTGGGGCCGGGCGCAGGCGCGCCGCCTGCGGGGGCGCCGCCGCCACCACCGCCACCACCGGGAGCGCCCGCAGGCGGCCGTACATCCCTGGGGCGCTCGCCGCCGCCGGGCGCAGCGCCCCGTTCCCCGCCGCCAGCGGGCGGGCAACCGCCAGGGGCCGCGCCACGTTCGCCACCTGGGGCCGCGCCGCGTTCACCACCCGCAGGCGGACGGCGATCAGCTCCACCCGGCGCAGCGCCGCCCCGCTCCGGGCCGCGATCCATGCCCCGGTCGGGGCCACGCTGCGGGGCGCGATCCATGTCTCGCCGGGGGGCGCGATCCCTGTCGCGGTCCATCTCGCGGCCACGGGGCCTTTCGTGATGCATGCCGCCGCGCGGCGCATCCCAGCCGCGCCAGCCCATGGGGCCGCCCCAGCCCATGCCGCGGCGACGCTGCCAGCCGCAGCGATACCAGCCGGGGCCCTGCCAGCCGTCCACGTAAAAGCAATAGTTGCGCCCGCGCCAGCGATACTGGGCCTCCTCCACGGCGTTGACGGGCGCCGCAGGGATGGCCCCCGCGGGCGCGACACCGGCCATGGCGGGCTGGAGTGCGGCGCTGACGCCCACAAGGGCTGAGGCGGCGCAGAGGGCGAGGGCGAACTTGCGCATGGTCGGGATGCTCCTGGGTCGCACGCCCCGGCCCTGCGCCGAAGCCGATGCTCTTCAACCCGTGACGCGGCGCCGGGGTTCCGTTGGGGAAGAATCGCTGGACGCGCTCCCTTGCGCCTGCGCGCGGGGACGGGCACAAAGCGGGGCGGTTCGAGGCAGGAGCGATCATGAGCAAGGCCATTGTCGGGATCATCGGCGGATCAGGGGTCTACGACCTGCCGGGCCTCACCGTGACGCGGGAGGAGCGGGTGGCGACCCCCTGGGGCGAGGCCTCGGACGCCCTGCGCTTTGGGCGCATTGGCGATACGGAAGCCGTCTTCCTGCCCCGCCACGGGCGCGGCCATCGCTTCTCGCCCTCGGGGATCAACTACCGCGCCAATATCGATGCGCTGAAGCGGGCGGGGGTCACCGATCTCATCTCCATCTCCGCCTGTGGCTCCTTCAAGGCGGAGCTGGCGCCGGGGACCTTCGTGCTGGTGGATCAATATGTGGACCGCACTTATGGCCGCGCCTCCAGCTTCTTCGGCGATGGCTGCGTGGCCCATGTGTCCATGGCCCATCCGGTGGCGCCCAATCTTGTGGCGCGCATCCATGCGGCGGCGCAGGCGGAGGATATCGCCTGCGTGAAGGGCGGAACCTATGTCTGCATGGAGGGGCCGCAGTTCTCCTCCCAGGCCGAATCCTTCGGCTACAAGGCGCAGGGCTTCGATGTGATCGGCATGACCGCCATGCCCGAAGCCAAGCTCGCCCGCGAAGCCGAGATTTCCTACGCCACCATCTCCATGGTGACGGATTTCGATTGCTGGCATCCCGGCCACGATGCGGTGGACGTGGCCTCCGTCATCAAGATCGTCCATGAAAACGCCGAGAAGGCGGGCCGCCTCATCGCCCGCGTTCTGCGCGACTTTCCAGCCCACCACGAGCCCTGCCCCGTAGGCTCCGACCGCGCCCTCGACGGCGCCGTGATGACCCATCCCGATGTGCGCGACCCCGCCCTGATGGGCAAGCTC
Source organism: Beijerinckiaceae bacterium (assembly GCA_947380915.1). Next base: position 12,641 of record CANCSY010000065.1, read on the forward strand.
GACGCCATCATGGGCCGCCTGCTGCGCCAGACCTGACCTCCCCTCACCCGGACAGACCCATGACTTTCGAGAACGATCTCAAGGCCTCCATCCGCACCATTCCGGACTATCCCAAGCCCGGCATCCTCTTTCGCGACATCACCACGCTGCTGGGCGACGCCCGCGCCTTTCGCCGCGCCATCGACGAGCTGGTGCAGCCCTGGGCCGGAACCAAGATCGACAAGGTCGCGGGCATGGAAGCCCGCGGATTCATTCTGGGCGGCGCGGTGGCACATCAGCTGTCAGCGGGCTTCGTGCCGATCCGCAAGAAGGGCAAGCTGCCTTTCACCAAGGTCTCCGTCGCCTATTCGCTGGAATATGGCATCGACGAAATGGAGATGCACGACGACGCCATCGCGCCGGGCGAGCGCGTGATTCTGGTGGATGACCTCATCGCCACCGGCGGCACGGCGGAGGGCGCGGTGAAACTATTGAAGCAGATCGGCGCCGACGTGGTCGCCGCCTGTTTCGTGATCGACCTGCCGGAACTGGGCGGCGCCCAGAAGATCCGGGACCACGGCGTGCCCGTGCGGACGCTGGTGAGTTTCGAGGGGCATTGAAGCGGGGTCCGGTCGAACAGACCAACGACCGGAATTACTGAGGCGAAACGCCAGCCGTTCCCCTCCCCCTCGTGAGGAGGGGTGCGGGGTGGGGGTCCACGCATGCTGGTTAAAGCGCGCCTTTGCAACCGCACTCCCGATCAGCATCTCGCGCCCCCCACCCCGTCACGCTTCGCGTGCCGACCCTCCCCACTGTTTAGACCGGATACATAGTGGACAGGTGTTCGGAGACATAGTGGACACTTTCCCGATCTCAGAGAAAGGAGATCGGGATGCCGTTTCGCGAGGTGTCTGCGATGGATTCGAGACTGGAGTTTGTTTGTCTGGCGGGG
>CANCSY010000066.1 GCA_947380915.1 Beijerinckiaceae bacterium
CGCCCATCGCCACACGCCCAACGCCCTGCGTTTCGTGGTGGAGGGGGAGGGCGCCTATACCGCCGTCAATGGCGAGCGGGTGATGATCAGCCCCGGCGACTTCATCGTGACGCCCAACTGGGCCTGGCACGACCATGGAAACATCGGCAAGGGGCCGGTGGTCTGGATGGACGGGCTCGATTCCGCCTTCACGAAATTTTTCGGCGCCACTTTCCGCGAGGATTACCCCGGCGAGACCCAGCCGCTCTATCGCACCGAGGGCGATTCGGCCGCCGCCTTCGGCTCGGCCCTGCTGCCCGTGGACTATGTGCAGGGCGCCGCCTCTCCGCTCCTGAAATATCCCTATGCGCGCACGCTGGAGGCGCTGCATCACCTGCACAAGTCGCAAGCCCTGCACGCCTCGCACGGCGTCAAGCTGCGCTACGCCAATCCGGCCAATGGGAAATATCCTTTCCCGACCATGGCCGCCTTCATGCAGTTTCTGCCCAAGGGGTTTGACGGCAAGCCCTGGCGCACCACCGAGAACATCGTGTTCAATGTGTCGGAGGGCTCGGGCGTTGTGGTCATCGCGGGCAACCGCTTCGCCTTTTCGCCCCACGATATCTTCGTGGCGCCGTCGTGGTGCGACTTCGCTTTCCACGCCCATGAGGATTGCGTGATCTTCAGCTATTCCGACCGCGCCGCGCAGGAGGCCATGGGCTTCTATCGTGACGAACTGGCCTGAGCGTCAGGACAGCCGTCCATCCAGCAGATCGAGGGCGCAGAGAAGGGCGGCGCGGCGAACCTCCGTGCGGCCGAGATCGCCGAAGCGCTTTTCGACCGTCTGCGTCTCGCCCCCGCGCCGGGCGCAGCCAAAATGCACGAGCCCCACGGGCTTGTCCGCACTGCCGCCGCCAGGGCCAGCAACGCCCGTGATCGCCACCGTCACATGGGCGCGGGACCGCGCAAGCGCCCCCTCCGCCATGGCGCGGGCGGTTGGCTCGCTCACGGCGCCATGGGCCGCCAGAATCGCCGCAGGTACGCCCAGCAGATCCTGCTTGGCCTCATTGGAATAGGTGACGAAGCCCCGGTCCACCACGGCGGAGGACCCGGCGATTTCGGTGAGCAAGCCCGACACCAGCCCGCCCGTGCAGGATTCGGCGGTGGCGATCATCTCGCCACGGGCGGCATAGGCCTTGATCAGCGCGGTGGCGCGGGCGAGGAGGGCGTCGTCGAAGGGTGAGGGCATGGTGCGTTTTCCTGGAGCGTGCTCGCGTCCAACAGCGCTAACCTCCCCACATTACCCGATCCCCACCCCTCGCCCCTCCCCACAGGGGGGAGGGGAGCGGCAAGCGTTTCGCCTTGATGACGGAATCATCTCGGGGTCTTGGCGCGTCATACCCTCCCCCTTGTGGGGAGGGTCGGCCGCGAAGCGGACGGGGTGGGGGTCGTGAGTTGCTGATCATTAGACCTTGCGGATTTGAAGAGAAAGCGCCCGCCCGGTCAAGCAGGCAGCCGCACCGTCGCCAGCGCCATGGCGGCGATGCCTTCGCGGCGGCCGGTGAAGCCCAGTTGTTCCGATGTCGTCGCCTTCACCGCCACGCGCGACACATCCACGCCCATGATCTCGGCCAATTTGGAGCGGATGGCGTCGCGGTGCGGGCCGACCTTGGGGGCCTCGCAGATCACTGTGCCGTCCACATGGGCGATCATGCCGCCGCGCTCGCGCACCCGCTGGACCGCATGACGCAGGAAAATATCGGAAGCCGCGCCCTTCCATTGGGGGTCGGAGGGCGGGAAATGGGCGCCGATGTCCCCATCGGCCAAGGCCCCATAAATGGCGTCCGTCACCGCATGCATGAGCACATCTGCGTCCGAATGGCCCAGCAGGCCCTTGCTGTGGGGAATCGAGACCCCGCCCAGCCAGACCTGATCGCCTTCGGTGAAGGCATGGACGTCAAAACCCTGGCCGGTGCGTATGTCCTGCAACTGCCCCAGCAGGCGGGCCTCGGCGGCGGCGAAGTCTTCGGGATTGGTGACTTTCATATTCGCGGCATCTCCCTCGAAAACATGGACCGCAAGGCCCGCCCATTCGGCGACCGCGCCATCATCGGTCAATTCAGTCTGGCCCGTGGAGGCCGCGAGGCGGTGGGCGTTCAGGATCAGATCATAGCGGAAGGCCTGCGGCGTCTGCACGGCCCGCAACTGGGCGCGGGGCGGGGTGGCCTCGATGCGCCCCAGGGCGTCGATCTGCTTGATCGTGTCGGTGACCGGCAAGCCCGGCACGGCCGCGCCCGTTGCGCTCGCCGCCGCAAGGGCGCGGGCGATGAGGCCGGGGCTGGCGAAGGGCCGGGCGCAATCGTGGATCAGCACGAGGGCGGGGGCCTCCGCCGTCAGCGCCTCCAGCCCCGCCCTGACGCTCGCCTGTCGCGAGGCGCCACCGGGAACGGGATCCAGGAGTGCCGCGCGCGCCGAGGCGTCCAGCAGGGCCACGGAGGCCCCATAAAGCGCCTGATCATCCGGATGGATCGTCACGAGAATGTGGGCCTCGGGCGCGGCCCTGTGCAGCGCCCGCAGGGCATGGGTGATGATCGGCTCGCCCGCCAAGGTCCGATATTGCTTGGGCAGGCCCTCGCCAGCCCGCGACCCCCGGCCTGCGGCGACGACGACTATGGCGAGGCTTGGCGTGGACATTGGGGCAGGGCTCATCAGGTCGTTTCACCGCAACTGGGCAATGCCTGATTGTGTCGCCGGTTTCCTGTTCTTCGTCAAACCTCGTGTTGACGCTGCTTATTGCGCATCGCACAAAAGTGACTATAGTATAGGCATGATGCTGGATGCTGAAGATTTAGGCAGATCCCTGCGCGTCGGGTCAATTGAATTGCCCGGCTGCGCCGTGCTCGCGCCAATGTCCGGCGTCACCGATGTGGCCATGCGTCGCATCAGCGCGCGGTTTGGCGCCTCCCTCGTGATTTCCGAAATGGTCGCCTCCGATGATTATGTGCGCGGCGAGGAAGAGAGCCGGGTGCGCGCCGAGGGCGCCGGGCTTGATCTGCATGTGGTGCAGATCGCCGGTTGCGATCCCCACTGGATGGGGGAGGCCGCGCGCCTCGCCGAGGCCTCCGGGGCCGCCATGGTCGACATCAACATGGGCTGTCCGGCCAAGCGGGTGACGGGCGGTTATGCGGGCTCCGCGCTCATGCGCACGCCTGATCTGGCGCTTCGGCTCATCGAGGCGACGGTCAGGGCGGTGTCGATCCCCGTGACCCTGAAGACAAGGCTGGGCTGGGATGACAACAGCCTCAACGCCGCTGACCTCGCCCGCCGGGCGGAACAGGAGGGCGTGAAGCTGGTGACGATCCACGGACGCACCCGCTGCCAGTTCTACAAGGGCGCCGCCAATTGGGACGCGATCCGCGCCGTCGTGGACGCCGTCTCGATCCCGGTGGTGGCCAATGGCGATTGCGCCTCGCTCGCCGACGCCCGCGCCATGCTGGCGGCTTCCGGCGCGCAGGGGGTCATGATTGGCCGGGCCGCCATGGGACAGCCCTGGCTGGTGGGGGAGATCGCCGCCGGCCTTGCGGGCCTGCCTTTCAAGGCCCCGTCGAATATCGATCGCGCCGAGGCGGCGCTGGAGCATTACGAAGGCCTGCTGCGCCTCTTTGGCGAGCGCGGCGGCCTGCGCCATGCCCGCAAGCATCTGGCGGCCTATGCGGACCTGGCGCGCCCTGAGGGCGGCGCAGGCGCTGCGCGCGACCGCCTGCGGCTCGTCACAAGCGAAGACACCCATGAGGTGCGCCATCTCATCGCGCATCTGTTCAAAGATCATTCCGAAGCGGAGGCTGCCTGACATGTCGGCGCTGGAGCTGAAACCAAGACCGACGCCCTTCACCGTGGACCCCGGGGAACTGCTCAATGCGTTGCCCTATCCCATCCTGACCATCAGCCCCGATGGCCGGGTCGCGGACGCCAACGCAGCGTCGGAGGGCTTTTTCGAAATGAGCCGCACGATGCTCGTGCGTCGACGGCTTGACGAGATCCTGCCTTTTGGCTCGCCGCTTCTGGGTCTGGTGGACTATGTCCGCACCCGCGGCGCCACGGTCAACGAGTACCGGGTGGACCTGGGCACGCCCAAGATCGGCATGGAGCGGGTGGTGGACATTCACGCCTGTCCCGCGCCGGGCAATGCCGAAGGCGTGATCATCATGCTGCAAGAACGGACAATTGCTGATAAAATGGACAGGCAATTGACCCATCGCGGGGCAGCGCGATCGGTCTCGGCCATGGCGACCATGCTGGCCCACGAGATCAAGAATCCCCTCTCCGGCATTCGCGGCGCCGCGCAATTGCTGGAAATGTCGGCTCAGGACGAGGACCGCTCGCTGACGCGCCTGATCTGCGACGAAACCGACCGTATCGTGAAACTGGTCGACCGCATGGAGGCCTTTTCGGATGAGCGTCCCGTGGAGCGCGAGCGGGTCAATATCCATGCGGTGCTGGACCATGTGAAGCGGGTCGCCCAGGCGGGCTTCGCCCGGCACATCCGCTTCCTCGAGGTTTATGATCCCTCGCTGCCCCCGGTCTGGGCCAACAGGGACCAGCTCATTCAGGTCTTTCTCAATCTGGTGAAAAACGCGGCTGAGGCCATTGGCGAGGATGCGATCGAGGGCGAAATCGAACTCTCCACCGCCTTCAAGCCGGGCGTGCGCCTGAAGACCACGGCTTCGGCCTCGCCAGTCAGCTTGCCGCTGCAATTCTGCGTGCGCGACAATGGGCCAGGGGTCGCGCCAGACATTGCCGAGCATCTCTTTGACCCCTTCGTGACAAACAAGGCGTCAGGAACTGGCCTCGGTCTTGCACTTGTCGCAAAGATCATTGGCGATCATGGCGGCATTATCGAATGCGAGTCTCATCCACGTCGAACGACCTTCCGGGTTCTGATGCCGATGTATTCGCACACCGATGGCCGTTCGACCGCCGCCTAACGAGTTGAGTGTGCGTTCTTGCTGCAAAACTGAATTCAGGAGATGAGCCGATATGGCTACCGGAAACATTCTCGTCGCCGATGACGATGCGGCCATCCGCACGGTCATCAGTCAGGCCCTCACGCGTGCGGGCTACGATGTGCGGGTGACGGGAACGGCGGGAACCCTGTGGCGCTGGGTGCAGGCGGGCGAGGGCGATCTGGTCATCACCGATGTGGTCATGCCCGATGAAAACGCCTTCGAGCTTCTGCCGCGCATCAAGAAGGCCCGTCCGGACCTGCCGATCATCGTGATGAGCGCCCAGAACACCTTCATGACCGCCATCAAGGCCTCCGAAGGCGGCGCCTATGATTATCTGCCCAAGCCTTTCGACCTGAAGGAACTGATCGCCATTGTCGGGCGCGCCCTCGCAGAGCCGCGAACCCGCGTCGCCCGTGACGTGGTCGAGGAACTGGAGGGCATGCCGCTGGTTGGCCGCTCACCCGCCATGCAGGAGATCTACCGCACCCTTGCGCGGCTCATGCAGACCGACCTGACCGTGATGATCACGGGCGAATCCGGCACCGGCAAGGAACTGGTGGCCCGCGCCCTGCACGATTACGGCAAGCGCGCAAAGGGCCCCTTCGTCGCCATCAACATGGCGGCCATTCCGCGCGATCTCATCGAGAGCGAGCTTTTCGGCCACGAGAAGGGCGCCTTCACCGGCGCCAACGCCCGCTCCGCCGGTCGCTTCGAGCAGGCCGAAGGCGGCACGCTCTTCCTCGACGAAATCGGCGACATGCCCATGGAGGCCCAGACCCGTCTGCTGCGCGTTTTGCAGCAGGGCGAATATACGACCGTGGGCGGCCGCACCCATATCAAGACCAATGTGCGGATCGTGGCGGCCACCAACAAGGACCTGCGCATCCTGATCCAGCAGGGCCTGTTCCGCGAAGATCTCTTCTTCCGCCTTAATGTGGTGCCCCTGCGCCTGCCGCCCCTGCGCGAACGCTCCGAGGACATCCCTGACCTCGTGCGCCACTTCTTCAAGATCGCAGCCTCCGAAGGCCTGCCGCTCAAGCATATGGAAGGCGCCGCCCTCGAGCGCATGAAGCGCTATCGGTGGCCCGGCAATATCCGCGAGCTTGAAAATCTGATCCGGCGCCTGGCTGCGCTCTATCCCCAGGAGACCATCGCCGATCAATTGGTCGAGGCGGAACTGGGCGCGGACGCGCCGGTGCTTGCGACGCCTCGGCCCGCGCAAAATGGCGGCGGGCCGACCGCATCCCCCTCCCAGGGCGGCGAGGAAGAGGAATCGAGCCTTTCGCTTTCGGTCGAACATCATCTTTCGGCGCTATTCAAGGAATATGGCGAGCAGCTTCCTCCTCCGGGCCTCTATCACCGCATCCTCCGGGAAATAGAATATCCCTTGATATCAGCGGCTTTGGCTGCGACGCGCGGAAATCAGATCAAGGCTGCGGAGCTTTTGGGGCTCAATCGCAACACGCTCCGCAAGAAAGTCCGCGACCTCGACGTGCGTTTGATGCGGACCCCCAGATGACGCATTCCGACTGAATTTTTCGCACTGTCCACAGTTTGAGGGTCAGGCCTTCTCAAAAATGTCGCAATCTGGCAACACCGTTGTATCTTGGTCACGCTCGTCGTGAGCGAGAGATGATGGTCGCCCGTTGGCTTCGCCCCCGGTGCTTCGGCCGCTGAGCAGTCCGGGACAGATGAACGATAGCAATCCCACCTTGCCGTCCCCAGCCGTCACAGGCGCAGAGCGGCGGTTCCTTTCCCGGTTTGGGCCGGTGGTGGTGACTTGCGCCGTTTTGGCGTCCATCGGCACGCTGCTGGTTTTCGCCGACTACACGCCCATAGCGCCGACCAATGATGTGGTGCTGGGGCTGTTTGTCGGCAATCTCGTCATCATTCTGGTGCTGCTGGGGCTGATCCTCGTCGAGGTGCTGCGCCTTGTGGCGGCGCGTCGCAAGCAGGCGGCTGGCGCGCGGCTGCATATCCGCATCGTCACCCTGTTCTCGATGATCGCGGCCGCCCCGGCCATCCTCATCGCCATCGTGGGCTCGATCACCCTGGAGCGCAGCCTCAATCCGGCATTCATGCAGGACGTGCGCGGCTTCGTCTACAATACGGCGGAAGCGGCGCGGCTTTTCCGGGAATCGCAATGCCGGTCGCTGCTGCAGGAGACCCGGCTTGCGGCGTTCGACGTGTCCCGCGCCCTGCCGATCTACAACACCAACAAGCAGATCTTCGAAGAGTTCTTCAATTCGCGCGCCCGCTATCTCAACTTCTCGGTCGCCGCCCTGATAAAACCCGACGGGACCGTGACGGACCGGTTTGATCTGCCACCAGAGACGCCCTCGGCCGCGTCCGGGCAGGGGGCGGACGTCACACAGGCTACCCCGGCGGTTCTGGCTCCGCCAGACGCGAGCGATTTTGATGACGCGCGCAAGAACGAGCCGCTTTGCCTGATCCTCGCCGAAGGCCGCACCTTCGTGGCCCTGCGGCAGGTTCCCATGGCGCAGGACATTTTCCTTTACGCCGCCAGGCCGATTGATCCCTTCGCGGTCGAATTTCCGGCCCAGGCGGCCGGACTGATCGGCCTTTACGAAAACTATGAGCAGCACCGGCGCAACATCCAGATCGCCTTTGCGACCATGTATGTGCTGATTGCGCTGATCATGGTTCTGTCGGCGACATGGCTGGGGCTCTCCTTCGCCACGCGCCTGGTCACGCCCATACGCCGCCTGATTTCCGCGACCGATCAGGTCTCCACCGGCAATCTCTATGTTCAGGTGCCTGTCAACAAGGCCGAAGGCGACCTCGCCCATCTCGGCGAGACCTTCAACAAGATGACGTCGGAACTGCGCCTGCAACAGAACCGCCTGATCGCCGCCAGCGCCCTGATCGACGAGCGCCGCGTCTTCACCGAGGCGGTGCTGTCGGGCGTTCCGGCGGGCGTGATCGGCATAGACGCAAAGGGACGCATCACCGTGGTGAACGCTTCGGCGGCCAAATTGCTCGATGGTTCCGGCGACCAGACCGGGGATCATAGGATCGGCGAGCGTTTCGACGAGGTGATTCCCGAACTCGCGCCCGTCATGACCGACGCTCGCGAGAGCCGTTCGCGCATGATGCAAAGCCAGATCACGCTCAACCGCCATGGGCGCGAGCGCATGTACAATATCCGCGTCACCAGCGAAGCCTCCATGGCGGGTCCTCAGAGCTTTGTCGTCACCCTCGACGACATCACCGAGCTTGTCAGCGCGCAGCGAACATCGGCCTGGGCCGATGTGGCGCGGCGCATCGCCCATGAGATCAAGAACCCCCTCACGCCCATCCAGCTTTCGGCCGAACGGCTGAAACGGAAATATGGGCGGGTCATCACCCAGGACCGCGACATCTTCGATCAATGCACCGACACGATCGTGCGGCAGGTGGAGGACATAAAGCGCATGGTGGACGAGTTCTCGTCCTTCGCGCGCATGCCAAAGCCCCGCTTGCAGGAGGATGATCTGTCCGCCTGCATCCGTCAGGTCCTGTTTCTCATGCGGGTCGGCCATCCTGAGGTCGCCATGGAGGAGCATCTGCCGGAGGCGCCCGTCATCGCGCGCTTTGACCGGCGGCTCCTGTCGCAGGCGCTCACCAATATCATCAAGAACGCCACCGAGGGCATTGCCGCCGCCCAGGAGCGGGGCGAGGCGCCGCGGATCGCCGTTTCCCTCGGCGTCGACGACGCCGGCGTGGTGTCCATTGATGTGGTGGACAATGGCAAGGGTTTTCCCATCGAGAGCCGCCAGAAACTGCTCGAGCCCTATGTGACGACCCGCGCGGAGGGCACCGGCCTTGGGCTGCCTATTGTCGCCAAGATTCTGGAAGATCATGGCGGCGGCATCGAACTCCTCGATGCGCCAGACGGGCAGGGGGCGCGTGTGCGCCTCTGGTTCCCGCTTCAAACGACCGAAATGACGCCGAATGCTGAGGGGCCATACGGCGCGCAACAGTTCCAACAGAAGGCGTAAGCATCCATGGCGACCGACATACTGATCGTCGATGACGAGGCGGACATTCGCGAAGGCGTTTCGGGGATCCTGTCCGATGAGGGGCACAACACCCGCACGGCCAAGAACTCCGACGAAGCTTTGGCGGCGATCGAAGCGCGACGACCCCAGCTCATCTTTCTCGACATCTGGATGCAGGGATCGCGGCTGGATGGCATGCAGCTGCTGGAGATCGTCAAGCAGCAGCATCCCAATCTCCCCGTGGTGATGATTTCGGGCCATGGCAATATCGAGACCGCCGTTCAGGCGATCCGGCTTGGCGCCTATGACTTCATCGAGAAACCCTTCAAGGCGGATCGCCTTGTGCTGGTGGCCGAACGGGCGCTGGAAACCTCGCGGCTCAAGCGTGAGGTGAGCGAGTTGCGCGCCCGCGCGGGCGCGTCAAACCGCGTGGTTGGCCGCTCAACCAGCATGAACCAGTTGCGACAGGTGATCGAACGGGTTGCGCCCGCCAATTCCCGCATCATGGTCTCCGGCCCTTCGGGCTCCGGCAAGGAACTGGTGGTGCGGGTGATCCATGAATCCTCGCTGCGCGCCAATGGTCCATTCGTCGTCCTCAATGCAGCCACCATCACGCCGGAGTCGATGGAAGAGGAGCTGTTTGGCACGGAGGGCGGGGACGGACGCTCACGCAAGGTCGGCGCCCTTGAGGAAGCCCATGGCGGCACGCTCTATCTCGACGAAGTGGCCGACATGCCCAAGGAAACCCAGGGCAAGATCCTGCGGGTTCTCGTTGATCAGAACTTCCAGCGGGTCGGCGGCGCCACCCGCGTCCATGTGGATGTGCGCATCATTTCCTCGACCAGCCGCGATCTGGCGCTGGCGATAGAGGAGGGGCTCTTCAGGGAGGATCTGTTCCATCGCCTGTCGGTGGTCCCGATCCGGGTGCCCGCCCTGTCGGAACGTCGCGACGACATTCCCGAACTGGTGGATTTCTTCATGGAGCAGCTCTCGCTGACCACGGGCCTGCCGCGCCGCAAGGTGGGGCTGGACGCCATGGCCATCCTGCAATCCCACGACTGGCCGGGAAATGTGCGCCAGCTTCGCAACAATATCGAGCGCTTGCTGATTCTGGCGGCGGGCGATGCGGATGTGGAGATCGACGCTTCCATGTTGCCCTCGGAAATCGGCGCCCTCGTTCCGGCCACTCCCAATGGGGCGGGCGGCGAGAAGCTGATGAGCCTGCCGCTGCGTGAAGCGCGCGAAGTGTTCGAGCGCGAATATCTCGTGGCGCAGATCAGCCGGTTTGGCGGCAACATTTCGCGCACTGCCGAATTCATAGGCATGGAACGATCAGCTTTGCATCGCAAACTCAAATCCCTCGCGATCGACTGACGCGCATGTGAGGAGCCCAAATTCTGTTGCTCTCCAGTTTGGTATGGCGGAGCCGACCGGAACTCGCTACACCTCCGGCCCTGTCTTGCGCCGTGTCTGCGTCGCCGGGCCGAATGATCGGACCCGCTTGTCCGTGCGTATGAAGGATGGAGCTTGTCACCTTCAATCGTTACGGCAAGTTGGCTTCATGTTTGCTTCACGGTTCATAGAAGCCGTGGCGCGGTGGCGGGCCTTGCCTGTCGCCAAACTTCGCCGTTCAGGAGAACGGCTATAAAAGGAACGAGAAAATGGCGGCAGAACGCACGCAGAACCTGCAAGACACCTTTCTGAACTATGTCCGCAAGAGCAAGATTCCCCTCACGATCTTTCTCGTGAACGGTGTGAAGCTCCAGGGCGTTGTCACCTGGTTCGATAACTTTTGCGTTCTCCTGCGCCGGGACGGGCACTCGCAACTCGTCTACAAACACGCTATCTCGACCATCATGCCCGGCGCGCCGATCCAGATGTTCGAAACGGAAGAGGGCGGCGAGAAAGCCTGAACGAGGCAAACCGAGGTCGAATGAGCAACACGGACAACCATTCCCCCGGTTTCGATCTCGAACGTCGCCGCGCCGAACATACCCATGTTCTGGTTGTCGGCCCCTATCTCAGCGAGCGGGTTCAGGCCCGCTTGCCCGGGGACAGCGCCGGGACGGCGCTACGCTCCCCTCAGGCGCGCCTTGATGAGGCCGCAGGGCTCACCCGCGCCATCGATCTCGATGTGAAGGGCGCCATCCATGCGCCCCTCACCCAGATCCGCCCCGCCACCTTTCTGGGCAAGGGCAAGGTGGAGGAAATCGCGGAGGTCGTGAAGGCCGAAGAATGCGATCTGGTGATGATGGATTGCGCCCTCTCGCCCGTGCAACAGCGCAATCTGGAAAAAGCCTTCGGCGCCAAGGTCATCGACCGCACAGGTCTCATTCTTGAGATTTTCGGTCGCCGCGCCCGCACCCGCGAAGGCTCCCTGCAGGTCGAACTGGCCCATCTGGATTATCAGAAGTCCCGCCTCGTGCGCTCCTGGACCCATCTGGAGCGCCAGCGCGGCGGCTTCGGCTTTCTCGGCGGCCCCGGCGAAACCCAGATCGAAACCGACCGGCGCCTGATCCAGGAGCGCATCACCCGCATCGAGCGCGATCTGGAGGGCGTCAAGAAGACGCGCGGCCTGCATCGCCGCAGCCGTCAGGACGTGCCCTATCCGGTCGTGGCGCTGGTGGGCTACACCAATGCGGGTAAGTCCACGCTCTTCAATCGCCTGACCCGGGCCGATGTGCTGGCGCAGGACATGCTCTTCGCCACCCTCGACCCGACCCTGCGCGGACTGCGCCTGCCCCATGGCGCCAAGGTCATGCTGTCGGACACCGTGGGCTTCATCTCGGACCTGCCGACCATGCTGGTGAGCGCCTTCCGCGCCACGCTGGAGGAGGTGATCGAGGCCGATGTGATCCTGCATGTGCGCGACATATCCCACGAGGATACCGAAGCGCAGAGCGCAGATGTTTCGGCCATCCTGAATGATCTGGGCATCGAGGCCGCCGATCAGCGCCGCATCATAGAGGTCTGGAACAAGGCGGATCTGCTCGCCCCCGCCCAGCAGGAACGCGTCATCAACGCCGCCCGGCGGCCCGGCCCGGAGGACCGCCAGCAGATGGTGGTCTCCGCCGTGACGGGGCAGGGCGTGGCCGCCCTGCTCCTGGCCATCGAGGAACGACTGGCCGAGGGGCGCGGAAGCTATCGCCTGCGGCTGGAGCCCAGCGATGGCGAGGGCCTCGCCTGGCTCTACGAAAACACGGAGGTCATGACCCGCAAGTCCGACCCCAAGGGGCGGCAGCGGTTGGTGGTGCGTGTCGCGCCGGACCGTGCCGAGCGGTTCGAGCGACGGTTCCCGGAGGCGGTGCGCGAAGTCGCGGAAGCCGCGCCTTTGAAGCGGGCCTGACCCTCTAGCCCTCCAGCCCCTTGGCCTCATTCCATAGCGCGTCCATCTCTTCCAGAGAGGCCTCGGCAGTCGTCTTGCCCTCGGCGGCGAGGCGCGCCTCGATATGAGCGAAGCGACGCTCGAATTTGGCGTTGGTGGTGCGCAGCGCGGCCTCGGGGTCGGCATCCAGATGCCGCGCCAGATTGGCGACCGCGAAGAGCAGATCGCCCACCTCGCCAGCCACCGTCTCTTTGGAGGCGCCAGCGTCCAGAGCCTCTTCGATCTCGCGCGCTTCTTCCTGAATCTTGGCGAGGACGAGGCGGGCGTCGTTCCAGTCAAAGCCCACCGTCGAGGCCTTGGCTTGCAGCTTCACGGCCCGGGTCAGACCGGGCAGGGCGGTCGGAATGCCTCCCAGCAGACCCTTGGCCTCCGGTTCTGGCGGCAGGCCCGCCTTGGCGCGCGCCTGCGCCCGCAGGGCCTTCTCCTGCGCCTTGATGGCGCCCCAGAGGCCCTTGACCTCAGCGGGCGTCAGATCCTTCGCATCGCCGAAGACATGGGGATGCCTGCGGATCATCTTGGAGGTGATGGCCTCCACCACATCGGGAAAGGCGAACTGCCCGGCCTCTTCGGCCATGCGCGCATGGAAGACCACCTGAAGCAGCAGATCGCCCAACTCGTCCTTCAAATCAGCCAGATCGCCACGCTCGATGGCGTCGACGACCTCATAGGCTTCCTCGACCGTATAGGGGGCGATGGAGGCGAAAGTCTGTTCCAGATCCCAGGGGCAGCCCGTGCCCTGCGTACGAAGGGCCGCCATGATGTCGAGGAGCGCGGCGAGATCGCGGGAAGGGGTCATGGCGTGGCGTCTCGGCTAAGGGGCGGCTGAAGGGAAGCAGGCAAGCGCGCAACAAAAAAGGCGGCGAATGAATCGCCGCCTTCGTACTGAAATGCAATGCCGATCAGTCGGCCGCGATGGAAACCGCTTCGCGGCCCTTCGGCGTATCGACGACGCGCATCTGAACGGCCTGACCCTCGACGAGGGTGGCGATGCCAGCGGGACGCAACACGGAGATATGGATGAACACATCCTTGCCGCCGTCGTCGCTCGCCACAAAGCCGAAGCCCTTGGTCTCGTCGAACCACTTTACCTTGCCGCTGACTTCCACCGCAGTCGAGGGATCGGGAGCGCGGCGCGGGGGACGAGCGCCGCCC
>CANCSY010000067.1 GCA_947380915.1 Beijerinckiaceae bacterium
CTGCTGACGGGCGGCTTGCCTGATCCGCGCGCTCAAGGACTCGTGCTGCGCACGGTGGCGGGCGGCATGCTGGTGCAGGGCCGCGACAATGCGGTGGTGGACGACATGGATCTGCGCGTCGTCACCAAACGCGCCCCCACGGCGCAGGAACTGGAAGATCTGAAATTCGCCTTCCGCGTGGCCAAGCATGTGAAGTCCAACGCCATCGTCTACGCCCGCCAGGGCGCGACAGTGGGCGTGGGCGCAGGCCAGATGAGCCGGGTCGATTCCTCCCGCATCGCCGCCTGGAAAGCCTCGGAAGCCGCCAAGGCTGCTGGGCTTGCGGAGACCCTCGCCAAGGGCTCCGTGGTGGCGTCAGACGCCTTCTTCCCCTTCGCGGACGGGTTGCTGGCGGCGGCGGAGGCGGGCGCCACGGCGGTGATCCAGCCCGGCGGCTCCATGCGAGACGACGAGGTGATCAAGGCCGCCGACGAGGCCGGGCTCGCCATGGTGCTGACGGGGCATCGTCATTTCCGGCATTGATCGGCCGATCGCCCGTTCAAGGGACCCGGCGCTCGCTGCGCCGGCGCAGCTTCACGCGCCGGTGGTCTTGTGGAGGGACCAGTTGATGGTCGGATAATCCAGATAATTGGTGTGGATGACGATCTGGTCTGCGCCGCGCACGCCCTCGGCGCTGGCGAAGGCGATGCTCTCCTCGACCGTCAGTCTGTGTCCCCCGGCCTGAAACAGCCAGACCTGCCCCAGGGGGGTGACGATCTCCAGGGATTGCCGATCTTCCGCCATGCGTGTGCGCAGCGCAGCGTGCAGGTGGAATCGCACCGCGTAGTCTGCGGTCGTCACATTCGATTTCTTGCCTGCGGCAGGCAGCAGGCTGTCCTCCCCCTCGAGCTGGTCGCCCTCGGTCGACAGATAGAGGCTGCGGGTGTGGATGAGGCCGAACTGGCGCTCATAACCGTCGTGGCTGGCTTCGAGGGCGACGCAATCGTCCGCTGTCTGCCTTTTGACGCGGACCTTGGTCGGACCGCTGGTGATCTTGCCTTCCAGCCCCCGCTTGACCTTGGGCCCATTGGCGAATTGACAGGATGAGGTGTCGCCCACCGTCACGGTCGAATGGGCGGCCGTGGACCGGGCGGCGTCGCGCATGGAGGCCCGGCTCTCGTTCGGGCTGCCGCAGTTCACGATCAGCCTTTGACCTTCGGCGGAAAATTCGAAGGACAGGCAGCCCGCATGGGCGCGGTCGGAAAAATGCACCGGGGGGGCCGAGCCGGTGTCCATGATGAGGATGCTCGATCCCCCTTCCATGCGCTGATAGCCGCTATAGGGCGCATTGATGAGGGAGGCGGCGCGCACATCATCATGGGCGAGGATGGTGGCGAGATCATGCGGCGCCGTCGGACCCATGCCGTTGAAAAGGGCGAGGGATCCGTCGCCCAGACGGAACAGCCGCAGCATCGGCATCATGCGGTCGATGGCGTTCAGCAATTGCGGGGGCGCGCTGACGCCACGCGCCGAATAGGCCTGACGCAGAGGCAGAAGGTCGAGCAGCAGATCGACTGTCGTCTGCGGGTTGCGGCCGATATGGCCGCCATCGGCGAGCACCTGCTGCGCCAGTTCTTCGCCGAGCAGGAGGCTCATGCGCTGTTGCAGGGCGTCAAGCCCTTCGCCACAAAGGCCAAACTCAGCCAGTGCGATCAAAGCGAAAAGCCGCGTCTCGCCCACAAGGTCATCATTGAGGCGCCGTTGCAGAAGCGCCGCCTGCCGGTTGATGCTCTTCATGAAGCTGCGATAGAAGCGACTGTCGGCGCCCTCCAGGATGAGCGGCGACTGGCTCAACCATGACAAGAGCCGACGGATTGCGACCCTTCCCTCCCGGTCTTCGCTATTGGAATCGCGCCCGGCCTGCTTGATCCAGTCTTCGACCAGGGCCCGGGCGTTGGCGCGGGCCAGCGCGGTGTCGGCCGCACGCAAATGGCGCAACCAGCCGAAACCCGCCAGATGGGCTGCCCATGCGGGCGAGGGCGGCGGCGTTTCGAACGGGGAGCGGCCGTGAGTATTCACCATTTTGCCGGCAAAGGCGAAATAGCCCGCGTAAATGTCCGACGCCATGGTGGGATCTGCGGTGCGGATGTCTTGTGGCGCGATGAGAAGGCGCTTGGGGGCGCCAATGCCCATGAGATCGGCAAAGCCGACGGGCCAGGCTACGCCCCGGCGTAGCCAGCCGAAACCATAGCCAGCCACCAACCGGGAGAACTTGCCCCGTCCCGCGACTGTTTGCGTCACTCTGAACTGCCTCCGCACACCGACGCCTTAAACAAGGCGTTCTACGCGCGCCGCGAAGAAGCCATCAAGGCCACTTCGCCGAGCGTCTTCATCGTAGAGATGGCACGGAAGTGTTCGCAAGTCCCCAAGCGGGGATATGCACATGTTTGGGACGCCAAGCTCCTCGGCGGCGATGGGAACGCGCACCACGTCAGGATTGCGCCGCAACAGCGCGGCGATCTGAAGCTCGCCCTCTTCGGGCTCCATCGAGCAGGTGCAGTAGACCATCCTGCCGCCGGGTTTCAGGAGGTCGATGGCGTGGTCGATCATGCCGGCCTGGAGTTTGGCCAGGCTCGCGATATCGCTGGCGCGCTTGGTCCAGGCCACATCGGGATGACGGCGAATGGTGCCGGTGGAGGAGCATGGCGCATCCAGCAGCACCGCATCGAAGGCTGGCGCCTCGAAGCTCAGGGCGTCGCCCACGGACAGATCGGCGGAGAGTTGCAGCCGCTCGAGATTGGCGCTGACGCGTTTCATGCGCTCGGCGGAGCGGTCGAGGGCCAGGACCTGCGCGCCCGCATGGGCCAGTTGCGCCGTCTTGCCGCCGGGCGCGGCGCACAGATCGATGACGCGCATGCCCGGCTCGACGCGCAACAGGCGCGCGGGCAGACTCGCGGCGGCGTCCTGCACCCACCAGGCGCCCTCCTCATAGCCGGGCAGTTCGGCGATGGGGACATGGTTCAACAGGCGGACGGAGCCGGTGGGCAGCGCGAAGCCGCCAAGCTTTTCGGCCCAGGCCTGCGCATCCTGCTTCACGGTGAGGTCGAGAGTGGGCTCGAGCTGGTGCGCGCGCACGATGGCGGTGGCGATCTCCTCCCCATAGGTCTTGCGCCAGCGGGCGACGAGCCAGGCGGGGGTGTCGATGAAGGGATCGGAGGGCGCGACAAGTTCATCGCGGGCGCGGATCACATTGCGCAGCACCGCATTGACCAGAGAGCCGAAAGCGGCCGTGCGCGGATCCCGGCGAATGGCGTGAACCGCCAGATCAACGGCGGCGTGGTCAGGCACGTCGAGAAACAGGATCTGGGCGGCGGCGGTCACCAGGGTCCATTCGACGGCGGCTGCCTTTTTTGGCAGGCCCTTCTCCAGAAACCGGGCGAGCGCGGCGCGGATCGTGCCCAACCTGCGCAGGGCGACGGTCGTGATCGAGCGCACCAACGCGCGGTCGCGCGGGTCAAGATCCGTCATGCGGGCGGAGGTTTCGGCGCCCAGACGCTCGTCGAGGGTCGAGCCCTGCCCCGCCACATCGGCGAGCACGGAGGCGGCGACCAGCCGCGCGTTGAGGCCCGGCGGCGGGGGAACGGGGGCCGGAGACTGACGCTGCTGAAAAGATCGAGGCGGTTTCGTCACGATGCAACTTTTCTGATTCGAATTTGGGAACGGCGCCCACACGCGCCGAATCAACATCCGCATCCGTGAAGCCAGTCGCTATTTCATAGGGTTGTCGGGCGGGAGAGGCAAGGGAAGCATGCCGGAGCTTGGGGGTTTCCGGGGCTTGGGGCGACCGCCCCGACGCGCCAGCCTCCTGCGCAGGGAAAGGGAAATACTGAACTTTCTGGTGCGATCAATTATATGTGGACGCTGCCTCTCGCGGAGGGGCGAAGAGCCAGACGGGGTGAATCAATGCAGACCGACGCGGCAGAGCATGAAGCGCCCGAACCAGCTCAAGACGAGGCCCAGCCGAAAAAGCAGCTTTCGCCCGCCGCCGAGCGCGCCCTGGCGGAAGCCGCCGAACGGCGCAGGCTTGCAGACGCAGCCAAGGCGGCGGCTCCCACGGAGATCAACGGGCGCGGCGGGCTGGACCCATCGCGTTTTGGCGATTGGGAGATTGATGGCCGGGCGGTCGACTTCTGACCGCCGCGCGCCGTCCCGTCTGGGTCAGGCCTTGTCGAGGCCGTAGAGCGTGTGGAGCGTGCGCACGGCCAGCTCCGTATATTCGGCGTCGATCAGCACCGAGAACTTGATCTCGCTGGTGGTGATGGCGCGGATGTTGATGCCCTTGTCGGCCAGGGCCTTGAAGGCGCGGGCGGCGACGCCGGCATGGCTGCGCATGCCGATGCCGATGGCCGAGATCTTCACCACATCATTGGCGCCCTGAAGCGTGGCGAAGCCGATGTCGGCGCGCATGCCTTCCAGCATGGTGCGGGCCCGTTCGAAATCGGCCTGGGGCACGGTGAAGGTGATGTCCGTCGACTTCGCGTCGTCGGAGACGACCTGAATGATCATGTCGACATTGATATTGGCTTCGGCGAGGGGCACGAAGATGGCCGCCGCCACGCCGGGTTTGTCAGACACGCGGCGCAGGGTCAGTTGCGCCTCATCCCGGGAGAAGGCGATTCCGGTGACGACCTGCTGTTCCACGATATCCTCCTCGTCACAAATGAGCGTGCCCGGCCTTGGGTCCGACGGATCGTCGAAGGAGGAGCGCACGAAGGTCTTGACCTTGTGCACCATCGCCACCTCGACGGAGCGAACCTGCAGCACCTTGGCGCCAAGCGACGCCATTTCAAGCATTTCCTCGAAGGCGACCCGGTCAAGCCGGCGCGCCTTGGGGACGACGCGCGGATCGGTCGTATAGACCCCGTCCACGTCCGTATAGATGTCGCAGCGGTCCGCCTTGATGGCGGCGGCGATGGCGACCGCGCTGGTGTCCGAGCCGCCGCGTCCCAGCGTCGTGAGGCGACCGCTCGCCTCGTGAACGCCTTGGAAGCCTGCGATCACGGCGACTTCCTTGCGCGCGAAACCGGCGCTGAGGCCCTCGTCCCCGATCGATTCGATGCGGGCGGAGCCATGGGCGTCGGAGGTGCGGATCGGGATCTGCCAGCCCTGCCAGGAGCGGGCCGAGATGCCGATCTCTTGCAGCGCGATGGCCAGAAGGCCGGAAGTGACCTGCTCGCCCGAGGCCACGACCGCGTCATATTCGCGCTTGTCGTAGAGCTTGGAGGCGTCGGCGCACCAGGCGACCAGTTCGTTGGTCTTGCCAGACATGGCCGACACCACGACGGCGACCTCGTGGCCAGCCTCGACCTCGCGCTTCACATGCTGCGCGACGTTGCGGATCCGTTCTATGTTGGCGACAGAGGTGCCGCCGAATTTCATGACGAGGCGAGCCATTGATCCCGAGCGATTATCTTGGTTGCCGTAAAGAGCCAGACGAGCGCAGCGACCGGCGCCGGCTCACGTTGAGCCGGTTCTATGACGGCCGCGTTCGCGCCTGTCAACGCGGGGCGGCGCCAGTTTTTCGCAAGCGGCGCTCATAGGCGACCAGAGACGCGCCGCGCAGGCGCCGTTTCCAGCGTTCGCCCGCGCGCGGGCGGCGCAGGGCGATCAACAGGAGGGCGGGGTCGTCGTGCGCCTTCTCGACCGCGATGCGGATCAGGCGCGGCAAGGTGTCGAGCGGTTTCTCCGGCCGGATCATCGGCGCAGCCGAGGCGGGTATGGTCGTATTTTCCGCCGGGAGTCGGGGGGGCCTGGCGACGGCGGGGGCTTTCTCCCTGATAGCATTGACCTTGATCGCCTTGACCTTGACGACCTTTTCCTTGGCCGCCTTCACCTTGATCAGTTTTTCCTTGCGCAGCGCACGTTTTGGCTCGCGCGGCGGTTTGGCGGGGGCCAGAGGGTCCCGCCCCTTCGGCGCGGGCCTTGTGGGAACGGGGGCGCGCATGACGCTCGCCTTGGCGATGCTCTCCAGCGCGGCGCTCGCCAATTCGGGGGTGAGCTCGACTTTTCGCACGGAGCCTTCGAGCACCCGGGGCGGCCTGCCGCGACGTTTGGGCGCCGTGGGCGCATCAGCGGCGATGGCGACCGGCTCCGGCCCGCCCTCCTTCGGTTTGTTGCGCGAGCCCGGCGGGCGACCGCGACGTTTTCCCTCGATCTGGGGCGCTTCGACGCTCGGCGCCTCATCGGGAAGCGTTTCCAGAATACGCCCGGAGCGGCTTGATGACGCAGATGGATCGGGCTTTGCGGCGAAGACGCCGAACAGGGCCGCCTCGGCGCGGCGCAGCGCGTCATTTTCCCGGGGCTGCTCCTCGAAGAGCGCCAGGGGCGGCAATTCCACCACCGGAGCTTTTTTCGTTTGAGTTTTCTGGCCCTTGCGCACTTCCACAACGAAGGGCTTGATTGGACGCTTCATGATGCCTCTGCATGCCAAAGCTATTTGATGGAGTCGTTTGCTGGATGCGCCTGCCTCTGACCTTTGGCAGCCTGAAGGGAAAGTTTGAAATCCAATCAGTAATACAGGTCAGAAAAACGATTCATATAATATAACGGCTGAAAGCATAAGACAACCGCCGGTTTGGCGGCGCTCGCGAAACGAAGTAAAAGCACAGGTCAGTCCGGAGCCCGTCCCCATGCAAGCACAGTCAGCCTCAATCGATCCTGCCGATGTCGAGCGGTTCGAGCGTCTGGGCGCGCGCTGGTGGGATCCGCGCGGGCCGATGCGGCCGCTGCACCTGATCAATCCCCTGCGCCTGCGCTTCGTCGAGGCGCAGATCGCCACGCGGGACAAGGCCGGCCTGGCTGGCCTGGACGTGCTGGATATCGGCTGCGGCGGCGGGCTTTTCAGCGAAGCGCTGGCGAAAGCGGGCGCGCAGGTCACAGCCGTCGACCCATCGCCGGGTGTGATCTCGGTCGCCAGCCAGCATGCGGCGCAGGGGGGACTTTCCATCGACTACCGCGCCCAGGCTGCGGAGGATCTGGCGCAGAGCGGCGCCCAATTCGACGTGGTCTGCGCCATGGAGGTGCTGGAACATGTGGTGGACATGCCCGCCTTCGTCGCCACAGCCTGCTCCATGGTGAAGCCCGGCGGCTGGTTCTTCGCCGCCACCCTCAACCGCACCTTCAAGAGCTTCGCCCTGGCCATCGTGGGCGCCGAATACGTGCTGGGCTGGGTGCCCAAAGGGACGCATCAGTGGGAGAAGTTCATCACCCCCGCCGAACTCGAGGACGCCATCGAGGACGCGGGCCTCGTCGCGCAGGCCCGTTCCGGCGTCGTCTTCCAGCCCCTGCGCAACAAATGGACCGTCTCGCGCGACACCGACATCAACTACATGATGTCCGCCCGCCGCTTGTGAGCATCTGCACTGAGGCGGATTAACCACGCTCCCTGATTTGTCTGCGGATTGGGGTGACGGCCAAGCTTCTCTCGTTTACGGTTTCTTAACCAATGCCTCGCGCAAGCGCGGCCTGGCGGGAGCCTGGATGACGGGCGAAGTTGGAGCGTGGACAGTACATGCGTGTGCTTCTGGGTCGCCCCGTGCTGGCGGGGAGCGTTTTGGCGTTGTCCGTCCTGCTGTGCTGCGCAAGCGCACAGGCGGCGTCCCAACGCAATTCCCGCCATGCCTCGATCCCCCAAGCCACCACCATCTCCGTGGGCGAGCAGACCCTCACCCCCTGGGGCTGGGCCGATTTCTGCGGCCGCAATCCGGCGGACTGCGCGGCGAACGTGCTGCCTGCCGAGGATCTCGAACTGACGGCGCGCAGCTGGAACTCGATCCGCCGCGTCAATGCGCTGGTCAACGCCATGATCCAGCCCCTGTCGGACATGGATCACTGGAACGTGCTGGACCGCTGGGACATCCCAACAGATGGCCGGGGCGATTGCGAGGACTATGTGCTGCTCAAGCGCAAGCTTCTGATGGCCGAAGGCTTTCCCCGCCAGTCCTTGCTCGTCACCGTGGTCAAGGACGAAAATGGCGAGGGGCACGCCATCCTGACCGTGAAGACCGACCGGGGCGATTTCATCCTCGACAACATGCGCGATGAGGTGAAGGCCTGGAGCCAGTTGCCCTACCGCTTCGTCAAGCGCCAGTCACAGACCGATCCCAATGTCTGGGAACAGATCGGCGAACCCACAAGCGCGCCGCTGATCGTCTCGCGGTAACAGCTCTTCCTAATTCCGCTCATCCGGCAGAGTCGGCAGCGGCATCACCGGCACACCCTCTTCGATCAGCGATCTGGCCTCTTCCAGAGTGGCGCGGCCATGGATCGGGCGCATGGGAGTGTCGCCGCTCTGCATGTCGCGGGCTTCGCTGGCGAAACGGTCGCCGACGTCGGTGGAATTCTCGGTCAGTTTCTCGTGCAGTTCGCGCACCATGGCGCGCAGGGCCTTGTGGCCCTCGTCCAGCAGCGCCACGGGCTGGACGGGTTCGGGCGTCGCCGCCGGAGCTGGGGCCGGGGCTGCGGGCGTGGAAGCCGCCTGCGCCTGCATCGCCGCCGCCGTCATGGCCGCCGTTTGCGCCCGCAGCGCCTCCTTGCGCCGCGAGGTCGAGACGGCGGGCGCCATCATGGCCTTCGATACCTGCTTTGTCTGGCAGGTCGGACATTCCACGAATCCACGCTTGACCTGGGTCTCATAGCCCTCCGCATTCGAGAACCAGCTTTCGAATGTGTGGCCCTGGTCGCAGATGAGCGCATATTTGATCATGGATGGGTCTCAGGCCAGCATCGGATCGAGCTTGCCCGCGCTCTCCAGCGCGTGCAGATCGTCGCAGCCGCCCACATGGCGCTCGCCGATAAAGATCTGCGGCACCGTGCGCCGACCATTGGCGCGTTCCGCCATGGCGTTCTGGGCCTTGGGGTCGCCATCGACGGCGATTTCGTTGAAAGCCACGTTCTTGCGCTGCAACAGCGCCTTGGCGGCGTCGCAATAGGGGCACCAGAGTTTCGTGTAG
Organism: Beijerinckiaceae bacterium; assembly: GCA_947380915.1. The sequence goes on from CANCSY010000067.1 coordinate 8,991, forward strand.
ATCGTGACGGGGGGCATCGGCATTCCCAAGGCGTTGCAGGGTCACCCTTTATATGGTCAGTCACGCCTACGTCACAATGCCCCCTCGCCAATGATCACCCGGGCGAAGACCAGAAGGTCCACCTGCGCCGCCCCCGCCCGCAGCAGGACTCTGGCGGCGGCGTTGCTGGTGGCGCCGGAGGTGAGCACGTCGTCGACCAGCACAATGCGCCGACCCTCGACCAGATGGCGTTTTTCCTGCGGGACCCTGAAGGCGCCCTGCACATTGGCGGCGCGCTGGATGCGCGAGAGACCCACCTGGGGCGGGGAGCGCTTCGCCCGCTCCAGCGCGAAGGCCTCCACCGGCACGCCGCAGTTCTCCGAAATGATGCTCGCCAGCGCCATGGACTGGTTGAACCTGCGATGGGCGAGGCGCATGCGATGCAGGGGGATGGGGACCAGCAGATCCGCCTCCTCCAGCAGTTCCACCCCCGCCCGGGTCATCCAGCGGCCCAGCGGCCGGGCGATCTCCATCCGGTCGTAATATTTCAGCCGGTAGACCAGCTGGCGCGCCGGGCCCTCGTCAAACCCCGCCACGGCCCGCGCCCGCGCCCAGACCGGCGGGTCGGCCATGGCTTCAGGCGAGAGGAGGCCCGGCCCAAGGTCCTGCGCGAAGGGCGTGCCCAGCCGCTCGCAATAGGGCCTCTCGATGAAGCGCACCTGCCGCCAGCAGGCGGTGCAGAGCGTATCAGGGGCGCTGGTGGCGCCGTAGCAGGCCAGGCATGAGGGTGGATAGAGCAGATTCAGCCACAGCCGCCCGGCGGCGGAGAGGGATTGCAACATCCCGCGCCCGATCCTCCGCCCGCGCGATGGCGGCGGGTCAGGCGCCTGGGGCGGGTCCATGCCAAGCGGAAGCCAGCGCATTGCTTCATCCCGTAAAAGATCAGCTTAAGTTCAGGCTGTGGCGTCGGCAAGCGGCCCTCAGGGTCATTTGCGCGGTTGAGGACCAGCGCCTTCATGCGCGGAGGCCCCAGCGGCGCGGTTTTGGTTGACATCTCCGGGCCCCTGGGTCATTAGAACCCGTCTCCCGCGCGGCTCAGGCCGCGTGTTTTCGTTTGCGCCGGGCTTTCCGGCGGCGGAATGGGGACATTCGCTGGTCAACTGCAAAGAAGCCGGCCGCCGGGATACCGGACAGGCTGGATCGAACACGAGGATGAAAGATGTTCGCAGTCATCAAAACCGGCGGTAAACAGTACACTGTTGCCGCTGAGGATACGATTACCGTCATGACGCTCGCTGGCGAACCCGGCGACAAGGTGACGTTCGACACCGTGCTGATGCTGGTCGATGGCGAAGCCACGACCGTGGGCGCTCCCCTTGTGGCTGGCGCCACGGTCTCCGCCGAGATCGTCGAGCAGGCCCGCGGCCCGAAGGTCATCGCCTTCAAGAAGCGCCGTCGCAAGAACTCGAAGCGCAAGCGCGGCCACCGTCAGGATCTGACGATCGTGCGCATCACGGGCATCTCGGCCGCCTGAACGGCTTTCGGGATTGTCGTAAACGGGGTATAAAGCCCCATATCAGGTTCATCAGTCCGGTCTGGCGCTTGGCGTCGCGGACGCGAGGTTTGGAGCAGTTCCATGGCTCATAAAAAGGCAGGCGGTTCATCCCGCAACGGCCGCGACTCCGACGGCCGCCGTCTTGGCGTGAAGAAGTTCGGCGGCGAAAGCGTCGTCGGCGGCAACATCATCATTCGCCAGCGCGGCACCAAGTGGCACCCCGGCGCCAATGTAGGCATCGGCGTGGACCACACCCTTTTCGCCCTGACCGAGGGCAAGGTGGAGTTCAAGAAAAAGGGCGCCCGTTCCTACGTAATGGTCGTACCGCCCGCCAAGATGGCCGCCGAATAAGGTGGGGGACAGATCTCCTCCACCGGTTTTCAACCCCGGTGGACGAGGTCCAGTCTCAAAGGACCATCAGTCCAGGCTCTGAGAGCGAAGGGGTTGAGTCATCAGCCCCTTTTTTCACGCGCCCCAGGTTCTCGAACCTGCCGCGTATCTCGATGGAGCAAGGACATGTTCCCGGATTTGTTGCGCGACGATGTCTTCCGGCTGGAAACCCGCCGTCTGTGGCTGCGCTGGCCGCGTGCGGCGGACGCGGCCCTGATCGCCAGCCTTGAGGGTGAGCAGGATATGGCCGAAATGACGGCCTATAGACCGCATCCCTATCCGCCCGGCGCGGCGTCGGAATTCGTGCTCAAGGCCCGCGCCGACAATATGGGTGGAGACGCGCTTGTTCTCGCGCTGGCGCCCAAGGCGCGACCTGGCGACATCATCGGCGCCATCGCCCTGCGCCGGAGCGGCGAGCAGAACGCGACGCTGGACTTTTGGCTCGGGAAGCCGTTCTGGTCGCAAGGTTATGTGAGCGAGGCGGTGCGCGCGCTCACCGACATGGCCTTTTCGTTCACCGATCTGGCGGAGATTCACGCCAGCCTGCGGCAGGACCATGCGGCGGCGCGCAGGGCGCTCGAAGCCTGCGGCTTCCATGCCGCGGGGCCGGGCGTCGAGACGGCGCCGGCGCGCGGCGGGATGATCCCCATCGAGCGTTTCGCACTATCGCGCAGCCAGCGGGCGCTGGATGTGTTGACTATGGCGGGGAGGGATCTGGTCCCGCCCCAGATGCAGACCGCCTGACCGGACCCAGCCCGGGAAGGTCCGCCATTGAAGCGGAGCGTCGTCTGGGGTAGAGGCAGAACCATGAAGTTTCTCGACCAGGCCAAGGTCTATGTGCGCTCCGGCGACGGGGGCGGCGGAGCCGTGTCGTTCCGCCGCGAGAAGTTCATCGAATTCGGCGGCCCCGATGGGGGCGACGGCGGGCGCGGCGGCGATGTGATCGTCGAATGCGTCGATGGCCTCAACACGCTGATCGATTATCGCTACCAGCAGCATTTCAAGGCCCAGACGGGCGTGCATGGCATGGGCCGCAACCGCGCGGGCGGGCGCGGCGCCGACGTGACCATGAAAGTGCCGGTGGGCACCCAGATCTTCGCCGAAGACAACGAGACCCTGATCGCCGACCTCACCCAGGTCGGCCAGCGCTATGTGGTGGCGCGCGGCGGCAACGGCGGCTTCGGCAATCTGCATTTCACTACCTCCACCAATCGCTCGCCCAAGCGCGCCAATCCCGGCCAGATCGGCATCGAGCGCACCATCTGGCTGCGCCTGAAGCTGATCGCGGACGCTGGCCTCGTGGGCCTGCCCAATGCGGGCAAATCCACCTTCCTGGCCTCGGTCTCCGCCGCCAAGCCGAAGATCGCCGACTATCCCTTCACCACGCTGCATCCCAATCTGGGCGTCGTGGGCGTGGACGAGCGCGAATTCGTGCTCGCCGACATTCCCGGCCTCATCGAGGGCGCCCACGAGGGCCTCGGCCTCGGTGATCGCTTCCTCGGCCATGTGGAGCGCTGCCGGGTGCTGCTGCATCTGATCGATGCGGGCGGCGAACATGCGGGCACGGCCTATCGCGTGGTGCGCCATGAGCTGGAGGCCTATGGCGGGGGCATCACGGACAAGACCGAGATCATCGCCCTCTCCAAGGTCGACACGGTCGATCCCGACACACTGAAACTGCAACTGGAGCGCCTGAAGCGCGCCGTGCGCACCTATGGGCCGCCCGTGCCCGAGGGCGAGAAGCGCCGCGCGCCCATGCTGATCTCCGCCGCCTCCCACAAGGGCGTGCTCGACGCGCTGCGCGCGCTGATGTCCATCATCGACGCAGCCAAACTGGCTGAAGGCGACAACAATACCGAAGCCTGGCACCCCTGAGAGACGGCCCCTTGAGCGCAACCCCCACCCTCGCCTCGTTCCGCCGCATCGTCGTCAAGGTCGGCTCCTCCTTGCTGGTGGACCAGACGGCGGGGCTGCTCAAGCATGAATGGCTCGAGGCGCTGGTGGACGATCTGGCGGAACTGCACCGGCGCGGGACCGATGTGCTGGCGGTCTCCTCCGGCTCCATCGCCCTGGGGCGCACGGTGCTGAAACTGCCCAAGGGTCCGCTGCGGCTGGAAGACAGCCAGGCGGCGGCCGCTGTGGGGCAGATCGAGCTCGCCCGCACCTGGGCGCAGGCTCTGGGCCAGCGCGGCATCACGGCGGGGCAGATACTCGTCACGCTCAACGACACCGAAGAGCGCCGCCGCTATCTCAACGCGCGCGAGACCATCGGGCGCCTGCTCGACATGCGCGCCGTGCCGGTCATCAACGAGAACGACACGGTGGCCACCACCGAGATCCGCTATGGCGACAACGATCGCCTGGCCGCCCGCGTCGCCACCATGGCCAGCGCCGACCTGCTGATCCTGCTTTCGGATATCGAGGGCCTCTACACCGCGCCGCCGAAGGACGATCCCTCCGCGCGCCTGATCCCCGTGGTGCCGCGCATCACCTTCGAGATCGAAGCCATGGCGGGCGGCGCCGCGTCGGAACTCTCGCGCGGGGGCATGCGCACCAAGATCGAGGCGGGCAAGATCGCCACCACCGGCGGCGC
>CANCSY010000068.1 GCA_947380915.1 Beijerinckiaceae bacterium
GACTTCGACGGCGACGCCAAAGGCGACCTTCTGTTCCAGAACGCGCGGGATGGCGCCTGCGTCGTCTGGGAGTTGAACGGCCTTTCGTTCAAGACCAATGGCTTCGCGCAGGTCGGCCCTGCGGTGGGAACCGCCTGGCAGATCAAGGCCACCGGCGATTTCAATGGCGACACGAAGAGCGACTTTGTCTTCCAGAACGCCATTGATGGATCCTGCTTTATCTGGGAGGTCAACGGGTTGAGCCTGGGCGCCAACGGCCCGGTCGGCCCGGCTTTGGGCACAGCGTGGAAGGTCAAGGCCACCGGCGATTTCAATGGCGATGGCAAGAGCGACCTTCTCTTTCAGAACGCCGTCGACGGCGCTTGCGTGGTCTGGGAGATGAATGAGCTCGAGATCGTTCGCTATGCTCAGGTCGGCCCGGCGGTGGGCAACGCCTGGCAGATCAAGACCACCGGCGATTTCAACGGCGACGGGAAGAGCGACTTCGTCTTCCAGAACGCCAATGACGGCGCCTGCGCCATCTGGGAGATCGATGGACTTAATGTCGGCGCCTACGGCCAGGTCGGCCCTGCGGTGGGGACCGCCTGGCAGATCAAGGCCACCGGTGATTTCAATGGCGACGGCAAGAGCGACCTGCTCTTCCAGAACGCCAATGATGGCGCTTGCGCTATCTGGCAAATGGACGGACTGGGGATTGTCAGCTACGGTCAGGTCGGCCCGGCGGTGGGGAGTGATTGGCAGGTCAAGGGCGCAACCGACGTCAATGGCGACGGCAAGTCCGACATTCTCTTCCAGAACGCAAGGAGCGGCGCCTGCTATGTCTGGGAAATGGATGGCCTGACGATTGTCGATCACGGCCAGATCGGCCCGGCGGTAGGGACGGAGTGGCTGGTGAAGGCGTGAGTTTGCTCCAGAGGGCGCGGCGACAGGCGCGCCCCGTCGCCCAGCGCCCTTCCGTGTTCAGTAGTCGCGCAGGATGGCGCGGGCCAGCACCGAGCGCATGACCTCCACAGGCCCCTCGGTTATCATGAAGCTGCGGGCGTCGCGCCACATTTTCGAAATGGGCATTTCCATCGTCAGGCCCATGCCGCCGTGGATCTGCATGCAGCGGTCGGCCACGCGGAAACCCAGTTCCGTGCCGGCTATCTTCACCATGTAGCTCTCATGGCGCTGGGCGACGCCCGCCTCGGTGCGCGCCGCCAGCTGATAGACCATCAGCTGGGTCATGTGGTGCTCCATATAGCTGTCGGCGATCTTGAACTGGATCGCTTGCCTATCTGACAGGGGCGAGCCGAAGGTGACCCTCTGCTTGGCGTAGGAGGCCGCCATGTCCAGACAGCGCTTGGCGACGCCAAGTCCTCGGCAGGCCTGATAGAGCCGCCCGCTGGTGATCCAGGACTGCGCGGCCTTCATGCCGTCGCCCTCGCGGCCGATGAGGTTCTCGACTGGAATTTTCACATTGTCGAAGGCGATCTCGTAGGGCGCGTCGCCCATCATGGTGGGTACGGGGCGCACAATGGTGATGCCGGACGTGTCGGCATCCACGATGAACATGCTCAACCCGCCACGGCTGCCCTTGGCGCGATCTGTCGCAGCGACGAGCTGGAAGAAGTCGGCGCGGCCGCCATTGGTGATCCAGCGCTTGTAGCCGTTGATGATGTAATGGTCGCCCTGGCGCACCGCCGTCGTGCGCATGGAGCCGGGATCAGCGCCTGCCTCCGGCTCCGATTGAGCGAAGGCGGTGAATTTTTCGCCGCGCAGAACGGGCAGCAGATATTTCTGCTTCTGCTCTTCGGGCAGGGTGAACAGAATGGGGCGCACGTCCGGTCCGAAGACCAGCGGGCCGCGCGGGGGCATGGCGATGGTGCGCGCCAATTCCTCCCAGACCACCACCATGCCGAGCAACCCAAGGCCCTGGCCGCCGTATTCAACGGGCGTGTCCAGCAGCCAGAGGCCGAGGTCCCTGGCCTTGGCCTGGAGCTTATCCCTGATGTCCTGACGCATCACCGGCCCGTCCATCGTGGTGTGTTCGATGGGGATGAGTTCACGGTCGACGAAGTCGGCGACCGTCTTTTTCAGCATGCGCAGGTCTTCGGGCAGTTCGAGGTCCATCGCCTGGTCTTTCGCTATCGAGCATTCGGAGGCGTGTCGGGTTGTTCCGTCAGTTGATGGTCTGGCCGCCATCCACCAGAATCGAGGCCCCATGAACGAAGCTGGCGGCGTCCGAAACCAGAAAGGCCGCGACATTGGCGATCTCGTCGCATTGGGCGAAGCGGCCCAGCATCACTTTCGACAGGGTCTCGGTCGGGTCGGTGCGCCCGGTCTCGAAATAGCCCTTCACGCGCGGTGAAAGGGTAGGGCCGGGGCAGATGGAATTCACCCGGAGGCCCTGCTTTCCGTAATCCACGGCAAGTTGCCGTGTGAGGGAAATGACGCCCCCCTTGGCTGCGGAATAGACGGGCATTCTGGGATGGCCGATATGGCCGAAGGTTGAGGCCACATTCAGGATGGCGGGGCTCTTTTCCTTCAGCAGCAGTGGGATGAAATCGCGGCACATGAAGAAGACGCTGTTGAGGTTGACCGCTATCAGCTCGTTCCACTTCCCGGTGGACAGATCGGTGACGAGGGAAGGGAAGTTGTTGCCGGCGTTATTGATGATCGCCTTGCAGCGTCCCCATCTGGCGTCGACGAAATCCCGCAGCGCGCGCACGTCTTCTTCCTTTGACACATCCGCGACAAAGACTTCGGCCTTCCCGCCGGCCTGGTCGATCAGCGCCCTGGTTTCCTCCAGCTTGCTCAGGGTGCGCGCCACCAGCACCACGGTCGCCCCAAGTTCGGCGACGGCTTGCGCCGTGGAGCGGCCAATGCCGGAGCCGGCGCCCGTCACGACCACGACTTGGCCGTTGAATTTGAGCTGTTGAAGCACGCCCGATCTCCCTTGCCCCTAAGCGCCCATTTCGGGCTGTCGTTGTCTTGTGCAGCAAGCGCGCATGTCTGCGCGCGCGGCGTTACTTGAACTGCATGTTGAAGTCATTGCTCAGGAGGTCGCGCAGCCAGGTGACGGTCTCCGGGGTGGTTTGCCCGATGGCTGAAACGCTGTCCTTGAGGGGCTGGCCGGTCTGGAGCCCGTAACCCTCGAGCACTGTTTCGGCGCGCGCCAGGAATTCGGCGTCATGGGCCATGGCGTCCGCCGCCTGTTCCAGCGCCGCCATGGCGGCGGGGGGCAGGTTTGGGTGCGCCATCAGGATCTTGCCGCCATTGCCGAAGGCCCGGACAGAGGCCTTGTAGGCTTCCCAGGCAGGCCCGGCTGGCGGCTTGCCGTGGATCTGCTCATAGACCTCCGCGACCGTGGGAATCTCGGGGGCGGCGGGATCGCGAACCAGCTTGTCCTTGTCGAGCAGGCCTTGCGCGAAGAGCGGTTCCGCAATGCCGCTCTTGACCATCGGCATGACGCCTTCGCGATAGAGTGGCGTGGTCTGCCCGTCGAGATTGACCTCGCCCCGCTCAAGCGCCATGCGCGTATCGACCTTGCCGGGATAGCCCATCACGGCGCGGAATTTGGCGTCGAGCACCTTCAGCCCCAGAACCGTGTCCAGGGTGGCGATGACCTCGGGAACGCCCAGCACGAGCGGGGTAGGGGGATCCAGCAACTGTTTGGGGTTGGTGATCCCTGCGCTTTTGCGGATGATGGCCACGCGCCCCATGGGGCTGGCGATGATCGGGGTGAAGTCGTCCGCTCTGGATTTGGTCCCGTCGAGGCCGAGCAGGATGCGCAGCAGCAATTGGCCCGTGCCGATGAGCACAGTGCCGCCATCGCGGGGCGCCACATTGCTGAAATAGTTGGAGGCGATGACGCTGCCCGCGCCCGGCATGTTCTGAACGACCACGGAGGGCTTGCCAGCCACATGTTTGGCGAGGCCATCGGCGACCACGCGGCCAAACAGATCGGTGCCGCCACCGGGCGGGAAACCCACGAGAACCCGCAGCGTCTTGCCCTGATAGAAAGGCGTCTGGGCGCTGGCTTCGGTCATCGGAAGGCACAAGGCCATGGCTGCAACGAGGTTGGTGGCGAGGCGTCCCATGCGCATTTTGCGATCTCCTTGTGGGTCAGCGCTATCACGCGGTCGAAAAAAGTGTCAACATTGAGCGTCAGAAACGGATTTGATGGGAGAGGACATGGGCAGTCGCGCACAGCAGTTCAGGCAGATTCTCGCGCGGGGAGATCTTATGATCGCGCCAGGCGTTTATGACGGCTATAGCGCGCGCCTTGTGGAAGCCGCCGGTTTCGAGGTCGCCGCCACCAGCGGCGCTGCGGTCTCCAATTCCATCCTCGGCATTGACGACATAGGCGTGATGGGCCTGAGCGAAAATGTCGCCCATTGCCAGCGGCTGGCCGCCGCCATCAACATTCCCCTCACGGCGGACGCGGACACCGGATACGGAAATCCGATGAACGTCCATTACACCGTACAGCAATTCGAACAAGCCGGGGTGGCGGGCGTCAATATTGAAGACCAGGTGCATCCCAAGCGCTGCGGCCATATGCCGGGCAAGGAAGTGGTTCCGCTCGAAGAAATGGTGAAGAAGATCGAGGCGGCCTGCCTGGCGCGCCGCGACGACGCCTTCATGATCATCGCGCGCACGGACGCCCTCGCCATCGAGGGCATCGAGGGCGCCGTGAAGCGGGTTCGCGCCTATGTGGCTGCTGGCGCCGACATGATCTTCCCCGATGCGGCCCGCTCGGAAGATGATATCAGGCGGATCGTGGACGCGGCTGGGATCCCCGTCACCATCAACATGGGTTTTGGCATCCGCTCGCGTCCCACGACGCCGCTCCTGCCGCTGCCTGACCTGGCGCGCATGGGCGTGCGCCGCGTCAGCCTGCCGCGCATGTTGCCTGCCGCCGCCATATTGGGGATGAGCCGCGCGCTCGATTGCATGAAGGAGGTGATCCGCACCGGCAAGCCTGTGGATCGGCCTGATCTTGCGGTCGGCATCGAGGATATCATGCAATTGATGGGTTACGAAGAGATGCGGGCGCTGGAGCGCAAACTGCTGACCACCGAGGCTCTTGAGGCCAAATACGGCGAGTGAGCGCTTCTATGGCGGCCCGCAACCGCCGTTTTCGTGACACCAACTCCCTTAAACAGCCCGCCCGACGCATGCGAAACGCTTGCGTCGGGCGAACGGTTTGACCGAGCTTTACTTGGTCGGGACGGTGGAGATCGTCTTCAGGATCTGGGAGGCGATCTGGTAGGGGCAGCCCTGCGAATTGGGGCGGCGATCTTCCAGATAGCCCTTGTAGTTGTTGTTGACGAAGCTGTGGGGCACGCGGATCGAGGCGCCACGATCAGCCACGCCATAGCTGAACTGGTGGATCGACTGGGTCTCGTGCTTGCCGGTCAAACGCATGTGGTTATCGGGTCCATAGACCGCGATATGATCCGCACGCGCCGTTTCGAAGGCCGCCATGAGCGCCTCGAAATATGCCTTGCCGCCGACTTCGCGCAGATGGGTCGTCGAGAAATTCGCATGCATGCCCGAGCCGTTCCAGTCGGTGTCGCCGAGCGGCTTGCAGTGGAATTCGATGTCGATGCCGTATTTCTCCGCGATGCGCAGCAGGAGGTAGCGCGCCATCCAGACTTCGTCAGCGGCCCTCTTGGAACCCTTGCCGAAGATCTGGAATTCCCACTGGCCCTTCGCCACTTCGGCGTTGATGCCTTCGTGGTTGATGCCAGCGGCGAGGCAGGCGTCCAGATGCTCTTCGACGATCTGGCGCGCGACGCTGCCGACATTCTTGTAGCCGACGCCGGTGTAGTAGGGGCCCTGGGGCTCGGGGAACCCGAATTCCGGGAAACCGAGCGGACGGCCGTCCTGATAGAAGAAATATTCCTGCTCGAAGCCGAACCAGGCGCCGGCGTCGTCCAGAATGGTCGCGCGGTTGTTGCTGGGATGGGGGGTCTTGCCATCGGGCATCATGACTTCGCACATGACGAGGACGCCATTGGTGCGCGAGCTGTCGGGATAAACCGCCACGGGCTTCAGAACGCAGTCGGAGCTTCTGCCCTCGGCCTGCATGGTGGAGCTGCCGTCGAAGCCCCAGAGCGGAAGTTGCTCAAGCGTGGGGAAATGGTCGAACTCCTTGATTTGCGTCTTGCCGCGCAAATTGGGGACTGCATATCCGTCGAGCCAAATGTACTCGAGCTTGTACTTTGTCATCGAAACCTCTCCGCGTTAACGTTCGCGCACCATGGAACTGATCATTCCGGAAGGGGCGGCCGGGACGCGACAAGCAAAGCTTGTGCCAAAATTGGCGCCAGCAAATCAGGCAGCTTGCTGGCCGTTCCTTAGTGATCTGTTAATCATTGATTATTTCGTAGGCAAATATTTGATTATTAATAGGGCAATTTGCGAATAATATCGACACGTTGCCGCTATTGGTTTGAGGGAATGGGAATTCATGCAAGCCGGGATTGCGGACAGAGCCCCTCCAGTCAGAAGCGCGCCATCCGCGCGCGACACCGTTGATGACCGCAGGACTGGTGGCGGCGTTGATCTCGTAGGGTAAGCGGCTTAGTCGAAATCCCTTATGACAAGCGCATTCGCGCCACGGTATTGATTGGGCCAGCGCATGTCCTTGTAGCCTTGCTGATGGGCGGCGTGGCGGGGGTAATAGGGATCGAACAGCGCGCCGCGCGCCATGGCGCACAGGTCTGCGCGGCCAGCGGCTATGATCGTATTGGCGTCCGCGAAGCTGGCGATGCCGCCAACGGCCATGGTGGGAATTTTGGTCTCATTGCGGATCTGGTCGCTCCAGGTGGTCTGGTAGAGCCGTCCGTTTATGGGGCGTCGTTCAGCCGTGACGGCGCCTGTGGAAACGGTGATCATGTCGGCGCCCGCATCATGCAGCCAGCGAGACATTTGCAGCGAATCTTCAAGCGTCGTTCCGCCCTCAATGAGGTCATGGGCCGAGATACGCGCCGTGATGGGTTTCTCCCTCGGCCAGGCCTTGCGCACGGCGTGCATCACTTCGAGTGGATAGCGCATGCGGTTGGCGAGCGCGCCGCCATAGTCATCCTCCCGCTTGTTGGACAAAGGCGAAATGAACGAAGACAAGAGATAGCCATGGGCGAAATGAATTTCGATCATGTCGAAGCCCGCCTCGTGGGACATTCTGGCCGCATCGGCGAAGGCGTCGCGCACGCGGTCCATATCCCTGCGGTCCATGGCTCTTGGCGCCGCCCGCCCCTTGTCGAAGGGGATGGCTGAGGGCGCCAGCGTTTCCCATGCCTTGTCCGGGGGCAGTTGCGCGTGCCCTTCCCATGATGTGGATATCGAGCCCTTGCGGCCTGCATGCGCAAGCTGGATGCCGATTTTCGAGTCGCTGTGCTTTTTCACGAAATCGACGATGCGCTTCCATGCGGGAACATGGTCTGGCTTGTACATGCCCGCGCAGCCCTGGCTGATGCGCCCCTCGGGCGTCACATCCGTCATTTCCGTGATGATGAGTCCAGCTCCGCCTGTGGCGCGACTGCCATAGTGGACAAGATGAAAATCATTCACGGTTCCATCGTCAGCCGAATACATGCACATGGGCGACATGACCATGCGATTGGGCAGGGTGAGTTCGCCAAGCTTGTAGGGCGTGAGCATGGGCGGCGGGGGCGCGCCATTGCGTCCGCGCACCGAGCCCGCCACCCTTTCGTCAACTTTGGCCACCAGATCCGGCGCCCATGATTTCAGATGTTGATGGGTGACGCGCATGCTGCGGGTGAGGCACGAGAGCGCGAATTGCTCGGGCGCCATGTCAAGGTAGCGATGCACATTTTCGAACCAGGCGAGGCTCGCCCGGGAGGCCCGTTGCAGACTGTCCGCCCCTTTTGGGCGCCTTTGCGCTTCGGCTTCGCGCAACGCCTCCTCGACGGCGCCCGGGCCTGCGAGGGCCTGCGCGAAGGCCTCCGCGTCCTCCATCGCGGTGCGCAGATCAAGCCCAACCGACGGGTGCGAAGTATAGGCGGCGGCGCCCACCAGAACCATATGCCCGGAACTCCAGCGCGCGTTGCGCACATGGTTGAAAGCGCGCCAGCCCTCGCCACGCGGATGGAGTTTGTGGCCCTTGAGTTCTCCTGCGAACAGACCTTCGCAGAAACCCGCTATTGCTTGCGCATCTTTGGCGCCCAGGCCTGCGGCGTCGATCGTTTGCGCGGTCGCCTCCAGACGCAACACGCTGGCGGCGCCGCAGGGCGTCAGGCTTGCATGGAAAACGCCCTGCGATGTGGCTTGAAACCAGAACTCCAGCTTGTCGCTCGCCAGATCAAGATCGAAAAGGAAAGAGCGCGTGGTTGAAGGCGCGATGACTGTCCCAAACTCTGTCGCATGAGCGCTGCGCCGGGGGCTTTGGGCTCCATCGGCGAGGATGATCAGATCCGCCTGGGGCAGGGCGTCCTTCGGCCATGTCGGGACTGACCTGATCTTGCAACCAAGCTCCTGCGCCCGTTCCCGCAACAGATGTTTCAAGGTTTCATCGGCGATGAAGCTGCAGGCCTGATGGTCGGTCGCAATATCCGTCCGGGCGGCGCGGATGCGCACCCCGCTCACCTCGCCGCAAGCCACCCTGATCGAGCGGTCAAGTTTTTCGTCGAGGAATTTGTGGTGTGGCCTCAGGGGATGCGCGATGATGTGGGGCGGCGCGAGGTCTGCCTGACCCTTGGCGTCGATGATTTCGACATCCCGGGCTACCTCCAGCCGTTTCAGCAGCGACGCCAGATAGACGCCCGCCGGATCAACGCCAACACATATGACCTTCATCAAGCCGCTCCCGCCCCTTTATTCTTTGGGGCGATCATAGCGGGTTGGCGCGGGAAGGGAAGCGGCGCGTCGCTCAGCCAGTGCGTTGGCGGGCTCCCGAACGCAGGCCTGATCTGTTGATGAAACGCCTGGCCTGACGGCAGTTCATAACAGATCAGGTTTGCTGTCTTGTTTTACATCAGGTCGTCAGGTTGCTGGCGGTAACAGCAGTACCAACGATCTTCACGACAGCGTCCGTTGATGCGCTGAATGCGGCAGTCGCATCATTCAGCACCAGATACTGTCCTGCGCCTGTTCCTGTAATCGTCACGAGCGTGGCGGCCGAGGCGATGAAGTTCGAAGACGTGAGCCCGTTTGCGAGGTCCAACGCCAGGTTCCCTGTACCGGTCAGCGTTTCGGTCTTGAAGTTGCCGGCGGAGACCGCGTTCGAAAGCTTGATTTTATCAGTGCTCTTGAAGTCCGCGATCGTGTCGAAGCCGGTGACCAGGGAGTCGGTGAAGGTCGTGTAATCGTATGTGTTGACGCCCGCCAATCCGGTCAGCGTGTCCGCGCCCGCTCCGCCCTTGAGGGTATCTGCGCTCGTGGTGCCCGTAACCGCCACGTTGATATTGGCGGCCACAGGCGCGGTTCCGACGATTTTCACCACAGCATCCGTTGTCGCGCTGAAGCCCGCAGTGCTGTCATTGATCACAAGATATTGGCCGCCTCCATTGCCGGTCAAGGTTATGAGCGTCGCGCCGTTCGCCACGAAGTTTGTGCTGGTCAATGCGCCGGAAATGTCCGTTGCAAGATTGCCCGTTGCGGTTCTTGTCGCTGTGTTGAAGGCGCCAACCGAACCCACGGTGGCTAAGGTGATCTTGTCGGTGCTCTTGAAATCAGCGATCGTGTCGTAAGCGCTGATCAAGGAGTCCTTGAGGGTCGTGTAGTCAAAGGTGTTGGCGCCCGTCAGGCCGCCGGTCAGCGAGTCTGCGCCACCGCCGCCCTTGATCGTGTCAGCGCCAACGCCTCCGGTCAGGGTGTCCGCCAGGGAGCCGCCAGTGAGCGCGAAGGCCTCGGTCTGGTTGGTCACGCTGATGCTGACGGCTGATGTCGCCGTGGCCGCCGAGATGGCCTCCACAGTCACCAGTTGCGTATCGCCTGCGTTGTTGAGGTTAGAGGAGGTCCCGGTCAGGACGATTGTGTCCGTCCCGTCGCCGCCAGTCACCGTATCAGCACCCGCAAAACCGGTGATCTTGTCGTCGCCGGCCCCTGCGGTGATGTTGTCAGCGCCTGCGCCGCCCGTGATGCTATCCGCGCTGGCGCCGCCAGTGATGGAGAAGCCCTCCGTCTGATTGCCCAGGGTGATGATGACGCCCGCCGCAGCGCCAGCCGCAGTGATCGCCTCGATCGTGACGATGCGCGTATCCGATGCGGCGGCAGTGTTGAGGTCGGCCGATGTCGCCGTCAGGACAATCGTGTCCACGCCGTCGCCGCCGGTGACCGTGTCGCCGCCAAGGAAGCCATTGATCGTGTCGTCGCCAGCGCCAGCGAAGATGTTGTCAGCGCCAGAGCCGCCAGTGATCGTATCAGCGCCACTGCCTCCAGTGATGGTGAAGCCCTCGGAGGCCGTGGTCTGGTTGACCAGGTTAAGCAGAACGCCGGCAGTGTTTGCTGCGGCGGAGACCGCCTCCACATTGACGATCTGGGCGTTCGACGCGCCATTGAGGTCCGTTGATGTTGCAGTCAGAACAATCGTGTCCGCACCCATGCCGCCATCAACCGTGTCTGCTCCGGCAAAGCCATAGATCATATCGTTGCCGGATCCGGCGTTGATAGTGTCATTGGCGGAACCGCCGGTGATCGAGTCCGCGCCATTGCCGCCAGTGATGATGAAGGCCTCGGTCTGGGCGCTCAGGGTTATGGCGACGCCCACGGCCGCAATGGCGGCTGAGACCGTCTCCACACCGACAAGTTGACCGTCGATTGCGCTGTTGAGCGTGGTCGACGTTGTCGTCAGCACAAGGGTGTCGGTGTTCAAGCCACCATCGACCGTATCTGCGCCGGCAAAGCCGTAGATCATGTCGTTGCCTGCGCCGCCGATGATGCTGTCAGCGCCCAGGCCACCCGTGATCGAATCTGCGCCGCCCGCGCCGGTGATGGTGAAGCCTTCCGTCTGGCCTGTCAGGGTGATGGCGACCGCTGCTGTCGCTGTCGAAGCGTTGATGGCCTCCACACCAGCAAGGCGCGCATCCGTTACGCCGGCAGTGTTGAGATCTGCCGATGTCGCCGTCAGAATGATGGTGTCCGCCGTGCCATCGCCGCCATTGAC
Source organism: Beijerinckiaceae bacterium (assembly GCA_947380915.1). Next base: position 11,117 of record CANCSY010000068.1, read on the forward strand.
CGTATCAGCGCCGACGAAGCCAATGATGGTGTCATTGCCCGCGCCGCCGATGATGTTGTCGCCGCCTTTGGCTCCGGTGATGCTGTCGTTGCCGGCGCCGCCCGTGATGGAGAAGCCCTCGGACTGGTTGGTCATTGTTATGAGGACGTCAAGCACCGCCGTTGAGGCGTTGATCGCCTCTACAGTCGCAATGCGCGTATCCGTTGCTGCTGCGGTGTTGAAATCGTTTGACGTCGCCGACAGGGTGATGGTGTCCGTGCCCGCGCCGCCCGTGATCGTGTCGGCGCCCGCAAAGCCAACGAATGTGTCGTTGCCGAAGCCGCCTGTCAGCGTATCTGCGGCGCTGCCGCCCGTGATAGTGAAGCCTTCCTTTTGATTGGTCAGGGTGATGTTGACCGCTGTGGTCATCGTCGCGGCGGAGATCGCCTCGACATTCGCCAACTGTGCGTCCGTCGCCGCCGCAAGGGTCGTCGGGGAGACTGTCAGCGAAAGGGTGTCCGTACCCGCTCCGCCATCAATCGTGTCCGCGCCAGCAAAGTTCTTGATCGTATCATCGCCCGCGCCAGAGCTGATGTTGTCAGCGCCTGCGCCGCCGGTGATCGTGTCCGCCCCAACGCCGCCCGTGATCGAGAAGCCCTCGGTCTGGCTGGACAAGACGATCTCCACGCCAGCCGTTGCGTTGGCGAAGGTGATAGCTTCGACACGCACAACAGCATTATCGTCGCTTACTGCGTTGAGGGTGGAGGACGTCGAACCCATGACAATGGTGTCAGTGCCTGCGCCGCCATCAACCGTATCTGCGGCCGTATCCGCGCTACCGTAAGCATTGATCGTATCATTGCCTGCGCCGCCGTTGATATTATCACCGCCTGCGCCGCCGGTGATGACGTCGTTGCCGGCGCCGCCCGTGATGGAGAAGCCTTCGGTCTGGCCGCTCACACTGATGGTAACCGCCGCTGTGGCGGCAGCCGCCGAGATCGCTTCAATGCTCACAAGGCGCGTGTTTGTTGCGCTGGCGGTGTTGAGGTCAGCCGATGTCGCTGTCAGGACGATGGTGTCTGCGCCGGTTCCGCCTGTGACCGTATCGGCGCCGACAAAGCCGTAGATCATGTTTGCGCCATCGCCGGCATTGATAGCGTCGGCGCCCGCGCTGCCCGTGATGGAGTCTGCAAAACCACCGCCCGTGATGGCGAAGCCATCCGTCTGGCCGGTCAGGGTGATGATGACGCCAGCGGTAGCCGTAGAAGCGTTCACCGCCTCCACCGCAACCAGTCGTGCGTCCGTTGCGCTGGCGGTGTTCAGGTCAGTAGAGGTCGCCGTCAGGACAATGGTGTCTGCGCCGGTTCCGCCGGTAATTGTATCAGCACCGACGAAGCCATAGATCATGTTGGCGCCATTGCCAGTATTGATCGCATCCGCGCCTGCGCCGCCTGTGATGGAGTCCGCGCCCGCGCCGCCGGTGATGGAGAAGGCTTCGGTCTGGCCGGACAACACGATCTCCACGCCAGCAGCCGCGTTTGCGAATGTGATCGTCTCTATACCTGCAAGGCGGGTATTAGCCACACCTGCGCTGTTGAGGTCTGACGATGTCGCCGCCAGAACAAGGGTGTCCGCGCCTGCGCCGCCGTCAATCGTATCTGCGCCGACGAAGCCGGTGATCGTATCGGCGCCGTCGCCGCTGCTGATGCTGTCAGCCCCGGAACCGCCCGTGATTGAGTCTGCGAAGCTGCCGCCGGTGACGACGAAGCCTTCAGTGGTTTGATTGACGAGGTTGATAAGCACGCCAGCGCTGGCTGTTGAGGCGTTGATCGCCTCGACAGTCAGAATTTGCCCGTCGGTTGCTGCGTTGAGAGCTGCCGAGGTTGCGCTCAGGACGATGGTGTCGGCCGTCCCGTCGCCACCAGTCACGGTATCACCTGAGGTGAAGCCAATGAATGTATCGTTGCCCGAGCCGCCTGTCAGCGTATCTGCGGCGCTGCCGCCGGTGATGGAGAAGCCTTCGGTTGTGGTTGTCTGAAGGCCCAGATCAATCTTGACGGCTGTGGTCATCGCCGCTGCGGAGACCGCCTCCACATTCACGATCTGCGCATCGGTGGCGCTGTTGAGCGTGGTGGATGTCGCGGCCAAGGTGATGGTGTCCGTGCCCGCTCCGCCATCAACGGTGTCGGCCCCACCGAAGCCGACGAACGTATCATTGCCCGAACCGCCCGTGAGTGTATCGCCAGCGTTGCCGCCGGTGATGGAGAAGCCTTCCTTTTGCCCGGTCA
>CANCSY010000069.1 GCA_947380915.1 Beijerinckiaceae bacterium
GAAGATTTTCTCGCGGGTAATCTCGGCCGCCAGCGAGCGCAGGGGCGCGTCGGAGATCTGGTCTTCGGGATAGAGCCAAGGTCCCTTGGGCATGAGTTCGCCCAGCTTGTGGCGGAAGAGCTCGACGCCATGCTGGCGCAGGGCGCTGATCATGAAGGTCTCATCGAAGCGGACCTTCTCGTTGATGAAGGCGGCGAGTTCGAGGAGCTTTTCCTTCTTCACCACGTCGATCTTGTTGATCACGAGGATCTTGGGTTTGCGCACATCCGCGAGTCTCGCGAGGATGCCCTCCACCTCGTCGTCGACCCCGCGACCGGCGTCGATCAGCAGCGCCACCACGTCCGCATCCCCCGCCCCGCTCCAGGCGGTGGTGACCATGGCCCGGTCAAGCCTGCGCTTGGGGGCGAAGATGCCCGGCGTATCCACGAAGATGATCTGCGCATCCCCATCGAGCGCGATGCCGCGCACCAGCGCGCGGGTGGTCTGCACCTTGCGCGAGACGATGGAGACCTTGGCGCCGACCAGCGCATTCAGCAGGGTCGATTTACCGGCGTTCGGCGCGCCGATGAGGGCGGCGAAGCCACAGCGTTGCTGATGGTCGCTCATGACTCGGCTCCGGCCTTGATGGGTGTAAGGGGCAAAACGCCTTCCCTTTCCAGAAAAGCGCGGGCGACCGACTGTTCGGCCACCCGCTTGGAAGCGCCTGTGGCGCTCATAAGTTCGAAACCTTCGACGACGACGCCGATGATGAATTGCGGCGCATGGGCGGGGCCGGAGCGCCCGACCTCGCGATAGACCGGCGGCGGCAACCCGCGACCCTGCGCCCATTCCTGCAGGGAAGTCTTGGCGTCCTGCAGGGGACGCTTGGGCTCGGCCATGCGGGTCGAGAAGCTGCGCACCACCACATCGCGCGCCGCCTCATAGCCAGCGTCCAGATAGACCGCGCCGATGATCGCCTCGCAGGCGTCGCCGAGAATCGCGGTCTTCTGGCGCCCGCCGGTGGCGGACTCGCCTGCACCAAGGCGCAGGTGCGGGCCCACGTCCCAGTCGCGCGCAACCTCCGCGCAAGTCTCCTTGCGCACCAGCGAGGCGAGGCGGCGCGACAGATCGCCCTCCTCGGAGTCCGGAAACATCTCGTAGAGCATCCCCGCCACTGCAAGGCCCAGCACCCGGTCGCCCAGAAATTCTAGGCGCTGGTAGCTGTCGGTGCGTTTCTGGATCGCGCTCACATGGGTCAGCGCGTGCTTGAGAAGCTCGCGCTTGACAAAGATATGGCCGACGGCGACTTCCAGCGCTTCGATCGGCGGTTTAGGCCCCCGCGCCATCTATCGCACCGGCTGGAATAGCCTGCTCCAGCGGATCGCGGTCGGCCATTTCCAGACCTGCCAGCCATCGACGCCCTCGTCGAGAGAGAAGAAGATCACCTCGGCGCGGCCGACGAAATTCTCGAAAGGCACATAACCGACGCCTCCCTGCTCGGGCGGTACACGGGAATCCGTAGAGTTGTCCCGGTTATCGCCCATCATGAAATAATTGCCGGGCGGCACCTCGTAGACGCCAGTGGTGTCATAAAAGCCGGTGTCGCCATCGCGCTCGATGATGAGATGGGATACGCCGCCGGGCAGCGTCTCCTTGTAGGTGGCGACCGGGACCTGACGGCCATAGGGGTCGGTCGTGGTGATCTGCTGGACAGCCTCGCGCTCCACCATCTGCCCGTTGATGACAAGACGGCCCTGGCGCATCTGGATCTTGTCGCCGGGCAGGCCGATCACCCGCTTGATATAGTCGGTCGAGCCATCGCGTGGAAGCTTGAAGACGGCGACATCGCCGCGCTTGGGCTCCGAAGCCCATATGCGGCCGGAAAAGAGGTCCGGCGCAAAGGGCATGGAGAAGCGCGAATAGCCGTAGCTGTATTTCGAGACGAAGAGGTAATCGCCGATCAGAAGCGTGGGGATCAGCGAGCCCGAGGGGATGTTGAAGGGCTGGAACAGCAATGTGCGCACCACGAGCGCGATCAGCAGAGCCTGAACGATGACCTTGATGGTCTCGGCCAAACCGCCTTCATCCGCTTCCTTTTTGGCTTGCAGCCCTACCGGTTCGCTCATCAAAGATCCCTTAAAGTCGCGAGCGCCTCAACGGCCCCGATCAGGGCTGCGCACGGACGCATCGCACACCCTGGAGCCGGATATACAGCCGGACTCACCGGGGCGCAAACGCCGCGGTGGGGAGACTTGCTGGTCATCGTCCACAAGCCGTTGACGTTGGTGCTACCTGGTACTACCCTAAATTTGTTTTTCCTCCCGGGGGCAACAGGCTGATGACCGTCAAATCGTCGATCTCGCTCTCCGATGAGCAGCACGCCTTCGCCAGAACACTGGTCGAAGCCGGGCGCTTCCCCAGCGTGAGCGCCGTGTTGCAGCAGGGCGTCGACCTGTTGCGCAGGCAGATGGAAGACGAGGGGCTGGAGCGCGCCGCACTTGCGGATGTCTTGGCGCAGCGGCGTTCCGGGGCATTCGTCTCAGGAGACGAGATGAAATCCCGATTACTGGGGATGCTGGACAAGAAACGCCAGACCCATGCCGTTCGCGATTGAGTTCTCGGCCGAGTCCGAGCGCGACTTCGAGCTGATCTTCGACCATTTGTTCGAGAGCTATCTGGGTTTTGGCGAGAGCGTCGGAGAAGCCCTCGATCATGCCATAAGACGCATCCTCGACATCCGCAGGGCTGCCGACAGGCTATCTTCTTTTCCCATTCGCGGTACGGCCAGCGACGAGATCCTGCCGGGGGTGCGCTATTTGAGCATTGATCGGGCGATCTACTGGTTTGACCTTGATAAGGCCGCGGGAAAAGTCCGCATCCTCGCCGTCTTTTTTGGCGGGCAGGACCATGTCCGCCACATGCTGGTTCGGTTGCTTGGGCATACTTCAAATAGAGATTAAATCAGTGGCCAGTCAGAATTTATAAGATCGTCCCCACCGGCACAGCCTCAATAATCACATAAGCCATCGCCATGGGATGCTCATCCGTAATGCTGAGGTGGATCACCGCCTCATGCCCCGCCGGGATCAGTTTCGCCAGCCGCTCGGCGGCGCCCCCCGTCAGCTTCATCGTGGGTTTGCCCGAGGGCAGGTTCACCACGCCCATGTCATGCCAGAAGACGCCATGGTTCAGCCCCGTGCCCAGCGCCTTGGAGCAGGCTTCCTTCGCGGCGAAGCGCTTGGCGTAGGAGGCGGCGCGCTGGGCGCGGCCTTCGGACTTGCGCTGCTCGACCGGCGTGAAGCACCGCTGGATGAACCGGTCGCCATAGCGCTCCAGCGTCTTCTCGACGCGGGAGATGTTGCAGAGGTCGGAGCCGATGCCGACGATCATGACGCCTGCCCGCGCCCCTCCTCCATGGCCGCGCGCATGCGCCGGAGGGTTTCGGGCAGGCCCACAAAAATGGCCTCCCCCATGAGGAAATGCCCGATGTTGAGCTCCACCACCTGCGGCAGCGCCGCGATCTTGCGGGCGGTGTCATAGTCGAGGCCGTGACCGGCGTGGCACTCGATGCCCAGCTGGTGCGCCCGTGCGGCGGCGACGCGGATGCGGCCGAACTCGCGATTGGCCTTGTCCAGCTCCCCATGGGCCACGGCGTCGCACCAGGCGCCCGTATGCAGCTCCACCACCGGCGCGCCAATGGAGCGGGCGGCGTCCAGCGCATCGAGCGCAGGCTCGATGAAAAGGGAGACGCGGATCCCCGCCCGGCTCAGCTCGGCGGTGATGGTCTTGAGGCGGTCATGACCGCTGCGTACGTCAAGCCCGCCTTCGGTGGTGCGCTCGCTGCGCTTTTCGGGCACCAGGCAGCAGGCGTGGGGGCGGGTGTGGAGGGCGATGCCCACCATTTCCTCGGTGGCCGCCATTTCGAAATTCAGGGGCTTGGTGATTTCGCGGCGCAGGCGCGCCATATCCTCGTCGCGGATATGGCGGCGGTCCTCGCGCAGATGGGCTGTGATGCCGTCCGCCCCCGCCTCGATGGCGAGCAGGGCCGCGCGCACAGGGTCAGGCAAGGCGCCGCCACGGGCGTTCCGCACGGTCGCCACATGGTCGATGTTGACGCCCAGCCGCAGGCGTGGAGGCGTCGCGGCGCTCACGACGCCAGACCCCGGCTGCCCGGCTTGATGGCGGGCAATACGGCCAGTTCGGGCGGCAGATCGTCCGCCGCATAATCAGGGATGACGAGCGAGGCCAGGGCCACGCGCGGCACGCCGCCAAGATCCGCCTTGCCGCCGGATCGGTCGATCAGGCAGGCGGCGCCCACCAGATGACCGGGGTGCTCGCGCAGCGCGTCCACGGTCTCGCGCAGGGACAGGCCCGTGGTGATGATGTCCTCGATAACCAGAACCCGATCTTCCGGGCCGATCTCGAAACCGCGGCGCAGGGCGAATTTACCGCCCTCGCGCTCGACGAAAATGGCGCGGGCGCCCAGATGCCGGGCCGTCTCATAGCCGGGCACGATGCCGCCCACCGCAGGCGAGACCACCACGTCGATCCGGCCGAAAGCCTCTTTCAGCTTGACCGCCAGCGCCTTGCAGAGCCGTTCGGTGCGGGCGGGGTCCTGAAAGACGAACATCTTTTGCAGGAAGATCGGACTGCGGCGGCCCGAGGTCAAAATGAAATGGCCGGTGAGCAGAGCCCCTGCGGCGCGGAATTCGTCGAGCACTTCATCCTGGGTCATGGTCTTCATCCTGCTGATCAGCCCCATGTAAGGCTGCAAGCGGGGCCGCACAAGGGACCGCCGCCCCCTACTCCGCCGCTGCGGCGATTTCACCCGTCCCAAGCTGCACTTCCAGCAACTTCCGATAGACTCCGCCCGGGCGGGCAAGCAATTGCTCATGGGTGCCGTCCTCCACCATCTTGCCATGGTCGAAGACGAGGATCCGGTCGAGGCGCTGGATGGTCGAGAGCCGATGCGCCACCACGATGGTGGTGCGCCCCGCCGAGAGCCGCTCGATGGCCTGGCGTATGTACCGCTCGGACAGGCTGTCGAGGCTGGATGTGGCTTCGTCGAGCACCAGTATTGGCGTATTGGCGAGAATGGCCCGGGCGATGGCGACCCGCTGGCGCTCCCCGCCCGAGAGCTTGATCCCACGCTCGCCCACCAGCGTCTCATAGCCCTTGGAGAGGCCCTCGATGAATTCCGCCGCATGGGCGAGGCGCGCGGCCTCGCGGATATCGTCAAGCGTGACGCCCGGCCGCCCATAGGCGATATTCTCCGCCAGCGAGCGATGGAACAGGATGGGATCCTGCGGCACCAGCCCCACGGCTTCGCGCAGGGAGGACTGGGTGACGGCGGCGATGTCCTGCCCATCGATAAGGATGCGCCCGCTCTCCAGATCATAGAGGCGCTGGATCAGCTTCACGAAGGTCGACTTGCCCGAGCCCGAATGGCCCACCAGGCCCACCCGCTGCCCGGCGGGAATGTCGAGGGTGAAATTCTCGAACACCGGCCCGCGTGCGCCCTTGTAGCGGAAGGTGATGTCGTCGAAGCGGATCGCGCCCCGCTCCACCGCAAGAGGCTTGGCGCCGGCCTTGTCGGCCACGTCGATATCGGCGTCGCGGAAATCAAGAACATCGTCCATATCGTTGATAGTGCGCTGGATCTGCCGGACATTCTGGGCGATGTCGCGCAGATAGCCGGTGATAAGGAACTGGGTGGCGATGAGGCTGGCGATGTCGCCCGGCGTCGCCTGCCCGTCGCGCCACAGGAAGATGCCGGTCGTCAGCATCACGCCCTGCAAGATGATCAGCATGATGGCCTGGGCCAGACCGGTCCAGGCCCCGCGATCCCATGCGACGATGGAACGGCTGGCCCATTTCGCCGAAACCTGCGCGAAGAGCCCGTCTTCCCTGCCCTCCGCAGCAAAACTCTTCACTGTGGGATTGCCGGTGACAGAATCGGCCAGGGTGCCGCTCAGTCTCGAATCCATCTCACGAGCGGCGCGGTTGGCGGGGCTGACCCACAGGATCGACAGGGCGACGCTGACGCCGATGAAGACCACGATACAGGCGCCCACCAGCGCGCCCAGCAAGGGCCAGCGCAGACTGAAAGTGACGGTGACGCCAATCACCACGATGAGCGCGGGCGCGAGGTTGAAGGCCAGCGTGTCGGTGAAAGTGTCGAAGGAGTTCATGCCCCGCGTGATCTTGCGCACGGTGGCGCCTGCGAAACTGTTGGCGTGCCAGTCCGAGGAGAAACGCTGCACCTTGGCGAAGGCGTCGCGGCCGATGGCGGTGATGGCCCGCGCGCTCATGCGGTTGAGCAGAAAGGTCACAAGCTGGCGCGACACCTGAAAGGCTGCCGCCAGACCCAGCAGCAGCGCCAGCGCCCAAAGGGCGGGCGAAGGATCATCCCGCGAGCCCGAAGCCACCGCATCGACCAGACGGCCGGAAGCGATGGGCACGGTGACGTCCACCAGCGTGGAGGCGATGCGCGCAACGACCAGCGTGCCAAAGAGCACCGGCGACAGCAGCCAGTAGTGGGTCACGAAGCTGAACACCCGACCGAAGCGGGGCTTTTTGCGGGGCGTGGAATCGATGTCGGACAAGATGATCCTAGTGCTGGCTTGCGCCGGGCGGGGTCTCGACGAAAAGCTGCACCCATTGTTCCGGCAAGGACAGGTGAAGGCCGATCTGGCGTGGGCTCAGGCCTTCGCGATGCATCCGCACCATGGAGCGGCGCAGAGCGATGGGAAGATCATTGACGCTATCATAGATAACCGGCGCCGCCGCGCTGGCGACAGGAATCTGCGAAGCTTCGATCAAGCTCTTCATTGATTTTGTCCATCTGATCATTATTCAAGTTTAGGCCTATGGACGGGAAACAGCTACCGAAAAGGAAGTTCGTCAGAGATCGTGCACATGTTTCGCCGGACCAGTAAGGCAAGCTTGACACTTCTGCGGGCTTTCCGTGACAATTGAAAGAACTTGGGAGGATCATATGCCGAAAGCCTATTGGGTCAGTTGCTACCATTCGATTTCCGACGAACAGAAGCTCGCCGCCTATGCGGCCCTTGGCGGCCCGGCCATCATGGAGGGCGGTGGACGCTTTCTTGCGCGCGGCGTTGCAGCGCTGGCCTATGAAAATGGCCTCAAGCAGCGCACGGTCATCATCGAATTCGACAGCGTCGAAGCCGCGCAAAAGACCCATGACAGCGCCGGCTATCAAGCCGCCCTCAAGGCCCTTGGCGACGGCGCCGTGCGCGATCTGCGGATCGTCGAAGGAGTGTCGTGAGGCTTTGAGCGATGGCGTCGCATCGCAGACTAAAATCTGTTTGTGACGTCACCAATTACGGCGGCTCGTAATCCAGCACCAGCGGCAGTGGCTTGCCATGGGGCGTCGGCGGAAAGGGCGCGGCCTGGCGGATGGCGTAGACTACCGCGATGTCGAGGGATGGCACGCCGCTGGACTTAGAAACCGCCACCCCCGCCAGACGACCGCGGCCATCGACCACGAACTCAACTTGCAGAGGCCTGCGTCGCGATATGGGCGGCAGGCCCGGTGGCACGCGCACCAGAGGCACGATCATGCCATAGAGCGTCGCGGTATAGCTGTCCTGGGCATTGCCTGGCGGCGCGCGCGAGGTCTTGGGGCCGCTTTCGAACTCCATTTTCGGCACCGGCGCGAAAAAGGCGAAACGCTTGGCGTCGGGCGCCTCTGGCTTATCCGCCTGGGCGTTTTCGGTTTCGGGCTTGGCGGCGGGCGTTGGCTGGGCGAGGGCTGGCACGCCGTCCGGATCGGGCGGCAGCGGTTCAGCGGGCGGCGCGTCCTGGGGTGCGGGCTGCGTCTCGGCCTTGATGGGCTCTGGCGGCGGCGGCTCTGGCGCGGGCGCAGGTTTGGCGGGCTCGGGCGGCAGCTTTTCGGGCTCGGGGATCGGCGGTTCCTTCAAATCCGCGATGACGGCCGGCCCCGCACCCTTGTCGCCAATGGTCAGTTCTGAATCGTTTTGCGCGGATTTGGGCGCATCAAAGGCTGGAGCGAGGTCAAGGGGAACGGCTGGAGGAAGCTCCACCTTCTCCTCGGGTTCGGGAGGCGCTTCCTGTTGCGCTTCCTGCTGCGGCTCTGGCGCCGTCTCCTGCGGCGCAGGCTCTGGTTCAGATGCAGGCGCCGGGGGCTCGGCCACCAATTCCACGACGATGGTCTCGGGCTGGGGCGGCGGCGGCGGCGACCAGACGCGCTCCCACAGAAAAGCTGCGCCCATCAAACTGGCATGCAGCAGAACGGCGACGCCGACCAGGACCGGGAAGCGCGCACCGCCACGATCCGGCCCCGGGGCGGGAAGGTAGGGGAGATCCGCATCATCGGCCGGGCGCTCCTGGCGCATCAGTCCAGCTCATCGACTGTGGGCGACGTCAAGCGCTTATCCATTCACGCGCTCGACCTTGGAGACCACGCTTTTGGCCCGCAGATGGCTGATGATCGTATTGAGATGCTTGAGATCGCGGACCTGAAGATCAAGAACGATATCGCGGAAATCCGAGGACCGGTCGACGAATTCGATATGGTCGATATTCGCCCCCTCTTCGCCGATCACCGTGGCGATGGAGCCAAGCGTACCGGGCTCGTTCATGGCGTTGACCACGATCTGGGCAGGGAAAAGCTCTTCGTTTTCATCAAGGTCCCAGCGCACATCGAGCCAGCGCTCAGGCTGGTCGTCAAAGGCTGTCAGCGCCGGGGACTGGATGGGATAGATGGTGATCCCCTCCCCCGGCGTCAGAATGCCCACGATCCGGTCGCCGGGGACGGCGCCGCCATTGGGCGCGAAGCGCACGGGCAAGTCGCCATTGAGCCCGCGAATGGGAATGGCGTTGGAGGAGACCTCGTCGGCGCCCGGCACCTTGAAGACAAGGCTTGCCGCCTTGCGCAGACCGAACCAGCCGGGCTCCCCCTTGGCCGGGGTCGCCTGGGGCCTGCGCTCTTCCTTGAAATCGGGATGGACGGCGCGCACCACATCGCCCGAGAACATCTCGCCACGGCCTACCGCCGCCAGCACATCCTCGACGCTCTGCCGGGCGAGGCGCGGCAGGGCCGCCTTCAGCTTGTCCTCGGCGAAGGTCTTGCCCGCCCGCTCGAAGGCGCGCAGCACAATCTGGCGCCCAAGCCCGGCATATTGACGGCGCACGGCGTCACGCGTGGCGCGGCGGATGGCGGCGCGGGCCTTGCCGGTGACCACAAGGGATTCCCAGGCGGCCGGAGGCTCCTGACCATCGGCCCGGGTCACCTCGACCTCGTCGCCATTGCGCAACTCCGAGAGAAGCGGCGCAATGCGGCCATTGATCTTGCAGCCGATGGCGCCATTGCCCAGCTCGGTATGAACCGCATAGGCGAAATCGATGGGCGTCGCGCCACGCGGAAGCGCGATGAGCCGTCCCTTGGGCGTGAAGCAGAAAACCTGATCGTAGAACAGCTCAAGCTTGGTATGCTCCAGGAACTCCTCGGGACTATCGCCCTCGGCCAGAAGTTCGATGGTGCGGCGCAGCCAGTTATAGGCGCGGCTCTCGTGGGTCAGCTTGTCAGGGTCGCCGGCGCGGCCGTCCTTGTAGAGCGCATGGGCGGCGATGCCATATTCGGCGATGTCGTGCATTTCACGGGTGCGCACCTGCAACTCGACGCGCTGCCGCCCCGGCCCCACCACGGTCGTATGGATGGACCGGTAATCGTTCTGCTTGGGGGTCGAGATATAGTCCTTGAACCGGCCCGGCACGGTCGGCCATTTCGTGTGGACGACGCCCAGCGCACGGTAGCAGTCCTCCAGCTCGTCAACCACGATGCGGAATCCGAAGATGTCGGAGAGTTGCTCGAAGGCGATGGACTTGTGCTCCATCTTGCGGAACACCGAATAGGGCGCCTTCTGCCTGCCCTTCACTTCCGCCTGGATGCCGCGCTTGGCGAGCTGATCGGTCAGTTCGCGCTCGATGTCGCCGATGAGTTTGCCGTTATTGGCCTTGAGGTCGGCCAGACGCGCCTCGATCATGGCGTCGGCTTCGGGCATGAGGGTCTTGAAGGCCAGATCCTCCAGCTCGTCGCGCATGTGCTGCATGCCCATGCGGCCGGCCAGCGGCGCATAGATGTCCAGCGTCTCCTGAGCCACCCGCGCCCGTTTCTCCGGCGGCACGAAATGGAGGGTGCGCATGTTGTGGAGACGGTCCGCAAGCTTGACCAGGAGAACCCGCACATCCTCGGCGATGGCCAGCAGCAATTTGCGAAAATTTTCAGCCTGTTCGGCGCGCTTGGAGACCAGATCCAGCTTCTTGAGCTTGGTCAGCCCATCGACAAGCCCCGCGATCTCGGCGCCGAAGAGATGCTCGATCTCCTCCTTGGTGGAGGCGGTGTCCTCGATGGTGTCGTGCAGGACAGCCGCCACGATGGTGGCGTCGTCCAGTTTCAGATCGGTCAGGATCGCGGCGACTTCGAGGGGATGGGAAAAATAGGGGTCGCCGGAGGCGCGCTTCTGGGCGCCATGGGCTTTCATCGCATAGACATAGGCGCGGTTGAGCAGATCCTCGTCGGCGTTCGGATTGTACTTCCTTACGCGGTCAACGAGATCATACTGACGCATCATGTGCTAATCGGTCTCCGGGCCGCCGGCTGAAGGGTCGGCCCAAGCGCCGACCGCCCAACTATCCATGGTCAGAGGCCGCGAAACAAGCCCAAAGCTTGCGATGCGACGAATGGATCGACTATTCACCGTCGTCTTCGGTCTCGGCGGGAGGCACGAGACCTTCGAGGCCCCGCAGCAGATCTTCTTCGGTCATGCGGTCGAACTGCACGTCCGAATGGGGCTGGCCGAGCGCTTCGTTGACCGAAGACAGGGCGGGAACCGCTTCCGCCTCGGGCTCGTCGACCTCGACATTCTTCTGCAGGGAATGGATGAGGTCTTCCATAAGGTCGCCAGGCTGAAGCGTGGTCTCGGCAATTTCGCGCAGGGCCACTACGGGATTCTTGTCATTGTCGCGATCAATGGTGATCTGCGAACCAGATGAGAGGAGCCGCGCGCGATGAGCAGCGACCAGAACGAGTTCGAAACGATTCTCGACTTTATCGATGCAATCTTCAACGGTGACGCGGGCCATGGGCGGCGATCCTGTTCAGCAAGCTTTCCGGGAATGGTGGGTGATACACCCCCCTGCGCCGGAAAGCAACCCCCGTCATTGCCCGCATATGCTCAAGCCCTTGCCAAGAAAGCTTGATCTCTGCAATAAAATCTGAATATGCTTTCACACAATTGAACGAAGAGCCTTGACTTCCGCGCGCGTAATCGCTGATTGTGGGATCAGTTTACGGGCCTATGCCTTGTTTCCGAATTTCAGGATTCGGCAGCCTTGCAGAAGCCCGGCAGAAGCTCACGGTTTCCGTTTTCAGGATTGCGTCGATTCAGCGGGTCGCGGCGCAAGCGCAAGCTCAATCCTTGGATTTCGTGGATTTTTCCAGGCCCCGGCAGAGATCAAGATTATGGCGGATCAAGAACGTATCGCTTTGTTCATTGACGGTGCGAACCTTTATGCGACGGCCAAGTCGCTCGGTTTCGACATCGACTACAAGCGCCTCCTCAAGGAGTTTCAATCCCGCGGGCGCCTCATCCGGGCTTTCTACTACACCGCGCTGGTCGAAGATCAGGAATATTCCTCCATCCGTCCGCTGATCGACTGGCTTGACTACAACGGCTACGCTGTCGTCACCAAGCCTACGAAAGAATTCGTGGATTCCCTCGGCCGCCGCAAGGTGAAGGGGAACATGGACATCGAGCTGGCGGTGGACGCCATGGAAATGGCCGAGCATCTCGACCAGCTCGTGCTGTTCTCCGGCGACGGCGACTTCCGCTCCCTCGTGGAGGCGGTGCAGCGCAAGGGTGTGCGCGTGTCGGTGGTCTCGACCATCACCACCCAGCCCCCGATGGTCGCCGACGAGCTTCGCCGTCAGGCGGACGAGTTCATCGATCTGGTGCAACTGGTCAACAAGATCGGCCGCGATCCGGTGGAACGCACCGAGCGTCCCCGCTTCGTGGAGCGTCGCCCCACCACCAGCGCCCCTGCCGCCCCGGCGACCGCTCCCGTGGGCGACGACGCGGATCACTGATCCCTGCCCCGCGCCTCCAAAGCCTCAGCTTCCATCGCGTCCGTGACCGACAGTCCCGGGCGCGATTGCGCGTTGTGCCCGCGCCTCGTGGATTTTCGCCTGGAGACCCGGGCGAAGGAGCCCGGCTGGCATAATGCGCCGGTTCCCACCCTTGGCCCCGCCTCCGCCCGCCTGCTGATTGTGGGCCTGGCGCCGGGCATGCGCGGCGCCAACCGCACGGGGCGGCCCTTTACCGGGGATTGGGCGGGTGACCTGCTCTATGAGACCCTCCGGGATCTGGGCTTCACCAGCGGGACCTATGACGAGAACGGCGAGGACGATCTGGAACTCGTGGACACCCGCATCACCAATGCGGTGCGCTGCGTGCCCCCGCAGAACAAGCCGACCCCCGCCGAGATCAAGACCTGCCGGCCCTTTCTCGATGAGACCATCGCCGCCATGCCCCGCCTGAAGGCCATCGTTGCCCTGGGGCGCATCTCCCATGACAGCGTGACGCGGGCGCTGGGCGAGGGTCCGTCCCGCCTGCCCTTCGCCCATGGCCGGGAATTCGCCCTGCCGCAGATCGGCGGCGGCGTGACGCTTTTCGACAGCTATCACTGCTCCCGCTACAACACGAACACGGGCGTGCTGACGCCGCAGATGTTCCATGCGGTCTTCGCGCGGGTGCGGGGCCTGCTGGACGGGGTCAGCGCCAATCCGGCGCCCTGAGGGCGGAGATGACGTCCCCCGCATTCCGGTCCGGCGGGAAGATGGGATAGAAGACCTTCACGATCCGCCCGCCCTCCACGATCAGCGTGAGGCGCCGGTTCAGGATCATGCCAGCAGCCTCCATCATGGGCAGGCGCAAGGCGTCCGCGAGCTGGCGATCCGCATCGGACAGAAGCGCGAAGGGCAGATGCAACCGGGTCGCGGCCTCCGCCTGATAGGCCGTGGTCTGGGTGGAGATCCCGAAGACCGCGCTGACGCCGAGGGCCTGCAATTCGCCGAAGTGATCGCGAAAGGCGCAGGACTGGGGCGTGCAGCCCCGGGCGCCGGGGATCATGTCCCACCCCTCCGGCAGGGGCTCGTCGGGGCGTCCGGTGCGGGGATAGAAATACAGGACACCAAGGCCGGACAG
>CANCSY010000070.1 GCA_947380915.1 Beijerinckiaceae bacterium
GCTGTTGACCAACACCGTCCTGGCTTGGTCGCCTTTGGTTTGGTCGGCTCGCAGCTGGATCTCAGCACGTATCGCGCCATCCGCCCCCAACACGTCGCCTACGTCCAACGCTGCTATCTCGCCAACACGCATGCCCGCCAGCCAGCTCAGCTGCAACATACAGCGGTTGCGGGCCCCATAGCTGGTGCGCTGCAAGTGTTGCAGCATTCGTTGCTTTTCCCGGTCGTTCAAAACTGGTGCTTGTTTCACGGCAGCGGCTCCTGGCTCATCGTTTAACTGCCTGCAGTATGCGCCCTGAGCCAGCTGCTGGACGACCTCAGTTATTCTGTTTTTTCTATAATGATTTCAATAAACTAGCGATCTGGATCATCTTTGTTGCATTTTATGAGGTTCGCTGACGGGATATAACTGATTATTTTTAAAATGATTGATGAGTTTCGGGAAAAAGGCATTTTTGTGAGACACCTTGAGTTACTCAAGATGTTGGCCTTTACCGTGACGAAATCAGGGGCAAAAGCGGGAACCGATAAAGACGAGTTCAAGTGCGACCTAATTGACAAGATATGTCGTTTGCAACGACAACTTACGAAACGATCAGCACTATCTGGGGAAGACGGCATTGACGACAGGTGTCGGGAGCGAACACACACTCACACTCACACGTAAACGACTGGCGGAAGCTGTCTATGCCGCAGTGTCCCTGCCTCGCAGTGATGCCTCAACACTCGTCGAAGAAGTAATTGGCGAGATCTGTGATGCTTTGGTTAGGGACGGCGAGGTCAAGATCAAGAACTTTGGAATATTTAAAGTCAGCTCCAAGCCGGAGCGTATAGGGCGCAATCCTCAGAGCGGTGTCGCCGCCATTATCACTTCAAGGCGTGTTCTCACCTTCAAGGGTGCCGCTGCATTGAAGAGAAAGATCAACTGTGGAGGTGATGAGGCCGCTGATTGAATGTGGCGAGAGGCACAGTCTTCACAGCAATGAACCGAAGCCGATGATCTCTGAACGAAGCAACTAATGTCTCCTCGCTGTTCGCATTGCATAATCGGTCGACAGGTGTATTGCCGCATTCCACAGAGGAGTCTGTGTGAAAACTCGCTCCGTTGGTGCGCAGGAATTTTTTGGTTGATGTTCTTCCAGAAAGCCAATCCAGCAAAGCGGACGTAAAACCTCAATATAAAGTTGCCTCATTATGGTTTCATAGTCCTCAACGAGTTCAGGGGACCCAAAGATCATGTTTCCAACTTCCGCACCCGTGACTCCGGACTCCGATTCAACTGTAAGTAAATTTAAGAAAACTTCGAAATTGCCGTCAACCCACTTCTGGTCTCTCGCCAAAGTGCCGTGACGAATATTAAATAAGAAAAATGGCGCAATAACGCCAAACAACTTTCCTGGATGCCCCAGTAATGCTTCGCCCTCTGCAGTAAGATTAAATTTGCCTTTGTAATCACGTCCTATCTTGAGTTCTATAAGGATGTTATGAATGTACATTACGGGGAGAAAATCCATTTCGTTCAGAACATTGTTAACAGGATAAAGATCATCTAGTGAATAATTGGGCCAATTGAACTCAGCGACTGCCCAAGTCACGAAGCTGCGGTTAAATCCCTTAAGGGGCGTGAGGCCAATGCTGCCTTGCTCGACTATATAGGCGAAGGTCTTTTCGATGGCGCGCACCATTGGCGAATAAGCGAGCGCAGGGTCTTCATCACTTATCTCAAGAAATTTGATCATCTCATATCTCTCGCGCACACCAAGCGAACCGACCCCACGATGTTCATACTATTCACCAGGTGTTCATAGAAGGCGTAATGGGCTTTCTCTGAAACGACGGGCATCTGATGGCCGTTCCCTTGAGGATGGAGATCTGCCCGCGCGGCTCGGGGCGACCAGCAGGTTGATAAGTGAAGCATTCAAGCTTCCGCACACTATGGCACTTACGGGTAATGGTCTGTGAATGTGCGTGCGGACACATTGATGCAGGCGACAGCGGAAGCGCCCAGTTCAAGAGCTTCGGCCTGCTTAACGGTTGCTTGACATCAAGCAAAAAATCTATCGATTGGCCCGACTGAAAATTCATCATCGGCTTTTAAAAAACGCGCGGGCCAAATTCTAGCCGAATTGCGATATCTTGGCCATAAAACGAAAGTCTTCCAGCCTTTTTCTTTGTCTGCAGTCTTTCGTTTCGTATGGAAAAATGGAGACTTTCTGGTTGTTCTTGTATCGGATATCTCTATCGCAAGCCGCGCAGCTTTTTCGTTTTCAGGTGTATATTTCGTATTTCGGATTGCGTCGAATTGTTCCTGAATGGTTTATTTAGAAAAAAGGAAAATCGGGGATGTGGCTCGCGCAACATAAGCTGCTATGGACGAAAGACCCAGAGATTGCGTTCAGCGGAGTGTCCACAAGGCATCCCGGCTTCATACGATTTTTTTCCAACAACGCTGCTGCGTGGAAATTCCATATCAATTATTTTGAATTGGGTTCGATTGGTTTGACCTATGGCGACACAGGTGGCTGGACGCACAGCTATGACGGCGACGAGTTCGTGCGTATCGTGATGCCGCTGGAGGGTGCATTCAATGTGGCGATGGGAGGACGGGTGCAGGAGCTCAAGGGCGGTACATACTTTTCTCCGCCTTCCGGATATCGGGCTGAAACCAAGGGCGGCAAATCCATACTCTTGCGTCTTTCACGTGGACGTCTGTCTGACTCGCTTAACGCTTTGGAATTCGAAGGGGAAATCGATCTCCAATTATGGCGTATCTTTGATGGCCCACCATTCGCCCTTCAAACGTTCGCCAAAGCGGTTCGCTTCGTTCTCGATCTTATCGACGATGGAGAAAATATCCTGGACAACGCGTCTTTCATTCGCACCTACGAAGAGTTTCTGTATTTGCATGCGGCGCAGGCATTGGTATCCGCAAACGAAACGACATCATCGTTGCTCATGCCATCAGCGATCAGCCGCAGCCTCGCCTACATCGAACATCACTCATCCGAGGAAATTCTGATAGAGCAGGTTGCATTGGCTGCTGGGGTATCGATCCGAAAGCTGCAACTACTCTACAAGCGGCATATTGGCGAAACGACAACCAGCATTATAAGGAAGCGGCGCTTGAAGAAAGTTCGCGAGATGCTAATTGCCGCACCACGAGAGGCCTCTATCACCATGATCGCTTTTTCCTGCGGCTTCACGCACCTCGGACATTTCGCGCGTGCCTATCGAGAATTCTATGGCGAGACACCGACCCAAACCCTTAACAACACTAGGACGAGGAAATAGTTCGGCGACGTCCTATCTGAAGACCCACAATTGCAGCATTATATGAAGAGCGTTCAGTAGAAATCCTTGAATTCAATCTGATTGGATTTATGCGGAAAGGCCGGGCGGCCTCGTGCCTTGTTCAGGACCCTCAAATACAGCCCCACAAGGCTCTGTTTCTGCCAGCAACAATGAGCAGTCGTCAACAGTTCGCCATAGTGAGTACGCAAGCATCGTCACTACCAGGTTACACTGAGACATCAACAAAGGAGAGTTTCCATGCCGCCTTGCCGTTTGTCTCAGCATTTCCAAAATAATTCCAGTGTTTATGTCGGTCAACTCATGTGGCTTTATCCCAAATAGATTAGATTCGATAAAAAGGCTCTCAAATGTTTCAGAATGGTCTGAAGAATCCTTCGACAAAATACTCAATATAAACCGGTAATGGGCGGCTACCAGCAAGTTGAACCCAGCGTCGCTCTCACTGAAATATTTTTTATATGAATCATTTATATAGTCGTGCACGGGTGCCGCGCAGAGTTTGCAAATTTCATGTTTAAGGAGTTCGGTAACATCCAAGTTAATCATAGCCGATTCTACTTTCGCTAGCTAATTTCAAGATCTTCGTCTGACTGCACCCCATCGGCAATTACGGTAGAGTCGTATTTGCGCTCGTTCTATCCATCTTACGTCATGCTTGATGATGTTTTGTGGATATCCATTCTAGCCCTAGCATTCATCGCCAGCGTCTGAATGTTGATGCCAGCTCGTAGGGATGTCGCCGACCGGCACGCAATATGTGGAGACGACGGATCCCAATCACTTCACCAACCTGAACAGCACCCTCCACATACCCTCAAGCGAGTGGGGCGTTCTGTGATGGGGATAAGAAAAGGAACTGGCGACATCTTGAGTAACTCAAAATGTTGAACTTCGCGTAGCATTGCTCGGTGCGGCAAGCAGAATTGAACCGAGTAATTCGGGGAGCAGGACTGGTACCTGCTTCGCCACCTCATCCGGGCAGCTGCTCCACCACCTGACGGCTTGAAGGTCTCTTACTATAAGTGTGTGACTTTTTGAAAAGTCACACATCTAGATAAAAGTCACACACCTAGAAATGCAACGGCAGTGATTTGAGGCCGTCTAGATGAACGGCGTGCCTCCCTGATCTGCCACCGCAAAGTTCCGCAAACAACGCTTGTGCTTGGCTTTTATAAATGTCATGAAATCAACGCTCTACGCAGCCCGTTCCGCAGTCGTTTCGCAGTCCGGATTTTACGCTAAGTGTAACAGGAAAAGTTTAGTAATTGATTTCATGAGCATATTTCAAACAGCTCAACCTTAGCATTAGCGTCTACCACTATTGACATGGTAGGGGTCACAGGTTCGATCCCTGTCGCGCCCACCATCCTTCCTCAGGGAGGGGTGGCTATAAATCGATCAGACCCTCTTATCGAGACGTTGTCGCTCAACCCTGGTTTCAGGGCGCGGGGCCCTCGTCGATGGTTGCCTGGCCCCGAGCTTTGGCCGGCGCGCCTGGCGAGCACCGTCATATCTGCGCGGATTGAGACTCCGGTTCATCTTTGGTCTGCGGTTCCCCGGGACTGACCAGCTCATCCACGGAGGGCCGGACCCTTCCAGATTGGCGAAATATTAATATTTAACAATTGGTTAAAAGTTCACTCCCGATTGGTATGAGTTTTGCTGCATCGTGCGAAGCCTGAATTAGGAACGTGCGGAATGGTAAGCATTTCATCCTTGGGTAGCGTAACCCCCGTGAAGACAAGCTCGACATCGTCGAGCGCTGTGTCAGGAAGCGCGTCTGCAGGGACCGTGAAGGGTGTTTCCGTCTCCATTTCTGCGGCTGGCAAGGCCATTACGGCGATCGCCTCGATGAAGACTGAGGTTCTGGCCTCTTTATCGCCCCAGCAGATCAAGGCGTTTACGGCGGCCCAGATCGCGGCCCTGTCTCCTGGTCAAATGTCCGCTCTTACGACACTGCAGGTTCCCGCGCTGACGCCTGATCAGGTCCATGTATTGTCCGACAAGCAGATTGCCGGTTTGCAAACAGATAGGTTCTCCAGTCTCACAATTGAGCAGGTCGAAGCGATTGCCCCTTCGGCGATGAAGGGCCTCACGACCGCGGATATCCAGGCGCTCAATACGTCTTTTACGGGTTTATTGACGAGTCAATTGAGCGCGCTGACCGTCAAGCAAGTCCAGGCGCTGACCAGCGCGCAAGTCGCAGATCTGTTGCCTGAACAGATCCAATCTTTTTCCAACGTAGCTGTTGCGGGCTTCAGCGCGGAACAGTTCTCGAGTTTCTCGACCGATTTCATATCAGCCTTGTCCACATGGCAGATCAAAGGGCTCACGCTGACGCAGCTTGCCAGTCTGAAAACCGACTATATCGCCGCCCTGACGAATGAACAGATAGGGGCGTTGACGGACAAGCAGGTCGGAGCCTTGAAGACAGATCAGATCCAGGCGTTCAGCGATGTGCAGATAGGCGCCATTGCGGTTTCATCCATCAAGGGCCTGACGACCGCCGATATTGCCGCCTTGACTTCAACCGCCTTCGCTGGCCTCAGCACCGATCAGCTTCATGGCCTCACGGCGAAGCAGTTGGGCGCCATCACCACTGACGCGCTCGGTGCGCTGGACCCCGATCAGATTCAGGCTTTTGCAGTATCGTCGCTTCCGGGCCTGACTACTTTGCAGTTGCCTACGCTGCCGACGTCCGAAGTGGCCGAATTGACGACGGCGCAGATAAGAGCGCTCACGCCGAGCCAGATTGCTTCTCTTACGACCGGACAAATCGCAGCTTTGACCACCGATCAGGTAAACGTCCTGACGGATAAGCAGATCGCGGCCTTGAAGACAGATCGGATCCAGGCGCTGAGCGATATGCAAATAGGCGCCATCGCGGTGTCGTCCATCAAGGGCCTGACGACCGATGACATTTATTATGGCTTGAGCACTGCGGCATTCTCCGGCTTCACGACCGCGCAGATCAACGCCTTGACAGCCAAGCAGCTGCTGGCCCTCTCTCCTGAGCAAATTGGGGTGTTGCAGGAGGATCAGATCCAGGCCTTCTCTGCGACTGCGCTGACGGGTTTCACCTCGAACCAATTGCAGGCTTTCACAGTTGATGAAATAACCGAGTTTACGACCAGCCAGATCAGAGCGTTGACGCAAGGTCAGCTTGCGTATCTCAAGACCGAACAGATTGCCGCGTTGTTGACTGAGCAGATTGGCGCTTTGACCGACCGTCAGATCGGCGCCCTGAGGACCGAGCAGATCGCCGCGTGGAACGATGAAAAAATAGGGTCCATTTCTGCTTCTTCCATCAAGGGACTGACCACGGCTGACATCCAGGTCCTGGGAACTGACGCTTTCGCCGGCTTGACCAGCCAGCAGATCAGCAGCATGACCGCCAAACAACTGATTGCCCTCAATACGGAAGACATCAGTGTTTTGAATGAAACGCAGGTTACGGCGCTTTCTGCAGCTGCTTTGGCGGGGTGGAGCACGGGTCAGCTTGCGGCCCTGACCCCTGAGGATGTCGCTGATTTGTTGCCCGCTCAGGTGCGCGCGCTGACCCAAAAGCAGATTGGATCTCTTTCTTCATTGCAGATGGCCGCGATGTCGACGGCTCAGATCAATGTTCTGACCGACAAGCAGATCGGCGCGTTGACCACGGAGCAGATCAATTGGCTGGCTGAGGAGCAGGTCGCCGCCATAAGCGTGTCTGCAATCAAGGGCCTGACGACATCTGACATAGACAAGTTAGACTCATCCCTCTTCGCAGCCCTGACATCCCAGCAGATGGCCGCCTTCACACTGAAACAACTTGCGGCCCTGACGACCATCGAAGTCGCATCCTTCACCACCGATCAGATCAGGGCTCTCAATGCTACGAGCGTCGCAGGCTTCACCAGCAATCAGCTTGGCGCATTGGATCCCGGGACGATTTCCGCTTTGACCGTCGATCAGGTCAGGCATTTGACGGGCGAGCAAATCAACCAGCTCAGTCCTGATCAATTCGTGGCTTTCACCACTGAACAGATAGCGGCGCTCACCGCAAAACAGATAGCAAGTCTAACTACGGCTCAGATGGCCAATCTGTCTGACGAGCAATTGCAGGCCATCTCGTAGTCGGGCGAGGACGCAACGGGTCATTCGAGATGGAGATGACGGCGGGGATCGCGGTGATCCAGAAAGGCGATGATGACCATCAGCAATCTGACCACCAATCTGAACTCCAGCGGCAATCCCGGCTCGAAACAGGCTGCGGTATCGGCGCCGGTCAGCGCGCCCGCCACCAGCAAGGCGACGCCCGCTGGCGGCGGCGCCACCAAGGCGAGCGCAGGGGTGCAGGTTTCGATTTCCTCCACGGCGACCGCCGCCTATAAGGCATCCCTGTCTCCCACAGCCGCCCCTGTCGTCAATCCGACCGTTGCGCAACTCAAGACTTTCTCCTTGCAGCAGGTTGCTTCGCTGCCCCTGAGCCAGTTCAAGGCGCTCGGCGCTCAACAGATCGCGGCCATCACGCCCGCCGCCATCAAGGGCCTCACCGCAGATCAGGTCGGCGCCTTGAGCTCTCAGCAGCTTGTCGCCCTCACCGCCGCGCAGATAGGGGCCCTGAGCAAGGCGCAGGTGTCTAAAATCTCCCCCGCGAACATACCCTTTTTGACCAGGGGACAGTTGGCCGCGATCACGCCAGCGGCTTTCAGCGGCATGACCACGGCCCAACTGTCGGCGATCACGTCCTTGCAGGGGGCGACGATCAAGCCTTCGCAGTTGGTCTATCTCAACCAGCAGCAGCAGGCGGCGCTGCAATCGAAGCTGTTGTCGGCAGGCTCCGTTGGCAACCTTTTTCAAGCCATGGCTGCGCAGAAATAGGCGCAGGCGCGCACGCCGCCCGTTAGCGAAACAATTCGTCGTAGACCTGCTTCCACCGGGGCATGGAGGCGTCGACCTCCTCCGGCGAAAAACTGATGGCGCGGAACTTGACGCCATCAGGCCGCAAGGAGGGATCGCGCGGGGGGACATTGGGGTTCACCGGAATATAATCGTGGTCGGCCGCGATCTTCTGGCCCTCCTCCGAGACAACGAATTCGGTCAGCAGGCGCCCTGCATTGGGATGGCGCGCCTTGGCGGTGACGGAGATGATCGAAACCGAGGCGAAGGCCGGATTCATGGGGATCCAGGCGACGGGCGCCCCGATATTGCGGCTGATGACCACATTGTCGTTGAGGATTTGCAGCGCCAGCGGATATTCGCCCGCGATCACCTGATCGACCACCGCGCGGGCGGAGATTTTCAGCCCGGTGATGTTTTGCCCCGCGAGCTTGCGCAGATAGGCCATGCCCTTCTCTTCGCCCCATTCCTTCAGAACGAGGCCTGAAAAGCCGGTGCTGGCGGTGATGCCGGGGTTGATGCCCCAGGCCATCTTGCCCTTCCATTTGGGGTCCAGCAGATCGTTCCAGTCCTTGGGCGCATCCGCCGCCGTCACCAGATTGGTGTTGTAGGCGGGCGTGATCACGGTGAGGCGATGGGCGGTCCAATAGCCATTGGGATCGAGCAGGTCCTTCGCCCATGATTTGGCCAGATCCGGCTGGAACTTCGCCAGCACCCCTTCCTTGATGAGCGTGGTGGGCGCGAAGGATCCGTCGAACACATCCGCCTGCATGTTGTCGGCGCGATGCTCGTTGAGCAGGCGCAGGGCGGTCTCGCCGGGGTCGTTGCGCGTCGCCTCGACCTTGATCCCGTATTTCTTCTCGAAGGCCTCCGCCAGCGGCGTGCCGAGCTGTTGCAGCAGCAAGGTCGTGTACCAGGTGACCTTGCCCTCCTTTTTCGCCGCGTCGATCAGGGCCTGGTCGGCGGCATGGGCGGTCTGCGCGACCATGGAGGCGCAGGCGAAAGCCATGACGAGCGTTTTCTGGATGGTCATATGGTCCTCCCTCTTTAGCCGATGGTGCGATGATATGGGGGCGGGCGCAAGCTGTCCCTTGTCGCCCATTGCCCCGACGCCCCAAAAACGGCATTGTCCGGACAACCGTTGCGACAAGCAGGGATGGGGGAGGGGATATGCCATTTGCTCGATTGGGCCGTGCGCTCGCGCTGATGTTTCTGGTCCTGGCGGCGCCCGCCCGGGCGGAGTCGATCGAAGATTTCTATCGTGGCAAGACCATCACCATGCTGATCGGGGGCTCCGTCGGCGTCAGCTATGATTTCGTGGGCCGCGCGGTTGCCGCCCATATGGGCAAGCATATTCCCGGCAATCCTGGATTCGTGGTGGAGAACATGCCCGGCGCCACGGGCCTCATCATGACCAACACGCTTTATAACCGCTCCAAGCGCGACGGCACGGCGATCGGCATGCCCAACACCAACGTCATCTTCGAGCCCACCCTCAAATTGCTGTCGCGCGAAGGCGGCGCCGTGCAGTTCGATCTGGAGAAATTCATCTGGCTGGGCACGCCTGTGCAGGAGCCGCAGATCTTGATGGTGGCGCGCAGCGCGCCCGCCACCACGCTGGAGCAGATGAAGACCACGAAGATCATCTTTGGCTCTTCGGGCGTCGGCGCCGACAATTACACCCTGCCGCAGGTGGCCAACCGCATCTGGGGCGTCAAGAACGAGATCGTGCTGGGATATAAATCGCCCACGGAGATTTTCATGGCCCTCGAGCGCGGCGAGGTGCAGGGCGTCAGCGCTGCGCTCTCCACGCTGCTGGTCAATCGCAGCGAGTGGATCCGCGACAACAAGGTCGCCCTGCTCATGCAGTTCGGCGCCGAACGCGCGCGTGAATTGCCAGATACGCCAACCGCCATTGAACTGGCGCCCAATGACGAGGCGCGCGAAATGCTGCGGTTCATCGCCGCGAAATTCGCGCTGGCCCGCCCCTTCGTGCTCCCCCCCGGAACGCCGCCAGACCGCGTTCGCGCGCTGCGCGACGCCTATGACGCGACCCTGCGGGATCCCGCCTTTCTGGCGGACGCCAAGCGGATCGGCTTTGATGTCAACCCCATCGATGGGGACACGATGACGAATATGATCCACGCCATTCAGACCACGCCAGCGCCGACCATCGAGCGTCTGCGCGCCATCATCAATCCCTGACAGGAGCCGCAGATGTTCGAAGATTCCATCCACAAGCATCGTATCGGCTATCTCTCGCCGCTGGCGGTCATCGATAACAGCGCCTGTGAATGGTATCGGCTTGCGCCGCCGGACATGCTGGCGGTTTTCATTTCGGTTGGCGTGACCGAATTTTCGGGCACGGAGATGGATCGCGTCTTCGCGCCGCTGGACAGCCTGCTGGATCAGCTCATGGGCCGCCATGTGGATCTTGTGTTGCAGGCGGGCACGCCGCTTGCGGTGCTGATGGGCGTAGAGAAACATGATGCGATGATCGCCCATATCGAAAAATACACGGGTAAGCCCGCCACTTCCACCACGCTTTCCGTCACCCGCGCGGCGCAGCACATGGGCATGAAGAAAATCGCGCTCGTGAACAAATGGTCCGAGCCCATGAACAAGGTGCTGGCGGATTTTTACAAGCGTGTCGGCGTCGAGGTCGTCGGCGCCGTGACCAATGAAATGCACCCGGCCGATTTCGTGAAGATCCCCGCTGGCGATCACATGATGATGGCCTATGAGCTTGGCAAGAAGGCGCTGCGTGACAATCCCGATGCGGACGGCATCTATCTGGGTGGGGGCACCTGGATTTCCGAGCCCATCACGCGCGCGCTGGAGAAGGAGACGGGCAAGATCGTCATCTGCAACCAGACAGCGCAGATGTATGACATTCAGGAGATCCTGGGCGTGCGCAAGCCCATGCCGGGACGCAGCCGCCTTCTGGCGCAGATGTAGGACGGGCGTACTCGCAGCGCCCATGAAAAATCCGGCAGGTTGGGGCCTGCCGGATTCCATTCATGGCGATGATGATTGCGGCTATTTCCACCCGATCAGGTCAATCACCGCTCCCATGCCCGCATGGGCGCCGCCCTCGGACATCATGGTCTCGTATTGCTTGATCTCGATCTTGGCGAAGGTGCCGAACTCGGCCTCCAGCAGCTCGCGGGTATAGAGATGATCGAGCTGCTTGGGCCCGCCCGTGCCATATTCCAGCTGCTTGGGGGTGTAGCCCTCCAGAAGCAGCAACCCGCCGGGCTTCAGGGCCTTGCGCATGCCCGCCCATTTCTTCGCGCGCTGCTCGGGGTCCGAGAACTGGGTGAAGATTTCCGCCACCACATCGAAGGCGGCTTCGGGGTAGGGCCATTCGTGGACATCGGCGAGGGCCAGCTCCAGCTTCACGCCGCGCTTGTGCGCCAGCGCCTTCGCCTTGGACTGCCCATTGGGCGCAAAATCGATGGAGAGCACGTCGAGGCCCTGTTCGGCGAGCCAGACCCCGTTGCGGCCTTCGCCATCGGCCACCGCCAGAGCGCGGCCCTTGGCGGGCAGCAAATGGCGCTGGGCCGCCAGAAAGGCGTTCGGTCCCTCGCCGAAGATATATTCCGGCGCCGCGTAGCGCCCCTGCCACCTGTCATATTCGCCCATGGCGATCTCCTCCTGCATTGAGCCTGACGCCAGCATAACGCCGGGCGCGGGGGGCGCGCTACCTCAAAGCCATAGCTGCGGCGCTTGCCGCCCGGGGCGCCCCTCATATATGCGTGGATGATCCTCGCCCCTGTGGCGCCATTGGAGCCTGCCCATGTCCCTTGCGAGCCTCTTGTCCCGTCTGGCGGGCGAAACCAGCATTCCCGCCCTCGAACACGAGGCCTTTCAGGAGGCCTGCCTGGCCCAGACCTGCCATGTGGTGGATGTGCGCGAGCCCCATGAATATGCGGCGGGCCATATTCCCCATGCGCAGAACCATCCCCTATCGAGCTTCGACCCCGCAAACCTGCCTACCGGCAAGCCCGTGGTGCTGGTCTGTCAGGCGGGCGCGCGCTCGGCCCGGGCCATGGCGCAGGCCCATGCTCATGGGCGCACAGATGTGATCCATTACCTGCCGGGCACCGGCGGCTGGCGCGCCCAGGGCGGGCCGGTGGCCATGTAGGCGGGCGCCCCCATGGAAAACTACGTCATCGTCTGCCCCCATTGCGGCGGGCTCAACCGGGCGCCAGCGGATCGTCTCACGGCCCGGCAGACGCCGGACTGCGGGCGCTGCCATGCGCCGCTCTTCACCGGCAAGCCCGTCGATCTCGCTGACGCGGCCGCCTTCGACCGCATGATCAGCCGTACCGAGATTCCCGTCGTGGTGGATTTCTGGGCGGGCTGGTGCGCCCCCTGCCGCCAGATGGCGCCCCACTTCGCCGCAGCGGCGGGGGAGCTCGAGCCGCTGGTGCGCTTCGCCAAGCTCGACACCGAGGCTGCGCCGGACGTTTCCGCGCGCTTTGGCATTCGCGGCATTCCCTGCATGATCATGTTCCGCAGGGGGCGCGAGGTCGCGCGGCAAGCGGGCTCCCTCGACAAGCGCGCCATCGTGGCCTTTGTGACCGGCGCGTCCTAGGGGCGCAGGGTTTGAAGCCGTAGCGCTCGCGTGGTAGTCAGCGAGGGTGCTTTCTCCCCCTCCGCAACCCGGCGAGTCCCATGGAGTCCAGCCTCAAGGTCCTGCTGGTCGATGAGAGCCCCATCCGGGCCGCCATCATCGAGGATGGCCTGCGCGAGGGCGGCTTCAGCCATGTGGTGCGGCTCTCCTCCACCGACATGCTGGTGCGGCGGATCAACGAGATCGACCCGGATGTGGTGCTGATTGATCTCGCCAATCCCCAGCGCGATTCCCTCGAGCAGATGTTTCAGGTCAGCCGCCTCGTGCGCCGCCCCATCACCATGTTCGTGGACGAATCCGACGCCGACCAGACCCGTGCGGCGGTGGAGGCGGGGGTCTCGGCCTATATCGTCAACGGGCTGCACAAGGACCGGGTCAAGAACATCGTCGA
>CANCSY010000071.1 GCA_947380915.1 Beijerinckiaceae bacterium
GCGAAGATGTTCGCAATCTCTATCTGGTTGGCGCGGGCACCCACCCGGGCGCAGGCCTACCGGGCGTTCTTTCCTCCGCGCGTGTTCTCGACAAGGTGGTTCCCGATGCCTCAGTCTTCGCCTGACGTCACGCCGACAGAACCGGGCGACTACGCCGAGTGTCGCGAGGCGATTCGCCAGGGCTCGAAAACCTTTTTCGCCGCCTCCATGGTCCTGCCCGCCGCGGTGCGCGAGCCCGCCTATGGCCTCTACGCCTTCTGCCGCCTTTCCGACGATGCGGTGGATCTTGTTGGGGGCTGCCCGCAAGCGGTGGAGCGCCTGCGCGAGCGCCTTGACCGGGTCTGTCAGGGACGACCCCTGCCGGTCGCCGCTGATCGCGCCATGGCTGACCTGATGCGCCGCTACGCCATTCCCCGCGCCGTGCCTGACGCCCTGCTGGAGGGCCTCGCCTGGGACACGCAGGACCGGCGCTACGAGACGATTGAAGATTTGTTCGACTACGCCGCGCGCGTGGCGGGCACGGTGGGCGTGATGATGACCCTGCTCATGGGCGTGCGCTCGCCCGATGCGCTGGCGCGCGCCTGCGATCTGGGCGTGGCCATGCAGCTCACCAATATCGCCCGCGACGTGGGCGAGGACGCGCGCAACGGCCGCCTCTATCTGCCCCGTGTGTGGATGCGCGAAGCGGGCCTCGATCCCGACGCCTTCGTGGCCAATCCCGTGATGTCCGGCGCATTGAAGAGCGTCATCGCGCGCCTGCTGGCGGTCGCCGATGGACTCTACGCGCGCGCCCGTTCAGGCGTCGCTTATTTGCCGCTGGCCTGCCGCCCCGCCATTCTCTCCGCTGGGTTGATCTATGCGGAAATCGGCCGCGCGCTGGAAGATCTGTCTCATGATTCGGTGAGCCATCGCGCCCATGTGCCCACATCTCGCAAGGTGCAATTGCTGACCAAGGCTATGGCGGCGACGCCCTGGCTGTCGCGGGGCCCAGTCGCCGGGCCGCTTCCTGCGGTCGCCTTCCTCATCGAGGCGGTGAAGCAGACGCCTGCGCCGGTGGCGGCGAAGGCCCTTCCGCAACCGCGCCCCTTCGTCAATGTGGGGCCGCAATTTGTCCGCGTGCTTGATATTTTCGAACGGCTCGAGCGGGCGGAGCAGATGAGCAAGTCGCGATGAATCCGGATGACTACGGGCTCATCGAGATGGTGTTGTTCTTCGGCCTGATTCTGGCGATCTTGTTCTGGCAATTGTATTCCGTGAAGCGGTCCATAAAGGAAGATGCGCGCAAGGCGCACCCCGACGCCTGACTTTTCGGCGCGCGCCAGTGTCTCAGCCCTGATTAGACCTGAAAGGGCAGGGGCTCGACGAGCCGACACACCGGTCCATGTGCCGGGACGGGACAGCGTGCAGGTCAAAAACAATATATAAATCAATAATTTGGATGGAGATCTTCTTTCTGGCGCCCTGTAGAGGCCTTGAAAGGCGGCGTAGCCTCGGGGAATGCCGGTTTTGAGCCGACGCCTGAATGGGCGCCCGTCGACCACCCGTTGAATTGCATGGGGGCCGTCTGCAGCCCAGCAATGGAGGTTGAAGCCGCGCCCCCGCCGTGGTAAAGCCCCGCCCGACCATCGAAGTTCGCGCTTCGATCCGCGGAGAGGTGGCAGAGTGGTCGAATGCGTCGCACTCGAAATGCGAAGTACGGGCAACCGTACCGGGGGTTCGAATCCCTCCCTCTCCGCCAGCCGCCCGTTCGCAATCATCCCGATCAGGTCAGATCTTCACGGTATTCAGTGAAGAGGCTGACGCCCCACCGGGACAACTATCCAGTGGGGCGGACTCGCCAGTTTCCACGGCCGATCCGAACCCTTCCCGACAGGGCGCCAGCGCCCTGCCTGGCGATCAGCGAGAGCGAACTGCTTCGATCGCGGTGCGAGCGGCTGACAGATATTCTGCTTCCTTGTCTGTCTGCGCCGAAAGCCTCACCAGTTCATAATATTCGGGAAGCGTAGCCAGGTCGCCTTTTACCACATCGAAGTTTCGGTCTGCTTGAAGCGCTTGCAGCGTTCGGGTCACGGCGCCCACAGCCGCGAAAAGTGTAGCGGAAGGAAATGTGACGAAGTCTGCGCCGGCGGCTTCATATTCGGAGAGCGTAGGCCAGCCATGCGGATTGGCGTGCGACATATTGGCAAGGCGCGGGCCTGGTACTTCAGCCTTCACACGCCTGAAATTATCGATTCGATCACTGCCCATGACCATGGCGGCATCAGCGCCTATCTCCATGAACATCTGCGCTCGTTCGATGGCCGCAGCGATGCCGTCGACCGCGAAGGCGTCTGTACGCACCGCAATTACAAGATCTGGATCCCTGCGTGCGTCGAGAGCAGACTTGACCTTTGCAAGCATTTCCTCGACGGGAATGATTTGCTTGCCCTCCATGTAGCCGCACCGGTTCGGAAAGACCTGATCTCCGATGAATAGGCCTGAGACGCCTGCGGCTTCAAAAGAACGCACCATCTGGCGCACGTTGTTGACGCCACCGAAGCCAGTGTCACCGTCGACGAACAGCGGAATTTCAATGGCGGCTGCGATACGGGCATAATGGTCGGCATAGTCGCGCATATTCGACTGCCCGGTGTCGGGCTGACCGAGCAGACTTCCGCAAGCCGCGTAGCCGCCAGCCACCGCCGCCTTGAAACCTTGCTGTTCGATGATGCGCGCTGACAGAGCGTCATAGGCGCCTGGCGCCAAGATCATCTCGGGGCTATTCAGCAGCATCCGAAAGTTCTTCCTCGAACTCATGTAGTTCTCCGCTCATTGCGTGGATGGGATATGGGGAGGATCCGTATGGATCAGGTTGCGATCCTGTCCCAGATATGCCTGTAAAAAGCGCATTCCAGCTCCGGGCTAGCATGGCGCCAGCTATGGGATTGGCGTTTCATCGTCCAGATGGAGCAAGGCGACGCACCTCGTCGAGAAGCTGCGCAGGGGTCGCGTAGAGCTTGTCGATGAGGGACACGAGGGAATCTGCGGGGCGAAAGGTCATGTCGAGGTCGATCTTTCTAACTTCGGCAATAAGGTCGGGGTCTGTCGTTGCGTCCGCGAAAGCCCTGCGCATAACCTGAACGACATCTGCCGGCGCCCCGGGCGGCATGACATAGGGCCTGCCGAACTCGACGCTCGAAAAGATAAAGCGCATCAGTTGCGCCTGCTCCTCATTTTTTGCGAAATCCATGATGGACGGGGCATCCGGCGCTTCCGGCAGCGCCGCTTCTTCGGCCCGGAACAAGATCCGTACGCGTCCGCTGGAGATATGATCGCCACTTGCCTTGATTGCGCCATACGTATTGCAAATTCCGTCCACCTCCCCGCGCTCGACGGCGAGCATCCCGTCGACAGCTCCCACATAACCTTCGACTATCTTGAATTTTGCGCCAAGCGCGCTGTTGATGACCGAAGGAACGATTGACAACGACGAGCCGGGCCCCGATCCCGCCATCAAAACCTCGGTGCTGAAGATATCCGACGCTGTCCGGATCGCCGAACCGCTCCGCACGACGCAGACCCGGCCAGGCAGGGAGGTCGCGCCCAGCCATTGGAATTTCCTAGGATCGGCTTCCAGACCGGGCAAACCGAGGACCGCCTGGCTTGCGATGTTGCGCGAAAAAGATCCAAACACAGAGCCGTCCGCCGGGGCGACCTTGTAGAGATAGTTCGCCGCCGCGATGCTGCCTGCCGCAGGCATATTCTGCACGACGATGGCAGGGCGACCCGGCAAGTGCCTTGTCAGATATTTCGCAAGCAACCTGCCGCCGATGTCGTAATCGCCGCCTGCGGGATGGCCTACAATCATGCGGACCTGTTTCCCACGAAACAGGTCCCCGGCCTCATCTGCGCTTGCGCTCGTCGGGACCCCGATATGTAGCGACAAACCAACCGCGATGAAAGCCAATAAGGTCCGGGACGTCATGGCGCTTGCCTTTCTGTTATTGACTTACGCGGCATTGGTCGGGAGCTTGTTGTCCGCTATTGAAAGGCGGATATGTCGCATTTGAAGGAACAAAACAAGATGGCCGGTGACACGCCCATCGTCCGGCGTGGCGGCCCCCGTCAGCGCGCACGAATTCGCATGTTTCAGCCGCGCGCGCCCTGTCATGATCAATAATCAACACCGCCGAGCCAGCACGCGCGACATGACAGGCGGACGCGCGTCCTATTCCGTACCCCCCGCCGGTGACGATCACGCTATGCGGTTCCTCGTGCATCGTCTCGTGCCTCCCTTTTGGCGACGATGCAATCATAGGCGGACCCGCAGCACAAATGGAAATTCATCGCCAGGCGCAAGAAGCGTCCCATGGGGTCCCCCATGTCCAATCGAAATGTTCAAATCGGGAGTAATCCGGAATGGCTGACGAGGCCTTTGAAGTTGAACTAAAAAAGAGCGGAAAGGTTCTGACCGTTCCCAAAGATCGCACTATCCTGGAGGTGCTTCTGGAAAATGGGGTCTATGTGTTGACCTCATGCGAAAATGGCGTCCGCGGCACATGCGTCACTACAGTGCTTGATGGCGAGCCAGACCATCGTGATGAATATTTAAGAGATGAAGAACGCGCCTCTAACGGGTTGATCACTCTCTGCGTCTCCCGGGCATGTTCGCGCAGACTTGTTCTGGACATCTAGGTGTCTTGCCGTTCATTGGGTGCAGGCGACTTCTGATGCTGTCGCAATCGGAGGGCTGGTGAAAGCGTGGAGGTTCGTACCGCTTCCATCCGCCAGGTAATGGCGCTTGATCAAGGCGCGCGGCTTGGCCCATCGAATAAAACTATTAATCCGCTAAGGACCCAGCGTGGCTGGGACCATATCACACCCCTCCATTTGAAAGTCATTCATGCCAAATGATGGACTTTCAGACAGGCCGATTCCATGGGGTTGGCGCGGCAAGGCGCCCGGAAACCCTCAAGCACGCCATCAGGAAGAGCGGGAAGGCTCATCGCGTGGATTAGGAACGGATCAATTTTCCCGGTCAACTGCTTGGGCGTGTTCTTCTCATCATAGCTTTTTGCGGACGTGCTTTGCCTCCACAAACATTATAACCTTGGGCTGGATCGCCCTGTAACAGCACGCGAACGGCGAGTCTGATCCAGCCCACACGCAGCAATAGGTGGCCTCGGTAATATAGCCCCCTGTCCCGGGAACCCCGGTGGGCGCTGACCATGGCCCCGTGGTTGTTTCCCGTGGCGCTAAAAACTCCGGATTTCCCGAATTGGCGCCTGCAAGGTGAGGGGCTTGTTGACCTATGGTCGCGAGTTCCGGCGTCCAGGACGCTGGACATGAGGAAGCGCAAGGGGATTGTCCGGCGCGGCCGCTTTCTGTATTAGGACAAAGTCGCACCTTTGATGTCGCGACGGTTCGCGAGGGAGATCCAACAGTCCCCTCGATAGTCTTCTGGGGGGGAACAATGACGACGCCGGGCGCGGGGAATCGCTTTTTACATCGTGCGATATGTGGCCTTGCCTCTATCGCCGCAAGCCTGATCGCCCTTCACGGGCCAGCCCTGGCGGGCTATCCGGATCGCCCCGTCCATATCATCACACCCTTCGCTGCTGGCGGCGGCACCAATGTGGAAGCGCGCATATTCGCTGCGAAACTGAACAAGATTTTCAACAACGCCTTCATTGTGGAAAATCGCCCGGGCGCTGGCACTGTCATCGGCACGCAGATCGTCGCGCGGGCCAATCCCGACGGTTATACGCTGCTTTATGGCTCTCCGACCCTGACCCTCAATCCGGCGGTTCGCAAGAATCTGCCCTATGACACGCTGAAGGATTTCCAGCCGATTTCGCTGGTCGCCACGCAGCCCTTCGTGGTGATCGTCCATCCTTCACTGAAGATGTCGAAGATTTCTGATCTTGTCTCATACTCCAAGGCCAATCCTGGCATCCTCAACAATGCCTCCACTGGAACCGGCACAGTGACACATCTGCTCGGCGAGCAATTCAAGGAGGCCATCGGCGCCAAGATGGTGCATGTGCCCTATACCGGCAGCGGCGGCGCGGCGAGCGATCTACTTGCTGGGCGCGTCCAGGTCTATCTCGGCGCCATCGCTTCCCTTTCGCAGTTTATCCGCAACGACCTGATGACGGCGCTTGCGGTGTCGGGGCGTCAGCGTCAGCCGAGTTTCCCCGATGTCGCAACGCTCGCGGAGCAGGGCGTCGCAGGCTTCGACCAGGCCCAATCCTGGGGCGGATTCCTTGCGCCCGCCAGGACGCCGCCCGAGATCATAGAGACCCTGAACAAGGCGCTGGCGGAAATCGCGAGGGATGAGGAAGCCAAGGCCGCCATCGCCAAGGTTGGTTCAACCATAACGGCGACCTCGCCGGATGAATTCGCCGCTTTCATGCGCAGTGAAGTCGATAACTGGACCCGGCTTTCCAGCGCCATTGGCCTCGAAAAGGAAGACTAGAAGCTCCGATGAATCCGCTCACCAATTCAAACCGTCTCAAGCTCGGCGTGTTCGCCATCAATGCTGAATATAATGCGCGAACGCTGCCGCCTGAAAAATATCAGCTGACCTGGGCCAATTCGCTCGATGTCGCGTCCATGGCCGATAAAATCGGTCTTGAAGCCATCGTTCCGCTTGCGCGCTTTCGTTCCGTGGCGGATCCGCGCCATCATAGCGGGCTTGCCTATGAATGTTTCGCCTGGTCGGGCGCTGTGGCGGCGCGCACGCAACACTGCGCCATCATGTGCACCGTGCATGTGATGAATGTGCATCCGATCCTCGCCGCCAAGGCGCTCACCACGGTCGATCATATTTCGGGGGGACGGCTGGCGCTCAACATCGTCTGCGGGTGGTTCAAGGAAGAGGCCGAAATGTTCGGCCATTCCCTGCTGGAACATGACGAGGGCTACGCTTATGCCGATGAATGGATCACGGCGGTCAAGCGGCTCTGGACCGAAGAGGACGAGATCGACCTCGATGGCCGTTTCATCAAGATGAAACGCGGCATGTCCCAGCCCAAGCCCCTGCAGGCGCCGCGTCCCGTTCTGATGAACGCCGGTGGCTCGCCTGCGGGCCAGCGGTTCGTGGCCGATCATTGCGATGTGGCGTTCATCCGCGCCAACAGGCTGCAGGACATCGCCGCCGAAGTCGAAGGATACCGGCGGCTGGCGCGCGAGACCACAGGGCGCGAAATCCAGATCTGGCTCATCGGGTCCATGGTCCATGGAGACACGCCGGAAGATGCGGAGCGGTTGGTGCAGCATTACATCGACCATGCCGATCAGACCTATATCGATTCCTACTTCGCCCACCGCAACAAGCCCCTCAGCGCCGCCGAGCAACTGGAGCTCAAGCGTAAATACGCCTTCGCGGGCGGCGGCGTGCCCATCGTCGGCGACGCCGAATCCATCGCCCGGCAAATAGCGAGCCTCAACGCCAGCGGCGTTGATGGCGTGCTGATGACGTGGATCGATTATCAGGCGGGCATCAGGAAATTCGGTGCGGAAGTTCTGCCGCGGCTGGAAGCCATGGGTTTGCGCGCGCCGCATAGCCCGCAATAGAAATCATGCGGGCGGGCGTGGCCGGTCTGACGCCTGTCCAAGGCTGTGCGGTGATTGACAGGCAGGGTTCGGGGCCATCTTATCGGCGCAAGGATCAGCCCGTGCTCATGGGTTTTGTGATCATAACCGGCGGTTGGAAGCAGTTTTGATGCAGCAACGGAATGGCGAGGCCATGGGCGATTCTTATGGAGCACTGCGCCTACTGCATGGCGACATTTGGTTTTACAGCCTTCCGGCGCTTGGGGAGGCGCTCGGCCTTGACCTCTCCTCGATGCCCATTTCACTGAAGGCGTTGCTCGAGAACCTGCTGCGCCACGAAGATGGCGTTACCGTCTCGCGCGAGGATGTCGCCGCCCTCGCCCATTGGCCAGAGCCCGCAGCGCTTGGCCGTGAAGTGTCCTTTCATCCAGCGCGCGTGCTGATGCCCGATTCTTCGGGCGTGGCGCTGCTGGTCGATCTGGCCGCCATGCGCGACGCCATGGTGGCGCGTGGTCGCGATCCCTGCAGGGTCAATCCGGTCGTGCCGACCGATCTGGTCATCGATCATTCGGTCCGCACGGATGTCTCCGGAACCGCTGACGCCTTGTCGCGCAATTTGAGCGCCGAACTCGAACGCAATCGCGAGCGCTTCGGCATCGTGCGCTGGGCCATGTCGCAGTTCAGCAATTTCAGCGTCGTGCCCCCCGGCAACGGCATCGTGCATCAGGTCAATATCGAACGTTTCGCCAAGGTCGTGGTCTGCGATGAGAAGGACGGGCGCCGTCTGGCCTATCCCGACAGTCTCGTGGGCATGGACAGTCACACGCCGATGGTGAACGGTCTCGGCGTCTTCGGCTGGGGCGTTGGAGGGATCGAAGCGGCGACCGCCATATTCGGGCAGCCCGTGGGACTGCCAACCCCGCGCATCGTGGGATGTCGCCTTGTTGGCGCACCCCGCGCCGGCGTCATGTGCACCGACATTGTTCTGGCGCTGACGAAGTTTCTGCGTGGCTCGGATGTGCTGGCGGCCGTGGTGGAATTCTGCGGTCCCGCCCTCGACAGCCTGTCCCTGCCGGATCGGGCCACCATCGCCAACATGGCCGCCGAATATGGCGCCACCATGGGGTTCTTTCCCGTCGATGGGGAGACGCTCGCCTATCTGCGCCAGACCGGACGCGAGCCCGCACAGATCGACCTTGTCGAGCGTTATACGAAGGCGCAGGGCATGTGGCGTGACGCCGAACCTGCTTTCCAGATCATGTTGGAATTCGATCTTGGCGATGTGGAGCCCTGCCTTGCGGGCCCCTCGCGGCCGGAGAGCCTCGTGCCGGTGTCAGCCGCGCCCCAGCGGTTCCGCGACTCCTTCGCCGCGCTCGGCGCGGGCGAGGCGGCTGCGCCTGAGGTGGCCATGATGCAACGGCCTTTGCAGCATGGCGACCTCGCCATTGCGGCCATCGCCTCCTGCACCAACACCGCCAATCCCCATCAGATGATCGCCGCCGGTCTGCTGGCGCGCAACGCTGTGGCGATGGGGCTGCGGTCAAAGCCATGGATCAAGACATCCTTCTCCCCGGGCTCGCGGGTGGTCCCGGCCATGCTGACCAAGGCGGGCCTGACGCAAGCGCTCGATGCGCTGGGCTTTCAGGTCGCGGGCTTTGGCTGCATGTCCTGCGGCAGCGGCGCGGGGGCGCTGGCTGAACCTGTCGCGGCCGAAATCGCTGCGCAAAAGATCGTCGCCGCCGGCGTCATCTCAAGCAATCGCAATTTCGACGGGCGGCTGCATGCTTCGGTGCGCGGCACCTTTCTGGCCTCGCCACCCCTCGTGGTCGCCTACGCCATCGCCGGGTCTATCCTGCACGATCTCACCAGCGATCCCCTGGGGGTCGGGTCTGACGGGCGGCCTGTCACCCTGGCGGACATCTGGCCCTCGGACGCGGAGATCCGCGCCTGCCTCGAGGGCGCGCTGACGCCCGATCTCTATCACGCCGCTTATGAGACCTATGTGGACCCCGGGGCAGGCTGGACGGATATTCCCTATGCGCAGACCCCGGTCTTTCCCTGGTCGCCCGACAGCATGTTCCTGCGTCGCCCGCCCTTCCTCGACGACATGATCGACGCGCAAGCGCCGATCCATGGGGCGCGGATGCTTCTCATGCTCGGCGACAACGTCAACACCGATCATATCTCGCCGGGGGGCTCCATTCCCCCCGAGACGGACGCTGGCCGATATCTGGCCGCCAATGGCGTCCCGCCCAACCGGTTCGGCACCTATATCGGTCGCCGCGCCAACCATGACGTGATGATCCGCGGCACATTCGCCAATCTGCGTCTGCGCAACGAATTGACGCCGGAGCGCGAAGGCGGTTTCACTCGGCATAGGCCCAGCGGCGAGCTGCTGACGGTGTTCGAGGCCGCCGAGCGTTATCGCGCCGAGGGCTGCGCCTGTATCGTCATCGCGGGCGTCAATTATGGCTGCGGCTCGTCGCGCGACTGGGCCGCCAAGGGCGCCAGCATGCTGGGCGTGCGCATCGTGATCGCCGAAAGCTTCGAGCGCATTCACCGCTCGAACCTCGTGGGCATGGGCGTTCTGCCCCTGCAATTCCTGCCCGGCCAATCCCGGCGAAGCCTCGGGTTGACCGGGGAGGAGACCTTCGATCTGCCCGATATCGCGGCCGCGCTGGCGCCGGGCGCCATGGTTGCGGCGCAGATCAACCGCCCTTCGGGCTTCTCTGAAACGATTTCCCTCATTTCCCGGGTCGATACGCGACGCGAGGCCGATTGGGTCCGCAGTGGTGGCGTGCTTCCCTATGTGTTGAAAGGACTGGACGCAGCATGAGCAAGGTTTCGAGCAGCCTCACCGCCCGCGTATGCGACCTAATCGTCGAAATTGGCCGTGAGCCCCTTGGCGCCGATTTGCTGGTCGCCGCGCGCCAGTTGTTTCTGGATGGCGTCGCAGTGGCCATCGCGGGCGCGCGCATCGAGGAGGCGCCGGGCATTCTCGCCGCCCATTTCGCGGATCCCCTGAGCGGCGCGGGCGCCGGGTCATGCGCCCTGCTGGGCCTGAATGCGCGCCTCGCGCCCGTGCAGGCGGCGCTGGTCAATGGCGCATCCATGCATGTGCTCGATTTCGAACCGATGTGGCTGCCTGCGACCCATGCCCTGTCTCCCGCCTTGTCGGCCGTGCTGGCCCTGGGCGAGACCTTGGGCAGCAGCGGCGCAAAGATGCTCACCGCCATGGTGCTGGGCATCGAGATCCAGAGCCGCCTGCGGCAGGCGGCGGGCGCGCTGGAGTCGCACAATCTGCACTTCCATCCGCCCGGCTACGTAGGCCCCATCGGGGCGGTGGTGGCCGCCGGGCATCTGCTGGACTTTACCGCCGAGCAATATGCCAACGCCATCGGCATCGTGGGCTCACGCTGCGGCGGCCTGTTCGTGAATCTGGGCACAATGACCAAAGCCACCCATTGCGCCTATGCCGCCTCGCTGGGACTTGAAGCCGCATTGTTGACGCGGCGCGGCTTCACGGGCTCCCTCACCCTGTTCGATCCGGGCAAGCAGAGCTTCGCCAATGCGTTCTTCCCGCTTGGCTTCGACGGCGAAAAGCTGCTGGACTTCGGCAGGCCCTTCCGCATTCTCGACCCCGGCTATGCGATCAAGATCTTCCCGGCGAAGTTCACGACCCATTACGCCATCACGGCGGCCCTGATGGCGCGTCCCCAAATTCCTGCGTCGGCGGTGATTCAGAGCATTCATATGGACGCCGCCGATGTGCCCTCCAGCGACAGACCCTGGCCCCGCAGCGGGCTCGACGGTAAATTCAGCTTGCAGTTCACCGCCGCCGCCGCTCTCCTCGACGGCCATGTCGGCCTGTCCACCTTCACGGACGAGCGATTGGCGCGCGCGGACATGCAGGACTTGCTGGCCAAGACCACCGTAAGGCTGTCTCAGGACATACCGAGCATCTACACCGCCGGCCGCTATCTCGACCTCACGGTCACGCTGGCGAGCGGGGAGGTCGTGCGCACGCGTTGCGAGCGGCCGCGCGGCTCCTGGGGGTCGGCGCCGATCACCCATGAAGAGCATTTGGCGAAAGCCCGCGATTGCTTTGGCGTCTATCTCAACCCCGAAGCGTCGCAGAGCCTGATCGACGCTTGCAGCAGCATCGAGACGCTGGATTCCAGGGGGGTATCGGCCTTGCTGAGAACAGCCTGTGAAGGGACAGTGGGCTGAGGCTGCTTGAAATCTGTGGCTGCGCCGGGATCAGCGGAAGGTCTTCACCAGCGCCAGATTCAGATTCACATTGAACATCTTCGATGTGCGAAACAATTGCGCCCCGAAATCAAGACCGATCGCTGAAGCCCTGCTCGCCTCCAGCGGGCGCACACGATAGGCGAAGGAAAACAGGGGCCGGTCTATAATTCTGGTTTCGACGATCGAAACATCCAGAAAATCGGAGAGAGCGATCCCCCGACTTCTGGTTCTGTTCCGAATGACGCCGAGGCCGAGATAGGATGTGAAGTCGTATCCGATGGCTTTGAAGCTATGGACAGGCGCTTCAACAGTAAGCGCGGTATTGTCGATGCGCACATCGGCGACGAAGTGCGTCGGATCAATCAAGATTCCGAACCCGTCGGCAGCATAGGCTTTCAATGAATTGACGTCGAAAGACTTAGAAAGAGAAATGCGCAAGCCCTTGTCATCGAACCTGTAGAAGCTTGATGTCTCATATCCCACGGTGAACCGCCAACCCAGTCGGCCCGCATATCTGAGGCCCAGTTTGCTGTTTCCGGCGCGCATGAAACCGCTTACATTGTTAACATCCGCAGCATTTGCTGTGGATGTTGATGCGTTTGTATTTGTGTTTGTGTTTGTTGTGATTGCGTTTTTATTCTCTTTGCCGTGCAGCATGGAGCGCGCTTCGCTCGCCAACAGCGGCCCTACATAATCATCAAACCTGCCTATATCAGTCGTTTTCCCGATTTCAACGCCGCCAATAAACAGGCCGTTCCCTGTATCATACTCTAATAAAAACTGCGCAAAGCTGACGCTGGGAAATTGCAAAAGTAACAAAAAATATATCAAGAAAGTTCCGGTCTGACCTATTGATCGCCTGAACTTTTTACTAAACATTAACCAAGTTTCCTGAAACGCGTGCACTGGGGCGAGCCATGACCAATCTGATTGTTAATTCCTCCGTCGTCAATCTGGTTAGCTTTTTCCAGAATGATTTTTTAAACGGGTTTTCTTTAGTTTATAAAGACCGCATCAAAAGCATCTGGGATGCAAGTTATGAGGTGACGCCTCTCAAACTGGGGTCCACCCTGGTGCAGATCGGTCTGGGGCCCACAACCAAGGTCTCCTTTAATGGGTCCGGTTTCAACGTCGTCGCGCACTCTCTGGCCGAGATCGAACAGAAGTTCGCAGATCTTACTTCTTCCATTGACGCGCTTGATGGAAAGGCTGTTGGCGTTCTGAGCAGCATCGAAGTGACGGACAACGGAACGCCAATCCTGAAACTGACGACCACCAGCACGAAATGGGAACTTACGTCTGGAACAGACAGGATCACGATTGAAGGCCATTTGCCGACCTCGCTTCAACAGGCCAACGTCATCGCGGATGATCTATTGTCGGGTGGCTCCAA
>CANCSY010000072.1 GCA_947380915.1 Beijerinckiaceae bacterium
CCGATGGGCAGGGCCTCCTCGCCATCGAAATGCCAATGGGGGAAATCGGTGGAGAACAGCACCATCTCGTCGGATTTCATCTGCTCGCAGAACCGCTCCAGCCGCCCTGCGCCCTCGGGCGCGTCGAAGGGCTGGAGGGTGAGGCGGATGTGGTCGCGCACGATCTGGGAAGGCGGGGTCTTCACCCAGGGGATTTCGGCGCGCACCCCCCGCCAGGTCTTGTCGAAGCGCCAGAGAGCCGCAGGCAGCCAGGTGACGCCGGACTCCATGAAGACGAATGTCAGCTCAGGGAATTTGGCGAAGACGCCTTCCGAGACGAGGCTCAGCACACAGTTCTCGAAGCCGAAGGCCTGGGCCACATAGTCCTCAAGGAAATAGGACCCATAGCCCCCCGCAAGGGCGGGATGGTGGTAGAGGCTGCCCGCGTGGACGCCGATGGGCAGGCTGTGACGGTTCGCCGCCGCATAGATCGGCCAATGGGCGCGCTTGCCCAGCGGCTGCTCGCCCATGGCCAGCATCAGCACCTGCACGAAGCGCGGATCCCCCGCGCGCCGCTCGATCTCCTCGGCGGCCAGATCGGGGTTGTTCAGGGGCACGACGATGGAGGCGCGCAGGCGCGGGTCGCGATCCAGCCATTCCCCCGTGATCCAGTCGTTGACGGCGGTGCAGACCACCGCCGCCATATCCTCGCTATGGAGCGCCACGCCCCCATAGATGCAGTTGGCGATAGCGGCTGAGGGGCCGAAGACGTCGAGGTGCTTGTCTTTCAGGATGGAGAAGTCGCTGCCCGGGCGCCCATTGGCCGGGCGCCGGTCGGGGCGGATCATGATCGGCGCATTGGGGGGGTCGCTCGTCATGTTCCAGCTGAGCCGGTCGATTCCCCGGGTTATGAACTGCTGGCGCCAGTAGGCGTCCAGATAGGGCAGCAACGCCTTGATGGAGGGAACGGAAATATGTACGTCGCAGTCCACCGCCGCGCCGCCGAAAAGGCCGCCGCCCAGGGTTTTCGCTGGAATTCTGTGATCCGCCCGGTCCTGCATGCGTCCCCCCGGCGCTGACCCGGATATTTTGCTTTCCGGTCCGGGCTGCGCTTGCTACGATCACCTCAATCTATCTCGCCCCTCCCGTCAAGCGCGCCTGGCCGCTCCTGTCAGGTGGGATGAAGAATAGCGGCGCCCTTCAGTGGGATCGGGAGGACAAAGATGCGTTCTGGTTTGGCGACAGCGCTGGTCATGTTCGGGTTTGCGGCGATGCATGGCGCATCCGCCCAGGAGCCGGACTGGGAGAAAGTGGTCGCTGCGGCGAAAAAGGAAGGGACCGTCACGGTCTATCACGCCCAGCTTGGCGCGCCGCACTGGAAGACAGTGGTCCAGACCTTCGAGAAGACC
This sequence comes from Beijerinckiaceae bacterium, assembly GCA_947380915.1. Next base: position 1,389 of record CANCSY010000072.1, read on the forward strand.
TACGGGATCAAGGTGCAGGAATTCGACGCCCGCGCCAGCGAACTGACCGAGCGCATTCGCACCGAGCAGACCTCGCAACGATATGTGGCCGATGTGGAATTCCATGGCGACACGTCGATCCTCCTGCAACGCCAGACCGACTTCATCGCCGAGCACGGCGGCGTGCCGAATATGAAGAATTTGCGGCCGCCCTTCGCGGCCGACGCTTTCGCCGTCCCCGCCTGGGTGCAGGTGGTCTGCACCCTCGTCAACACATCTCTCGTGAAGCCCGGCGATGAGCCCAAAGCCTGGAAGGATCTGCTGGACCCCAAGTGGAAGGGCAAGATCATCACCGACGACATGCGCGCCACCGGCAGCGGCCAGACTGTTTTCGCCGTTCTTTATAAAAACTACGGGCCAGAGTTTCTGGAGAAACTGAAGGCGCAGGACATGGGGATTGGCCGCGATCTCCAGGAAGATTCGCGCCGCGTGGCGCGCGGAGAATATTCCATCTTCATCAACCAGATCATCGCCTTCGCCTCGCCACTGAAGGGCTTGCCCGTCAAGGTGGCGACGATGGAGGATGGTTGCCCCTATACGCCCATTCAGGGCGCCATCCTGAAGGGCGCGCCCCATCCCAATGCGGCGCGGTTGTTCATCAACCATCTCATCAGCAAGGACTCGCAAGTCACCTACGCCAAGGCGTGGATGGGCATCGTGACCCAGGGGGTGGAAGAGGAGCTGACGGACCCGGACGCCAAGCGCTTCGCTGAGGTCAAGCTCATGGGCTCCATTCCCCTGGAAGACCGCGAGCCCATGCTCAAACGGGCAACCGATATGTTCAAGTAAACCTTGCGCGTGCTGCGCAACCACGTCAAAACACACTCAAACAGGGGAGGCGCCCGTGGCGTTCGCAAAAATCAATCATGTCGCCATTGTCAGCGACAATTACGGCCAGCTTGCCGAATTCTACAAGGCCGCCTTCGGCATGGTCACATCCGCAAAGACGCGCAACGGCCGCGCCGTCACCGTTGGCGACGGCTACGTGGGATTGAACATCAACCCCCGCCGCGCCGGTCGCTCCGCCGGGCTCGATCATTTCGGCATCCAGGTGGAGGATTGCCCCGCCGCTTTCGAGCGCATGAAGAAGTACCCCAGCGTGAAATGGCTGCAACGTCCGGCGACGCGCCCCTTCGCGGGCATTTCCACCCATGATCCCGATGGCAACATGTTCGACATTTCCCAGAAGGACATGAAGAACCGCACCTCGGTTTATGTGGACAATGATGGCAACGCCAATCCCCGCCATATCAACCATGTGGCTTTGCGCACCATGAACCCGGAGGCCATGGCGGAATTCTACGCCCATGTTTTCGAACTGACGCCGCGCAACAAGGCCGAAGGGGATCCCAATTTCTATCTCACGGACGGCCATGTGACCTTGGTCATCATGCCCTGGGACATCACCGATTATGATGGCACAGGCATCATCACCCAGGGGATGGATCACATCGGCTTCAAGGTCGAGGATCTCGAGACCTTCAAGGCGGACATAGCCAGCATGGCCGCGAACAATCCGCGCATTGCGCCAGCCTCCTTCTCCGGGCCCGAGGGCGAGGCCCTGCTGGCGCTGGTGCAGCGCTCCTGCCCGCTCGGCCAGCATGTGCTCGCCGATTGCGACGGCATTCTGATCGACGTGGCGGCCTGATCGTGTTGAGTCCCGCGACTCCTAAAGGGGCGCTTCTGGCGTCAATCACGGTGCTCGCCATGGCTGGCGCGGCTGGTCCGCAGGCCGCCGCGCAGGGAAGCGACTTCTACACCGGCAAGCAGATCAACTGGATCCTGAGCGCGGGCGCTGGCGGGGGCTATTCCACCTATGCGCAGGCCTTCGCGCCCTATCTCACCAAATATCTGCCGGGCAACCCCAAGGTCGTTGTGCAGAACATGCCGGGGGCGGGCGGCATGCGCGCCATGCAATATCTTTCGGCCAATGCACCGAAGGATGGCACGGTGATTGGTCTGGTCCATTCCAGCGTGCCCTTCGCGCCACTCTTCGGCCTGCCGGGCTCGACCTTCGATCCCCGCAAATTTGGCTGGATCGGCAGCCTCAATGCGGCAGGCGAGTTGTGCGTGGCCTGGCATACATCGGGCATCAGCACCTGGCAGGACATGAAGGAGAAGACTTTCATCGTCGGGGGCACCGGCGGCGGTTCCCAGATGGAAACGCTGCCCGACGCGATCAACCGCCTGTTTGGCGCGCGTATCAAGATCGTCTCCGGCTATAGCGCCGGCGCCGAGGTCAATCTCGCCATCGAGCGCGGGGAATTGCAGGGTCGATGCAGCGTCAGCGTCAGCTCGATCAATTCGACGCGGCCAGACTGGTTCGCCTCGAAGAAAGTGACGGTGCCGATCCAGATCGCCTTGCGTCGCTCATCCCACTTCCCCGATGTTCCCGCCCTGATTGAATTCGCGCCAGACAAGCGGACCCATGATATTCTGGAAGTGCTGCTGGCCTATCAGGATATGGATCGTCCCATGCTGGCGCCGCCGGGCCTTCCGCCAGAGCGGCTGGAAATGTTGCGCGCAGCCTTTCATGCGGGGATCACGGACCCGGCCTTTCTCGCGGAGGCGCAGCGCCTGGGCCTCGAAATCGAGGAGGTCAGCGGCCAGCGCCTCGAAGACATCGTGACCAACGCCTATGGTCTGCCAGCGGATATTCTACAGGCCGCCCGCGACGCCATGAGCATGGGTGGCCAGACGAAATAAACGGCCAAAGGCCGGCATGAGGGAGGATGTCAAAATGCGTGCGCTGGCTTTTTCTTTTGGGTTCATTGGCGGCGCCTTGCTGTCGGCGGCCCCGGCGCTGTCCGATCCCATCGAGGATTTCTATCGCGGCAGGCAGGTGTCGCTGGTGCTGAGCACCGGGGCTGGTGGCGGCTATGCGAGCTACGGCCATGCTTTCGCGCCATTCTTCTCGAAGCATATCCCCGGCAATCCCAATATCGTCGTGCAGAATATGCCCGGCGCCGGCGGCATTAGGGCCATGCAGTTTTTCAATACCGTCGCCCCGCGCGACGGGTCTGTGCTGGGGCTGGTTCATTCCAGCGTTCCCTTTGCGCCGCTCTATGGCATCAAGGGCGCGACCTTTGATCCGCGCGCCATGAATTGGATCGGCAGCATCAATTCGTCGGAGGCGATCTGCGTCTCTTGGGCTGCCTCGGGCGTCACCCAGTGGAAGGACCTCTACGACAAGACCTATATCGTGGGAGGCACAGGCGCGGGGTCCCAGATGGAGACCATGCCCGCCATGATCAACAAGCTCTTCGGCACGAAGATCAAGATCATCTCGGGTTATACCGGCGGTAACGACGTCTATCTCGCCATGGAGCGCGGCGAGGTGCACGGCCGCTGCGGCGGTTTGGTGTCGTCGATCAATTCGACCCGGCCTGACTGGTTCGGCAAGAAGAAGGTGGTCGTGCCCATCGCGGTCGCCCTCGAGCGCAACCCGCTGTTTCCTGATACGCCCGCGATTTACGAATTCGCCAAGGATGATCGCACCAAGCAGATCCTCAAGCTGATTCTCTTTCCGTTGCAAATGGACCGACCCTTGCTCGCGCCTGCTGGTGTGCCGCCAGAGCGGGTCGCCGCACTGCGCAAGGCCTTCCACGCGGCCATGAGCGATCCTGCCTTTATCGCGGAGGCGGAGCGGCTCAGCATCGAAATTGGCGAGGTGAGCGGCGAGAAACTGCAAGCCATTCTCGCCGACGCCTACAGCACGCCGCCCGACATCGTGAAGGCGGCCAATGACGCGATGAACCTCACCGGCGCCTCAGCCACCGAATAGAAAGGACCCACCATGTTCGCAAAGATCAACCATGTGGCCATCGTCAGCCAGCAATATGCGCTGCTGGCCAATTTCTACCAGTCGCTGTTTGGCATGCGCACGTCGAAAACCTTCGAGCGCACCGTGCGCGCCATCACGGTCGGCGATGGCTATGTGGGCCTCAATATCAACCCTCGCAAGGCGGGTCGCCCCGCCGCGCTCGATCATTTCGGCGTCGAGGTGGAAGATGTGGCGACCGTGCTTGACCGCATGAAGACAAAATATCCGGCCGCCGACTATATCGAGCGGCCTTCCACGCGGCCCTTCGCGGGAATCACCGCCAATGATCCCGACGGGAATGTGTTTGATCTCTCCCAGCGCAAGATGGAAAATCGCGCGGGCGTCTATGTGGAGAACACCGGCGAGCAAAACTCCCGTTACATCAGTCATGTCGCCATGCGCACCATGCGTCCGGACGAGATGGCGCGTTTCTATAGCGATGTCTTCGGTTTCGAGGAGCGCAATGCGCCTGCGGGCGATCCCAACCATTACCTTACCGATGGCAAGGTGACGCTGGTCATCATGCCCTGGCGGATCCGTAATTTCGCGGGCCAGAGCATTCTGCCCACCGGCATGGATCATGTGGGCTTCACGGTGGAGAATCTGGAACAGTTCAAGCAGGATGTGGAGGACGCCATCGGCGCCAATCCCATCATGAATCCGATCCCGCTGGGACGCGGCAAGGAGGGCGCGGCGCGTCTCGAGCTTGCGTATCGTCAGGCGCCCTATGCGCAGCATTTCCTGTCGGACCCGGACTTCACGCTCATCAGCGTAGCCCAGAAGAACTGATCGGGCAGGGCCTGTTCACAAGCATGCTCGACGCCTCCCCTGGAGGGCGTCGAGCGTTTTCCTGGTCATGTTGAAAAGTCAGGCTAGCGCTTTCATCGACGGACGTTCCTGCAACTTGGCGTAATGCTTAGCCAGCACCGGATGTTTCTCGCGCCAATTGAGATCTGGCATGGAGCGATCCAGATACAGGAGCGCGCTTGCGCAGGCGACGTCGGCTAGCGTGAGCGAGGAGCCAAAGCAGAATGGTTTTGCGCCGAGGTCCTGCTCCATTGCTTTCAAGCCAGCATCGATCTTGCGTTCGAAACGCGCGAAATATTCGGGCCCCCTGCGTTGCTCGACCGGCGCGCGATACTCATGGGCGATGGCGACGAGGGCGTCGGTGACGCCATCGCCCAGCGCTTCCCAGCGACGAACTTCGATCCGGGACTCAAAATCAGTGGGGATCAGCATGGGCGCGCCGTCAACGCCGTCGATATATTCGACGATGACGCAGGAGTCGTAGAGGCCACGGCCATCGTCGCGGATCAATGTGGGGATCTTGGCGAGCGGGTTGCCGCCCATGACTTCGTCGCTTGCGGGAGACGATTCCTCATATTCGAACGGCAGGCCCTTTTCGACCAACGCGATGCGGACTTTCTGGACATAGGGACTACGGCTTGAACCCAGCAATTTCATGGTGATCTCTCGTTGTGTTGGTTAACCGTGTCGCGCCTGACGCGGCCCTGTCCTGTTTCACCGTGCGGTCGAACCGCACGTCCCCCTCGATTTCACCGCAGGCGACCAGTCCATCGCAGCAATGGGCGACGCCGCAGCCCCCGCATTCCGGGCAGGGCGCCAAGCCGCTGGGGGAGGGGCGCATGCCTGATCCTTCGCACAGATGACATCGCATGGGCGGCTCCGAATGGCGAATCAACGGCTCATTGCGTGAACCTTACGCAACCCGAAATTCCACATCAAACCACGGGGTCGCCATGGCGGGCGTGGGAGCGCATCCACGCCTGGCCGACGCTTGTGCCCGGGCGCACGGAGGGCATGGGCGCCTTGCCCCCGGTTTCGTCTGGCGGAGCGGTCAAGGCTGGACTCGTGCATTCCCTCGACGTCAGCTAGACTTGTCTGAAACTGATAATGGCAAGTCCACAGGAGACGTCCGAATGAACAGCAGGCAAATCTTGCAGCGCAGCCTCTCCCTTGCGGGCGTCGGCGCGCTAGCCATGGGCCTCGGTCCCGCGTTCGCGCAGGAGGTCTATCCGTCCAAGCCCATCGCCATGATTGTGCCTTTCGCGGCCGGCGGGACTTCGGATGTCATCGCGCGGCTGATTTCCGAGCAGATGAGCCAGGTCCTCGGGCAGCGGATCGTCAACGAGAATGTGGCCGGCGCTGGCGGCGCCACCGGGCTCACAAAGGCCGCGCGGGCAAAGCCCGATGGCTATACGATCGCTATCGGCAATGTCGGCACCAACGCCGCCGCCTATACGATCTATCCCGATCTGCAATATTCGCCCGCGTCCTTCGCGCCCGTCGGCCTCATCGCCAAAACAATGCCCGCTATCGCCATAAGGAAGGAGTTCCCGGCGGCCACCACACAGGAGTTCCTGGCTTTCGCCCGGGCCAATCCCGGCAAGGTCAGCCTCGGCCATGCGGGCATAGGGTCGTCTAACTACATCATTTGCAGGCAGTTTCTGGCCGCCACGAAGATCGACGTGAATATGGTGAGCTACCGGGGCGCGGGGCCCGCGCTGAATGATCTCATGGGCGGGCATCTCGACGGGGTCTGCGACACCGCCACCTCGCTGGCGGGCTCAATCGAGGGCAGTTCCGTGAAGGGGCTTGTGGTGGCTTCAGCCCAGCGCCTGCCGACTCTGCCCAACGTACCGACTGCGGTGGAGGGGGGAATCCCCGAGTTTCAGGGCGAGGGCTGGAACGCCCTCTTCGTGCCGAAGGATACGCCAGCCCCAATCGTCGCCCGGCTGAACGAGGCCCTGCGCAAGGCCTCCGAAGACCCGGCCTATCGCAAGCGTCTGTCGGAACTCTCCGCTGTGGTCGCGGCGGGGCAGGAGTTCGAGCCGCCCTATGTGGAGGCGCTGGTGCCGCGCGAGGTCGAGAAATACCGCAAGCTTCTGAGCGATTAAGCGGTCGGCACCGTCGTGGCGAGCAAAGCGTGACTCGGAAAATCCGGCGCTTTCGGCTAGTTTGCCGCCAGATCGCTCACGGTGCGTCCTCAGGAGATCCAAAATGAATCGCAGACAGGCTTTGACAGGCGGCGTTTCCCTCGCCACCACCACCGCGCTCTGGCCCCTCGCCGGGCGAGGGCAGGAGGTCTGGCCCTCGCGCACCATCAAGATCATCGCGCCGGTTGCGCCTGGCGGCGGGGTGGATCTGGTCGCCCGCACCATGGGCGAACGTCTGGGCGAGGTGCTGGGGCAGGCCTTCGTCATCGAGAACCAGAGTGGGGGCGGGGGTCTCATCGCCTCTCAGGCCGTCACGAGGGCGGCTCCCGACGGCTACACGCTCATGCTTGGCTATGTGGGCACACATGGCACAAATCCGGCGGTGCGCAAGCTTCCATACGACGCGGTGAAGGGCTTCACCGCCATCGGCATGGTCGGCGGCACCCCCAATGTGCTGGTGGTTTCGCCGGAGGTTCCTGCAACCTCCGTCAAGGAACTGGTCGCCTACGCCAAGGCCAATCCCACCAGGCTGAGTTATGGCAGCGCGGGCGCCGGCACGCTGACACATCTGGTGATGGAGCAATTCAAGGACGCAACCCAGACCTCCATGAGCCATGTGCCCTATCGCGGCATCGCGCCAGCTATAATGGATGTGCTGGGCAACCATACCCAGGTGCTCTTCCCCGGGCTGGCCGCCGCCCTCTCCCAGATCAAGGGCGAAAAGCTCCGGGCGCTTGCGGTGACAGGCGCCCGCCGCCATCCCCTTTTGCCGGAAGTTCCCACATTGGAGGAGCTTGGCCTGCCCGGGTTCGATGGGGTGCAATGGTACGGCATCATGGGGCCGGCCGATATGCCGCCCGCCATCACCGCCCGCCTCAACACGGAGATCAACAAGCTGATCAATTCGCCCGAGTTGAAGGAGCGGCTGTCCAGCGAGGCGCTTGAGACCATGCCCATGAGCCCTGCCGCGTTCACCGACTATGTGAAGAAGGACATCGAGAAATGGTCGGCGCTGGTCGCCGCCCGCAAGCTTGAGATGGATTGAGCGCGCTCCCTAGGGCCTGCGCGCATGCCTCGGATTGCGGACGCCTCTGGTCGGCGATGGTTTGCACGACCGCCCGCCGATCTGAAACAAAAGTCGCCTTTGCGCTGAAAACCCTTCTTCTTGCGGCAGTTTTCGATGTAAAAATGCCACATGTCTCCGCACATATGTGGATATCATCGGCGCGCCTTCTGACCCCGCGGGAACCGGCGTTGCCCTGATGAGCCCGTGGTTTGACATCCCTACCATCGACCAAGATATTGACGTTTAACGTGGTGATATATGAACCGTTGAAGGGTGCGAACAAATAGCCAAGGAAACAACCCTTTCGCACCTGCGAAATCGGCAGGGTTCTCGCTTGGGCGTCCGAAGGGAACCTAAGGCACTCACGGACAGGTTTGTATCAATTTAATTAATATGTTACAAAAATAGAAAGTATATCCAAGCATCTGGAACTGCTAAAAAATCGAACAAGCAAAACGATAAATTACAAAAGCTTGACAATAAAACTCATATTAAAATTAAAATAGTTATTACATATCTATACATGCTTGTAAATAAAAATACACTTTACAGCAGCTAGCTACGGCAATAGACTTAGGCAGGTGAAAATTTCACGGCGCTCGATTCGCTTTTACAGCGAGGGTGCCTAACGCGCTTAGAGGCCTTCAAAATGCCGATCTCCAACTCCAAGACGATTCAGACCCTCATCGACTTTGCTGAGCAGGGCTCCTTTACCGCTGGCTACGTGGTCGAGGACACTGGTGCAGCTCTGGCTCTCGATGCGGCGGCCAATGGAGGCTTGGGGCGGTTTATCAGTGCTGTGAACGGCAATCCGGCGGTTGTATTTACGAGCACCGAGACGAGCGTTGATCGCGTGAATGCGGTGAACGCCGCCACGACTGGCGTGGTTACGGCGACTATCAATGCGTCAGCGGCTGAGTTAGCAAATCTGACCGGTTGGGGTTCAGGGTCGCACAATCAATACACCATTCATGTCGATGGCCAGATCAGCCTTGCTGAACTCCAGGCGCTCGACGCCAAGACTGATGGGATGATATATGCCGATGTGACCGGTACTGCCTCAGATCTGGCCGTCACCCTTGGGGGGCTGACGAACAATAACATCACCGTCCACGATGTGCACGTTACGGATTTGGGGACTGTCGCTGAGTTAAATGTAATCTGGGCTCATAGAGGGTCTGGAACTATTTACTTCAATGGAATCCGTGATGATGTCAGCAATCTGGTGAATGCAGACGGCACTGCCGGGGCGCCGGATGCCGCGACATGGTACGCGGCTCAGGCTTCTTTTGACGTTCAGGGTCTCCCGTCGATAGCGCAGATCAAGAAGATAGACGACCTGAACGGCTCTGGCGCCATAGCCTATTCCACCATCGCTGACAGCTACGCGAACATCAACGCTGATGCTGGTGCTTTTGGAGCCAATGTTGGCGCCGGTAAGGACATAGTGGTGATTGCCGGCTCCGCGCCGGACGGCAAGCCGACTATTGCGGATCTTGGTCTCAACGGTGTCGCTGGTTTGGTGGATAGCAATTCGCAGACTTACGCATCGTCAGTTACGGCGCCGGTGATCACGGATGCCGCATCCAACCTGATGTCGGACGTAAATGCCACGCAGGGCGGGCACGGGAAATATATCGCGACAGCCACAACAGTGAATGTTGTGGACGATAATAACGATATAGCGTCAATCACCGACCTCAATGACATCGCCTTCGCATTCAAGGGGACGACCTTGACGTGGGACAGCGTGTCGGGAGATGCGAATGATTTGGCCGTTGACGCGTCTTGGAACGGTCATGTCGGTCGGTTTGTGACCGGCGGGCACAAGGTGTTCGTCGATAACGGCACAGCGACCGTTGATAACCTGAACGATATCAATCAAAGCACGACAGGCAAGGTGACGGCGAGCCTGGTTGCTTCAGCGGCTGATCTCGTGCGGCTTGATGGGCGTGGCGCCGGTTCGGGCAATGACTATACGATCCAGGTTACTGGACCTGATATCTCAGTTTCGGCCCTCGTCACGCTCGATGACAAGACAACAGGCGTGATTACCGCATCGGTCTCCGGCGCAGCTTCGGTGCTTGCGGATTTGGTTGGCGTAGATAATGGCAATCATATCGACGTCACCGTGACAGGCCCGGTGTCGCTTGCTCAGTTGAAGTTGTTTGATGCGCATAATGGTAACGGCGCATTGGTCTATACCGAGATCAAGGACGATGCGAATAATTTCGCTCATCCTGACACGGGCGCCCTGACAGCCGACGCAACGACTTATGTCAAGTCGGGAATAGGCGTGACTTTGAACAGTGCCGCCACCATCGCTCAGTTAGATGCGTTGGATAGCGCTAATGGCGGTGGGGTTCTTGCCTATACTGTCATCGCAGATACAGTTGCAAATCTGCAATCCGACCAAAGCATCTCTGGTGGCAATTACACTGCCGGGAAGGTGGTGCATGTTATCGCCGATGCCGTCGCGGGCGCCCCGAGCATCAGTCAGTTGGCAGCTATCGCCGATTATCTTGTTTCGCCCCCATACTCAGTGGATGCGGTTGTTATCAAGGATATCAGCGCAAACCTCGCTGCTGACATCACAAGTAACATTGCTTTCCCAGGTGTCGGTCGCTTTATCAACGGTACTGTGAATGTCGAAGTTGATGGCGTTGCGGCTCTGCCTGATCTTTTGATTATAGATCCTGCGACTGATGGCGTAATCACCTTTACCAAGATCAGCGGAACTGGCGCGGCTCTGGCGGCGGAGACCACTCCGGTAAGCAGTCACTACTACGTCAGCGGATCCCGCGAAGTCATCGTGGATGCCGGTACGGCTTCGATTGGCTATCTAAACACGATCAATGCTGCCACCACAGGCAAGGTGACTGCGGACCTGATTGCTTCTGCTCAGGACCTCCTCACCCTTGATGGACCTGGAACAGGTTCGGCGAATGAATACGCGATCCAGGTCACTGGTCCGAATATTTCGGCTTCAGCCCTCGCCACGCTCGATGGCAAGACCACCGGCGTGATTACTGCTACGGTCGCCACAGCCGATGCTTCTGACATCGCTGCTGCTTTGACCAATTTGGGCCTCAATAACGTCAGTCCCAACCTTATTACCGTCACGGTCAATGGTGGAGCCGGGATTGCCGATCTGAAGGCCCTGGCCCTGAAAACGACCCTGACCTATTCGTCGATCTCCGATAGCGTCGAAAATCTGTTCGATGCCGGTACTGCGGCTTTGAAGCTTGGATATGATAGGCTGGTGAACGGCCATGCCGTAACAGTGACTGGCGCTCCGAGCATCGCCCAGCTGGCTGCTTTAAACACAGCGCACGCACCTTCATTGGCCTTCACGCAGGTTACCGATACCGCCGCCAATTTGGCTGCTGATCAGGGCGCGGGCGCTCATTATAGCTCTAACGTCAACATCAGGGTCATTCCTGCCAGCGGTGTCGCTCCGACGATCTCGGATCTCA
>CANCSY010000073.1 GCA_947380915.1 Beijerinckiaceae bacterium
AGGCCCTTCATGCCCGTATAGGATTTGCCGCTCGCCTGAAGCTTGCGGTCGATCAGATATTCATTCGCCTTGTTGCGAATGGCGTGGTCGCTCCCCGCATAGTTCTCCGTATGGATGCCGCGGAAGCTTGTCTCGCGGGCGAGGTCTTCCGCGGTGAGGGGGCGGGAGGGATGAAAGTTGATGCTGTAGAGCATGGTGTTTTCATCGTCGATCGGCGCCCACACATGGGCGGCGTGCGGGCGTGATGAAATGATCTTGTGGAAGGGCATCAGCATGACATTCATGTTCCACATGATGTCGCCTTCGCCGGGATCGCGGCCGGTGCCGACGATGAAGCCGAAGTCCGTCGCCATCACTTCATAGAGCGTGGCCACGATCCTGCGGCTTTTCTCCGCGTCGCCCCCATGCAGGAAGCTCAGATGCGTGGCGTCGAACCCGCCTTCCAGCCCCTGCAACCAGTTGCATTCCTGAATATGGCGCGAGGCGAAGCGTTGCTCCGCCGGCAGCAGGGTCCATTCCAGTTCGGGAAACTCCGGCTTCAATTCCGGCGGACCCATATAGGTCCAGACCACATCCCCGCGTTCGAGGCAGGGATAGGCCTTGGTCTTCAATTCCCTCGCGGTGCGTTCGCGTTCCTCGTCACTCGCCTGGGGTATGCAGGGAAGGTCCGTGCAATGGCCGTCCACGTCGAACTTCAGCCCATGATAGACGCAGCGCAGGCCGCCCTCTTCGTTGCGGCCATAGAACAGGGACGCCGTGCGATGGGGGCATCTTTCATCCAGCAGGCCCAGGCGTCCCTGGGTGTCGCGAAACAGCACGAGATCCTCGCCCATCAGGCGCACGCGCAGTGGGGGGCCGTCACGTTCGGGGATCTGGTGGGAGAAAGCGGCGGGGATCCAGTATCTGCGAATCAACTCACCCATGGGCGTCCCGGGCCCGACGCGGGTCAGCATTTCATTCTCTTCATGCTTCAGCACGATGTCTCCCTCCCTGATTTAACGTGTCGAGAGGGAAACGCCGCCTCTGGGGGCAGTATTTTCGCCGCTCAACTATTTTTCTCAGGTTAGAGGGGATCATCCTGCCTGTAAACAGGGGGCCATGCGGCGCGGGCGCTCGCCCCACCTCGCGACGCCCCTTTGTGGGGCGTCGTTTCAGGAGCGCAGGGGCGCCTCGCGTCCTTCAGGGCCTCCCGAAGGGCCTCACTCCTTCGCCGTCTCGCCATAGCGCCTCGTGGGCCTCGGGAAGCCGCAGGAGGAGCCATCGGTCTCCTTGATCGCATCTTCCCAGGGCAGGCGATAACGACCCGCCACCAGATCCTGCATATAGGTATAGGGGCAATCCTGCGCCCCGCCGTCCACGGCGGTGAAGCCGCGATGGGCGAACTGGTAGATATTGTTCTCCACGCCCCAATGGATCCGCGCCTCGCGCACGAGATCCGGGCGCACTTCGGCGGTGATGATCTCGTCGACCCGGCCGGTGGTCCCATGGGCCAGCACTTCGCCGTCGAAATTGACGATCATGCCCTCGCCCATGGAATCGAAAGACCCATCCGTTCCGCACATGCAGACATTGGCCGTGATCATCAGGTTGCAGAATGAATTCGACTGGTTGGTGAAGCGCCAGGCCTGCCTGATGGGCGCGGTGTAGCCCGCCGTGCGGATCATGATCTCCGCGCCCTTGTAGGCGCATTCCCGCGCCATCTCCGGGAACATGCCGTCATGGCAGATGATGAGCGCGAGTTTCGCGCCCTTCGGCCCCTCGATGACGGGAATGCCGAGATCGCCGGGCTCCCAGGGCTCCACGGGCGTCCAGGGATGCATCTTGCGATAATAGAGCTTCAGCTCGCCCTTGTCGTCGATGATGATTCCGGAATTGTAGGGATTGCCATGGGGGTTGAACTCCATGATGGAGAAACAGCCCCAGATCCTGTTCTCGATGCAGGCCTGTTTGAAGGCGGCGACCTCCGGTCCGTCGAGGCGGCACATGATGTCCGGGTTCATATCCATCGACAGGCCATGCAGCGCATATTCGGGGAAAACGACGAGATCCATCGTGCCCAGATTGCGCCGCGCCTTGCCCACCATGTCGACGATGCGTTGGGTCTGGCGCGCCAGATCCTCTGAAGTCACCACGACAGGAAGTTGCAACTGGACGAGGCCGATCACGACCCCTTCCGGTGACTTGTTCAAACCGCCCAGCCCGTTCATGCCCGATCCCCTTGCCGATTGCCGCTCAAGCGAAGCAAAAGCTGCGCCAGAGGGGCGGGGAGTGCGAAGGGGCGGGGTGACGGATGAAGAGAAGAGCTGTAAGCTCAAAAAACAGGCATCAAGGCTTCACCGCCGAAGCAGTCTGCGTCGCAGTCCGCCCCCTTGCGGAATGGCGACCTTCTTGCATGGCCCTGAAAAGACGTGGCGGGATGCGCCGCCGCTCGCAAATGGAATCGGGAAAACGTAATGACAAATCGCCTTTCCGCCGCCGCCGTTGCAGCTCTTGCGCTGGTGGGCCTCGGCGCCGCGCCCGCCAGAGCCCAGCCGGCCACAGAATTCTACAAGGGCAAGACGATCGCCATGGTGGTCAGCTCCAGCGCCGGTGGCGGTTATGACGTGCTCGCGCGCACCATCGCTCGCTACCTGCCCAAGCACATTCCCGGCGCGCCCATCGTCGCCGTGCGCAACATGCCCGGCGCTGGCGGCATCGTCGCCACCAACTATCTCTACAATGTCGCCTCGAAAGACGGGCTCACCATCGGCGGCGTGCAGAACAACACGCCCTTCGAGCCGCTGCTGGGCACCAAGGAGGCGGAATATGACCCCAAGAAATTTACCTGGCTTGGTTCGCCCAGCTACGAGACAGGCCTGCTGATCGTCTGGAACACCGTGCCGGTCAACACGGTCGATGACGTGCGCAAGCGCGAGATCACCGTCAGTTCGTCGGGCGCCAATTCCACGCCCAGTTTCTATGCGCGCCTGTTGAACGAATTGCTCGGCACGAAACTGAAGATCGTGGTGGGCTATCCCGGTCAGAGCGAATCCTTCATCGCCATGGAGCGGGGCGAGGTCGATGGCTACCCCAGCATTTTCTGGAGTTCGCTGTCCGCGACGCGGCCTGACTGGATCAAGCAGGGCAAGGTCAAATACATCGTTCAATATGGACCGGAAAAGGAAGCAGGCGCGGGCGCCACGCCCAATGTCAGCGATCTCCTCACCAGTTCCGAAGACAAATTGCTGCTGAATGCGGCGGTCGCCCCTCTGGCGCTGGGTCGCCCCTATCTTCTGCCCCCGGGTGTGCCTGCCGACCGCGTGGCCCTGTTGCAGAAAGCCATGATGGACACATTTGCCGATCCCGAATTTCTGGCCGAGGCGGAAAAGCTCAATCTGGGCGTGAATACGCCACGCTCTGCGCAAGCCATGGCCAAGATCGTCAACGACGCCTATGCGACGCCCCCCGACATCGTGACGCGCCTGCGCAAGATCGCCAATCCCGAGGCGGGCAAATAGGGATCGGCGCCGCGTCGGCGCATGACGGCGTCCGCACGCGCTTGTGAAGACCATGAAACCCCTGTGGATTGATAATCGCCTCATTCGCATCCATCTCTCCTTGAGAGATCGCTCAGGGGTTTCATGACTCGCATGATCGCCAATATGGACAGGCGCCGGTTTCTCGCGGCGGCGGGCGCGAGCCTTTTCTGCTCACGCGCCGCCGACGCCAGCATCCTTGCGCCGCCGGGAAATCGTCTCGCCTTCACCGTCCTGCGGGAGGGAAAGGAGATCGGGAGCCATCTGCTCACTTTCGCCCGCAATGGGGAGGTCTGGACCATTCAGGTGGCCATCGATTTTCTGATCAAGCTCGGGCCTGTTCCTCTGTATCGCTACGAACATCGCGCCACGGAAATCTGGAATGGCGCCAGTTTCGCCTCCATCGAGGCGCAAACCAATGACGATGGCGCGCGCACCACCTTGCGGGCGCAGCGCGGCCCTGACGCTGTGCTCGTCGAGTCCTCGCAGCAGGGCAAATATGAAGCTCCCGCCAACGCCCTCCCTTCGACCCACTGGAACCGGCGCATGCTGGATGGACCCTTCATCAACACCCAGACAGGCCAGTTGATGAAAAGCGCCGTAAGCCCGCGCGGCGCGGGCGTGGTCGAGACCGTGTCCGGCCGCAGCGTCAGCGTGCGTCGCTACGAGATCGCGGGCCCGCCGATCCTCGAGACCTGGTATGACGAGCGGCTGACCTGGACCGGCCTGCAATTCAAGGCGCGGGACGGATCGCAGATCATCTACAAGCGTCAGGACTAGCGCCCGGCGCCACCAGGGCGAGATCCACCGCCGCGCCCATGGCCTGATAGCCCAGCCGATTGGGATGCAGCCCGTCGCCCGGCCCGCCAATGGAGGAGCCGGGCTTCATGGGCGCATGGAGGCCGCCGGTCTGCGGATCGCGCGTCGGCGCCTCGAAGTCGATCACGCCGTCAAAGAGCCCGCCATTGCGCAGGAAATCGTTATAGGCGCGGCGCTTCGCCTCCACCTGTTCGCCGCCATGGGTCTCGATGGTGGCGCCCAGCGCGGTGGTCAGCAAAGCAGCGATCACGCGCACGCCCGGAACGCCCGCGCGGATGCGCGCGACCCCCGCCTTCACACCCGCGATCACATCCTCGACGCTGGCCGCGCCATGGCCGAAATCGTTGATCCCTTCCAGCCAGATCACGGTCGAGACCCCCGACAGGCCGATCACGTCGCGCCCAAGCCGTTCGAGCGCGCAGGGTCCGCCATCGGTGGGCCGCGCCACGTCATAGGCGGCAGGGGAGATGATTTCGTTGGCGCCGATGCCCTGATTGACCACAGCGGCTCGAATGCCCGCCCGGCCCAGGCGGCGCGCCAGCACATCGGGCCAGCGATCATCCCCATTGATGGTCGAGCCGGACCCATCGGTGATGGAATCCCCAAAACAGACAATGACAGGCGCGTCCGCGCGCATGTCGACAGCGTCGAGGAAATACCAGGACGCCGTGGGATAGGGAAAGCCCGCTTCGCCTTCATCCGCGCAGCAGGGCGCCGCATGGGGCGGGCTCACATAGGAGGTTTGCAGGGCTTTCGCATGCCAGGTCATGGGCCCGCTCACGCCCTCCACATGGAAGCTCACCGCCAGCTTGCGCCCTTCCAGCAGGGCTGGCGCCAAATGGTCCAGCGGCGCCGCATCGCTCCACAGGCAGGCGCCCGGCGCAATGACCACGCCGGGGCGCCCATCGAAAAGTACGGGCCGATTGGTCCCCGTCACCAGGGCGCTGCTGGAGGCTTGCAGGCCCACATGGACATCGCGCAGGCGAAGCTCGCGCGCGCCCAGCGCATTGCTGAACCGCAGGCGCAGATGGGTTCCCCAGAGCGATGGCCGCAGCACCATGCGGAAGGATTGATCGCAGGCGCCGCGGGC
This sequence comes from Beijerinckiaceae bacterium, assembly GCA_947380915.1. Next base: position 5,425 of record CANCSY010000073.1, read on the forward strand.
GGGGTCGGGAAACACAAAGCGCATCTCCGGCTGGGCGGTGGGCTTTCCTGCGGGGTAGGGCCCCTGCGCGGATGCGGTCCAGACCGTGGCCCAGGGCAGGCTTTCGGATGTGTCCAGCGCGCTCATGTGTTTCCTCTCTGATTTGCCACGATTACGCCATGGGCCGCGCCTGTCGGCAAGGGCGCGGCGATGGTTTGACGCGGGCCTTGCGCCGGTCAATGATGCGCAAAAACAAGGGGAGTTGGCCATGCGGTTGTTGAACGCGCTGTTAGCGTTGCTCTGTTGCCTGCTGGCCGGGGGCGCGCGCGCCCAGCCTGTGGCCGACTTCTACCGGGGCAAGACCGTCAATGTCTGGATCGGCTATGGTCCGGGCGGCGGCTATGACCTGTCCGCCCGTGTGCTCGCCCGTCACATGGGCCGCCATATTCCCGGCGAGCCAACCCTCGTGGCGCGCAACATGCCGGGCGCCGGCTCCCTCACCCTCGCCAACTGGCTCTACAATATCGCGCCAAAGGACGGGCTCGATTTCGGCATCTTCGGGCGCACCGTTCCCATCGACCCCTTGCTGGGAACCAAGGGCGCCCAGTTCGACGCCTTGAAATTCACCTGGCTTGGCTCGACCTCCAACGAAGTCTCCACCTGCGTCGCCTGGCATGATGCGCCCGTGCAGAAGGCGCAGGATCTCTTCACGCGGGAATTGACGGTGGGCGCCTCCGGCGCCGCCTCGCCATCCGCCGTCTTTCCCTATCTCTTCAATTCGATCATTGGCACGAAGATCAAGGTCATCAACGGCTATACGACCTCGGCGACCATTTTGACGGCGCTGGAGGCGGGCGAACTCAACGGCTTTTGCGCCTGGGGTTGGGTGCCCATGAAGGCCATGCGCGCCGATTGGATCCGCGACCGGAAATTCAACGTGCTGTTCCAGATCGGGTTGGCCAAACACAAGGATCATCCCGAGACGCCGCTCATTCTGGATTTCGCCAAAACGCCGGAAGATCGCGCACTGCTGGAAATTCTCGTGGCGCCGCAGGTCTTCGCCCGTCCCTTCGCTGCGCCGCCGGGCATTCCCGCAGACCGCGCGGCGGCCCTGCGTGAGGCCTTCAACAAGACCGTGCGCGATCCCGCCTTCATCGAGGAGGCCGAGCGCATGGTGCTCGAACCTGATCTTGTCGACGCGGCCATGCTCGAAGGCGTGCTCCGCAAGATTTACGATGCGCCCAGGCCGCTGCTCGAACGCGCCAGGGAGGCGCTGGCGGCGGGGCAATAGGCCCCGCAGAAAGCGGCCCGTTCAGGTGGCGAGCGTCGAGGCGACGAACAGCTTTTCGGGCGCATAGCGCTGACTGATCAAGCCCTGATCGTGCGAATATTGGATGAACCGCTCGAGATTGGCGCGATTGGCGGCGAATCCGCTTTTCCAGAGGTCGCCGAATTTTTCGCGGGAGGATTCATAGAGGTGGCGAATCTCCGGCAGGCGCGCCCAGTTGGGATCTGAATAATAATCGTCGCAGATCTCATGGGCCTGGGCGAACATGTCCATCAGCGCCGCTGGCAAATCCGGATGTTCCTCCACAAGGCTCGGCGCCATGGCGACGATATGCATGATGGGCCAATAGCCGAGCTTGTCGAAGTAGCGCTTCTCCTCCGCCTGCGTGTCGCGAAACAGCCTGCGGGTCTTGACCTTGCCCTTCATCACGGAATGGGGCGGATGGGGCATGAAGATGGCGTCGATCTCATGGTTTTCCAGCAGCAGCCCGAGGTCGGTTCCCTTGGGCGCATAGTCGATGGTGACGCCCGGCTTGTGATCGAACTTCACTTTTTCGGCGCGGGTGAGAAGCCATTTGATGTCTTCCCATGCCACGCCATATTCGAATTTGAGATCGCCCTTGGCGAGCAGGGAGAGCGTCGTCTGGAAGGACGACAGGCCCACCCTGCGGCCGATCAGGTCCGCCGGTTTTTCGATGTCGCTGTCGGCGCGCACGAACATGCAGCTCTGGGAGAACAGGCGCCGGGGAAAGATCGGCACGCCGATCAGCGGCACACCGCGATCGATCGCCATCAGAAAGGTCGACATGGAAAATTCCGCGACGTCGAAACTCTGGTGATGGATCATCTGTTCGTGCCGCGATCCCCCGTCGCGCAGCCCGTCGGATTGGCCGACTTGCAGCGCCTTGTAGGTGAACCCTTCCGGCGCCTTCACCGTGCCGTCAAAGAAAGGAAAATGGCGGTCATAGCGATCCATCGCGATGATGATTTCGCGGGTCATGGCGGTCTCCGTTTATCTTGTTTCGCGATCAGGGATGCACGGTTTCGGTGAACCAGTCGGTGGGCAGGCCGATGCCGACATTCTGCTCCTTGGCGCGCTTGTAGATCACCGAGCCCGCAGCGGCGAATTGATAGCCCAGCCCCATATTGTTGAGGAAGCAGGTTACCTGCTTGTCGCTCTCGCGTCCTGGCGCATGGCCCGCGATGAGTTGCGGCAGGGTCGGATATTTCTTGAAGTCGATCTTGTTGGCCGCGTTCCATCCGGCGTCCTTCGACTCTTCCTTGAAATTCGCGCCCTTGGCCACAACCAGGATCGGCGCGGTGTCATGGGTATGCACCACGACCTTATCGCAGGCGCGGATCGCGTCCGGCTCGATCTCCGGCTTCTTGATGGAGGACAGGTGCATGCCCGGCTCGATCCATCTCTCGAAGAAGATGGGATCCAGGGAGTTCGAGCCGCACATGACGATGTCGACGCCAGCGACGGCGTCTTCGGCCTGTTCCACCGAGGTGACAGGAATTTGCAGCAAGGTCGTCATGCGCGCGCAGAAGGCCTCGCGGTTCTCCTGATTGGGCGAGAAGCATTTCACGGATTCGATCTTGCGCACGGCGCAGGCGGCGGTGAGTTGCGTCTCGGCCTGCCAGCCGCTGCCCAGAAGGCCGATGGTGCGGGCGTTTTCCCGCGCCATGTACTTCACGCCAAGGCCATTGGCGGCGCCGACCCGCATGCGCTGCAAGACCCCATCGGGGAAAATGGCGAGGGGTTCGCCGTTATGGGTTGAGAAGAGCAGCACGAGGCCGACATAGCGGTTGTTCGGCGCCGCCGGGATCTTGACGCGCCGCCGCGTATTGCCGACCAGCGGATTGGTCACGATGTCCGAATTGATGCGGATTGCGCCCACGCCCAGCTTGGGCACCACCCCGTCCATGGATTTCAGCCCGTAGATGGCGTCCTCGCTATAGCTGGTGGGCGTGATGCAGTCGGAGCGCTGGCGCGTGATGCCGCGACCCTCCGCCATTTCCACATAGGCTTCCTCCAGCGCCTCGATGCAATCGGGCATGGTCAGCAGCCGCTCGACGTCGTCATTGGACAGGATCAAGGTCATGGTGTTTCCCCCTTGCAGACGCGGCGATGAATGCCGCGCAGCTTGTTGGGAACGATTTTTAGACCCTTTGCGCCCGAATGGGAAGGAACCCGCCCGTGGGGCGGGATGGGTCGTTGGCGACCGGCTGGCCCGGCGCCTGAAGCTTCCCGACCCCTGCGAATGTCATTGGTTTTCTCATTGACACGATGACCCGCGGAGCCTTAAGCAGACCAAGTTGATCGGGATTAGGATCCGTGGTCACCACAGAAATGGGCGAAGACGCTTGCGTCGCGCTCGCAAATGTAAATCTATGAGCGCGCAGGGTTCGGCTCCCATGAGCGGGATGACACAACGGATGGTCAAGGTGATGGCTGGTTCAAGGAATGATCTGTCAAGATGCGCTCTGGCGGCGGTTGTCCTTGTGGGCGTCCTGGCGCCCCAGGCGCCCGGTTTCGCCCAGGAAACTGCCTCTGACAGCGTCGAGGCCGCCTTCAAGGGCAAGACCATCAATTTCATCGTGGCTCTGGCCGCAGGCGGCGGCTACGACCAATATGCGCGGACCCTCGCGCGGCATCTGGAGCGCCATCTCCCCGGCAATCCCAACATTGTCGTGCAGAACATGACGGGCGCTGCGGGCATGCGCGCCACCAACTGGCTTTACAATGTCGCCCCGCGCGATGGGCTCACCATCGGCATCACCCAGCGCTCGGTGCTGGTGGAGCCGCTGCTGGGCACCAAGGAAGCCCGCTTCGACCCCACGAAATTCTCCTGGCTCGCCAGCCTCAACGACGAGGCCTTCATCGCCGTCACCTGGAAGGATCGGGGCATCGACAGCATCAAGGATGCGCAGGCGAAGGAATTCGCCGTCGCCGCCGATGGCCCGGCCTCCGACGATTACATCTGGCCCGCCGTGCTCAACGCCACCATCGGCACGAAATTCAAGATCGTGTCCGGCTATACCGGCAAGGCCGAGGAGCGCTTGTCCGTGCGGCGCGGCGAGACCGTGGGGCTGATCGGCTGGAGCTGGGCCGCCCTGCAAACCAGCGAGTGGGATGACTACAAGGCCGGCAACTGGCGCATCATCGCCCATCTGGGCAAGGGCAAGCATCCCGAATTCGATGCGCCCTCCATCTATGATTTCGCCACCACGCCCGAGACCCGCGAAACCTTCGAATTCCTTGACGCCACCCTGGCGCTTGGCCGCCCCGTCTTCGCCCCGCCCGGCATTCCCAAGGACCGGGAAGCGGCGTTGCGGGCGGGCCTTGCGGCGGCGCTCAAGGATCCGGCCTTCCTGGCCGAGGCGCAGAAGCAGAAGCTCGACATCAGCCCGGCCTCCGGGGAGGAGCTCGCCGAGCGGGTGCAGCGCCTCTATCGCACCCCCATCGCCGTGGTGGAGCGCACCCAGGCGGTCCGCAAGCAGGCGCTTGGTCTTGACGCTGGCGGACCCGGTACGCCCTGATCAAGTTTTGTTCACCCGCTTGACGCGCCGTGGCGCGTGGCGCAAATCTACATCTTAGCCATCGAAGCTTCACCAGAAAGGCTCCGCCCAATGTCATCAGGAAACGCTCCAGTCCGGCTCGTGTCCGAGTCCTCCATGCCCGCAGGCGTGCGCGTCACCCAGTTGCAGCCCGCCGTCGGCTCGCTAGTGTCGGGCCTGCGCTTTGATGGCAAGCTGCTCGGCGAGGAGGCCCGCGTGGCCATGCGCCATCTGCTGCACAATCGCGGTCTGGTGGTTTTCGAGCCGGGCACGGTCACCGCCGAGAATTTCACGGCCTTCGCGGGCTTTCTGGGCGAGTTCTTCCACTACGCCGGTCCCCACACGCCGCGCGCGCCCGAGAATCCGGACGCCACGATGATCGATTCCAACAAGGACAAGAATCTGCGCAACCACATCTGGCATGCGGATGGCGGCTTCCGTCCGGACGCCCCGGCCTTCACGGCCCTCTTCGCGCAGCAGCTTCCCGAGTTCGGCGGTGACACCATCTTCAGCAACACAGCCTGGGTCTATGAGCAGCTTGATCCGCTCTTCGCAGCCTATCTCGAGAGCCTGACGGTCATCCAGTCCGCCGACGCCACCGGCCATATCACCGACCGCTATCTCGACGCGGAGGAGGCCACCAAGGCTCGCATCCGGATGCCTCCCTTCGAAATGCCGCTGGTGCGCGTGCATCCCGAAACGGGCCGCAAGTGGATCGCCGTGAACGAGTCCTATGCGGGCTACATCAAGGGCGCGAGCCGCATCCTCAGCCAGAACATCCTCGGCATCCTCTTCGACATGATCAAGTCGCCCGAGGCCACCGTGCGCTACAGCTGGACCAAGGGCGCGCTGGCGGTCTGGGACAACCGGGTGGTGCAGCACAAGGGCATCAAGGACTATGCGGGCGGCGGACGCCGGGTGCTCTACCGCGCCACCATGACGGCCTGACCGAGGTCGCGACATGAGCGAGGCGCGGTCAAGGACCCTCATCTCCGTCGCCGGTCTGGCTGATCTGCTGGCGTCGGGCGGCCCTGTCGTGCTGCTCGATGTGCTCGATGACAAAGGCGCCGCGTCGACGGATCGGCCGCGCATTCCCGGCGCCCTCTCCGTCCATCTGGCGACGGAGTTCTCGAGCAAGCCAACGAAAACCTCGGGCAAGCGCCCCTTGCCCGAGATCATGGACCTGCAAGCCGACGCGCGGCGCTGGGGCGTCAACCCCGGCAGCACGGTGGTCGTCTATGACAACACGGGCGGCGCCCAGGCCTCCCGCGCCTGGTGGACCCTGCGCTGGGCGGGCTTCGCCCATGTGCGGATCCTCGATGGCGGTTTCGCCGCGTGGAAGGCCTCGGGGCGTCCGGTCTCCCATGACCATGTGGAGGCCGCTGAGAAGGCGGGCGTGGTCGTCCTGACACCCGGCCACATGCCAACCCTCACCGCCGCTGAGGCGGCCGCCCTGGCCCGCGAGGGCGTCCTGCTGGACGCGCGTGGCCGCGCCGCCTATCTGGGCGAGCCGGGCAAGGCCGGAACCGGCCATATCCCCGGCGCCCTCAGCGCCCCCTCGGGCGACAATCTGACCCCCGACGGCGCCTTCCAGAGCGAGGCTGACCTGCGGGCGCGCTTTGCGGCGCTGGGCGCCGATGGCGCGCACAAGGTCGGCGTCTACTGCGGCAGCGGCAATGCGGCGGCCCACGCCGTGGCGGCCCTGAGCGTCGCAGGCCTCGAGGCGCCGCTTTACGTCGGGTCCTGGACCGCCTGGACCACCGATCCCTCCCGCCCAGCGGCCACCGGCCCCGAGCGGGGTTGAGGCGCTGACCAAGCGCGGGGGCTGACCGCTCCCGCGTCGCCTGCGCGCAACCGCGTCGCCTGCGCGCCCGAAATTCCCTACCTTCAGAGAAAAAAATCATGACAGGAAACGCCCGCACCCACGCGCCCCTCGATTTGCGCGAACATCTCGCAAGGCTGGAAGCCAAGGGCCTGCTGACTCGCATCACCGAGCCCGTCAACAAGGACACGCAACTGCATCCGCTGGTGCGCTGGCAATTCACCGGCGGGTTGCCCGAGAGCGCGCGCCGCGCCTTCATGTTCACCAATGTGTACGGCGCAGACGGCCGCAAGTTCACCTCGCCGGTCGTGGTGGGCGCGCTCGCGGCCAACCCCGAGATCTACGCCACCGGCATGGGCGTCACCGTCGAAGAGATCGGCGATGTCTGGACGCGCGGCATCGCCTCGCCCATCGACCCCGTAAAGATCGAAAATCCGCCCTGCCAGGAAGTGGTCGTCACGGGCGCGGATCTGCGCAAGCCCGGCGGCGGCCTCGCCGCCCTGCCGATCCCCGTCTCGACCCCAGGCTTCGACTCCGCGCCCTATTTCACCGCCACCCTCTGCGTGACGAAGGA
>CANCSY010000074.1 GCA_947380915.1 Beijerinckiaceae bacterium
CAAGCCCATCGCGCTCGTCGGCCATTCCATGGCGGCGGATCTCATCACCCAATACGCCATGGACCGCAGCGATATCGGCGCCGTCGCCGCCCTCTCGGTCTTCGGCGCGGGCATCACGCGCGAACAACCGCGCAATCTCATCGTGATAACAGGCGCATGGGAGCCAGCCATGCTGACGGAAGCGGCCGCGCGCATCGCCGGTCTCGCCGCTGACGGACCTGCGCGCGAACGCGTCACCTATGGGGATTTCGCGCAGGGGACCGCGCGGCGCTATGTGCTGGCGGAGGGCGCCGAACACATTGGCGTGATCTATAGCCGGGACGGTTTGACGCAAACGCGCGACTGGCTGAACAGCGCCTTCGGGCAGAGCATGACAGGCGCCATCGACAGCCGTGGCGCATGGCTGGCGCTTCTGTTCGCGGGCCTGCTGGCCCTGGCCTGGCCCCTGTCAAAAGCGCTGCCCGTGCTTTCCTTGAAACCGCTGGGCGCGGGGCTTGGATGGAAGCGATTCGCCCCCATCGCCATCGCGCCAGCGATCCTGACGCCGCTCATCCTGTGGAAGGCGCCGACGGATTTTCTGCCGATTCTGCTGGGCGATTATCTCGCCGTGCATTTCGTGGTCTATGGCTTGCTGACCGTGGGCGGCCTCTGGCTCATGCGGCATGAGTCGCCCAGGGCTGCAAGCGATTGGCGCCGCCCGCTGGCGCCCGCGCTTGGTCTGGCCGCCTATTATATTCTGGGCCTTGGCGCGCCCATCGACGCCTTCGTCACATCCTTCATGCCCAGCGCCGTGCGGTGGGTGATCATTGCGCCCCTGTTCGTCGCCACCGCCCTTTATTTTCTTTGCGATGAATGGCTGACGCGTGGCGTTGGCGCGGCGCGGGGCGGCTACGCCTTCTCGAAAGCCTGCTTCATCGCCTCGCTGCTGGGCGCAGTGGCGCTGAATCCGGAACGATTGTTTTTCCTGATCATCATCGTGCCGGTGATCTTCATTTTCTTTGTGGTCTACGGCCTGATCAGCCGGTGGACCTATAGTCGCACCGGCGATCCGCGTGTGGCGGCGCTGGGGAATGCGGCAGGTCTGACCTTCGCCATCGCCGTCACCTTCCCCATCGTCGGATAAATCAAGCCCGCCGCGTGGCCGAGACCTGCGGCAAGGCCGACAGCACGCGTTCCACAATCGCCTTCGCGTCCAGGCCCGCCCTTGCGTAGAGCTTTTCTGGCTTGTCATGATCGAGGAAGAAGTCAGGCAGCACCATGGTGCGCACGCGCAGGCCCTTTTCCAGCAAGCCTTCATCCGACAGATGCTGCAACACGAAGCAGCCGAAGCCGCCGGTGGAGCCCTCTTCCACCGTGATCAGCACCTCATGCTCGCGCGCCAGCCGCTCGATGAGTGCGGCGTCAAGCGGCTTGGCGAAGCGCGCGTCGGCCACCGTGGTCGACAGACCCCGCGCGGCCAGATCGTCGGCGGCGAGCAGACATTCGCCAAGGCGCGTGCCCAGCGACAGCAGCGCCACGCGCGAGCCCTCGCGCAAGACGCGGCCCTTGCCGATTTCCAGCACCTCGCCCCTGGCGGGCATGTCGACGCCCACGCCATCCCCGCGGGGATAGCGCAGGGCGATGGGGCCGGAATCATAGGCGGCGGCGGTGGCGACCATATGCACCAGTTCGGCCTCATCGGCGGCGGCCATCAGCACCATGTTCGGCAGGCAACCGAGATAGGCGATGTCGAAGGACCCCGCATGGGTCGCGCCATCGGCGCCCACGAGGCCCGCGCGATCAATGGCGAACCGAACGGGCAGATTCTGCAGCGCCACATCATGCACGATCTGGTCATAGGCGCGCTGCAGGAAGGTGGAATAGATGGCGCAGAAGGGCTTGTAGCCCTCGGTCGCAAGGCCCGCCGCAAAAGTCACCGCGTGTTGCTCGGCGATGCCCACGTCGAAGATGCGATCAGGGAACGCGTTGCCGAAAATATCCATGCCCGTGCCTGATGGCATGGCGGCGGTGATGCCCACGATCTTGTCATCGAGCTGCGCGGCCTTCACCAGGCTTTCGCCGAAGACGCGCGTATAGGAGGGCGCATTGGCTTTGGGCTTCACTTGCGCGCCGCTGACGAGGTCAAAGGCGTTGACGCCATGCAGTTTGTCGGCCGCAGCTTCGGCGGGGGCGTAGCCCTTGCCCTTTTGGGTCACCACATGGACGAGAATCGGGCCTTCCTGCGCATCGCGCACATTTTGCAGCACGGGCAGGAGATGTTCGAAATTATGCCCATCGATAGGCCCGACATAATAGAAGCCGAGCTGCTCGAAGAGCGTGCCGCCGGTAAAGAAGCCGCGCGTCAGTTCTTCGGCGCGGCGGGCGCTTTCGAAGATGAAGGGCGGCATCTTCTTGGCGATCTTCTTGCCCTTCTCGCGCAGGCCCCGATAGGTCCCGCCTGAGAGCAGCCGAGACAGATAGGATGACAGCGCGCCGACCGGGGGCGCGATGGACATGTCGTTGTCGTTGAGGATCACGATGAGGCGCGAATCCATGGCGCCCGCATTGTTCATGGCCTCATAGGCCATGCCTGCGGACATGGAGCCATCGCCGATGACCGCCACCACATTGTTCTTCCGGCCTTCAAGGTCGCGCGCGACGGCCATGCCCAGGCCCGCCGAAATGGAGGTCGAGGAATGGGCGGCGCCAAAGGGGTCGTATTCGCTTTCTGTGCGCTTGGTGAAGCCCGAGAGCCCATCGGCCTGGCGCAGGGTGCGGATGCGGTCGCGGCGTCCGGTGAGGATCTTGTGGGGATAGGCCTGGTGGCCCACGTCCCAGATGAGGCGATCCTCGGGCGTGTTGAAGGTGTAATGCAGCGCCACCGTCAGTTCGACGACGCCAAGGCCCGCGCCAAGATGGCCGCCGGTGACGGAGACCGCGCTGATGGTCTCGCGGCGCAATTCGTCGGCGACCTGCGTCAGTTTCTTCTTCGAGAGTTTGCGCAGATCCGCAGGCAGATGGATCGTGTCGAGGAGGGGAGTCTGACTCTCAGCCATTTGTGGCCTCATCTTTTGGCGCCGATGGCGCGGGACGAATGCGGGATGGATTGGCGCGCAGCGACAGGGTCGCGCGGATATTGGGTTGCGAGGGGTCGCTGGCGACGGTGCGGCGGCCATCGCCCCAGCGCGCCGCAAGGTCCACGAAATGGGCGAGACACCCAGCGACCATGCAGGCGGCGATCCAGCCGCCCGAAGCGCCGGACACGGCGCCGCGCAGGGCGACCAGCAGAAAAGCGCCTGTGACGAGATTGCTGAGGAAGGCCAGGGGTTGTGGACCGCTTCCCATAAGCGCGCGCCAGCCAAGGATCGCCGCGCCCTCCAGGGCGACGAACGCAAGGATCCAGTCGATCAGCGCGGCGTTGATGATCATGTCGGCCATGCCGGCATTCCCTTGGTCTTCTGTTTTTACGCGCTGGCCTTGAAGGGCCAGTTGAGTTGCACGATCTTCAGGTTCAACAGGCCCGCGAAGGAGACCCAGGCCAGATAGGGGCACATCAGCAAACCGGCGGTCTGGGATATGCGGAAGGTGGCGATGACGAGCGCGAGGATCGAGAGCCAGAGCAGCACGAGATCCGCGAGCGCCCAATCGGGCCTCTGCAGGCGAAAGAAAAAGGCGCTCCAGAGCACATTGAAGACGCCATTGATCGCGAATAGCCCGATCAGCCAATGGCGCTGTTCATCCGTTTCGGCGCCCTCCCAGGCGCTGATCCCGCTGGCGGCGATGCAGGTGAAGATCAGCGTCCATGCCGGGCCGAACAGCCAGTTCGGCGGGCGCCATGATGGAAAACGCAGGCCCTCATACCAGGGCCCGACCACCGTGAGCATGCCCCCGGCGAAAGCGACCAGCAGCGCCACGCCGCCGCCGATCACGATCACTGTCCAGCGTTCGCCGAGGAGGTCGTTCATGGGTTCACAAGCCGGAACAGATGGGCGAGATCCTTGAAGAAGATGCGCACATGGGCCATGGGATCGGCGCGCACCAGCTCCTTGTTCATATAGGCTTCCCAGGTCAGGCGCTGCACGTCCGGGTCCCGGCAGATGCTGACGAAACGTTCGCGGCGCTTGTCGGAGGAATACCAGAAATACTGCATGATCCCGAGGATCCAGAAGACGCGGCCATGCAGCTTCATGAAGCGTTCGCGCGCCGTGGCGAAGCAACGGGCGTCGCCGGTCTTCAGCACCATTTCGGCGGCCTCGGCCGACAGGCGTCCGCCGAGCATGGCGTAATAGATGCCCTCGCCGGAGGCCGGCGCCACAACGCCGGCTGCGTCGCCCGCCAGAATCACATCACGGCCATTGTCCCAGCGCTTCAACGGCTTCATGGGGATCGGCGCGCCCTCCTTGCGGATCGTCTTCGATCCCTCGAGGCCGGTGATGGAGCGCAGGTCCCGGACGGAATTCTTCAGTGAGAAGCCCTTGCTCGCGCTGCCCGTGCCCACGCTCATGGTGTCGCCGTGGGGGAAGATCCAGGCGTAGAAATCCGGCGACAGCTTGCCGCGATAATAGATCTCGCAGCGCTTGGCGAGCTCGTCGTCATTGGCGGGCGCCTCGATGATCTCGTGATAGGCGAAGACGAATTTCGTCTTGTCGGCGCCCGGCACTTCCTGGCGTCCCACCACCGAATTGGCCCCGTCCGCGCCAATGATGATGCGCCCGCGCGCCTGCTCCATCGTGGCCGACCCGTCGCGGCGCTGGTAATACACCACGGCCATGCCATCAGGATCCCTGATGATCTTCACATAGAGACCGGTGCGCCGTTCGGCGCCGGAGTCCTGCGCGCGCTGGCGCAGCCACTCGTCATAGTCCTCGCGGTCGACCATGCCGACATAGCCGCCCTTGATGGGCATATCGACATGCTTGTCCTGCGGAGAAATCATCCGCGCCGAACTCACCCGCGCTTTCAGCAGATGCTCGGGAATGTCGAAGTCCCGCATGAGGCGGGGCGGGATGGCGCCGCCGCAGGGCTTGATGCGGCCGCCCTTGTCGAGCAGTAGCACCTTGCGGCCCGCACGCGCCAGATCATTGGCCGCCGTGGCGCCCGCCGGCCCGCCGCCGACCACGATGACATCAAAAATTTCCTGAGCGCTCATTGACCTCAAGCCTCCCTAGGTTCCCGCCGCCAGCGGATCATTTTTACGGTTTATTTCGGCGCCGCGTTCAACCGCTGCGCCGCTTGTGGTGAGCCGCGCCGCAAGGACGGCGGAGGCGAGAAACAGGACGGCCTCGCCGACGAACACGCTCGCATAGGCGGTGCTCGCGTCCGACAGGGCATGGCGCGCGATATCGACGGCGGCTGTTCCCAAGAACCCGCCAAGGCCGAAAGCGATGGCCTGCGCGGCGCCCCAGAGCCCCATGCGCGTGCCTTCGCGCGATGCGGCGCCGGAGCCCGCAAGGCTCATCATCGAGCCGATGGCGGAGACGGCGAAAGCGCCATTGGAGACGCCCAGCGCAAAGACCGCCGCGCGCAAGGGAAAATCGGGACCCGCAAAGGCGCCAGCCGCGACGGCGACCAGGGAAAGCGCCGACGCCACGCATCCGCCGACCGTCCATGCCCCCAGCGTGCCAAATCCGGCGAAGGACACGAGAAAGGCGACCGACAACATGCCGACCAGCACGCCGCCATGCTGCACGCCCGCGAGCTTGGTGGTGGCGCCCGGCGTCATGGAGAAGACAAGGCCCGCATAGGGTTCGATGATCAATTCCTGCGCGCTATAGGCGAGCATGGAGACGAAGATGAAGATAGTGAAGCGCCGCGCGGCGGGCTCGTTCCAGATCTGGCCGATGGCCTCGCGGAACGGCGGTTTCTTCGGGCGAGCGGCATGATCTTTTGCCGCGGCCGCAGCCACGCCCGCGACAGTGTTTTCGACGCCCCAGACCGAGAGGGAGGCGAGGCAGAAGGCGATGGCGCAGACGCCGCCGGTCACCTCGATGAGGCGCTCGTTCGAGAAGGGGTCGAGGAAATGTCCGGCCAGGGGCGCGGTGAGCGCAAAGCCGAAAATCATCATCACCCAGACGATGGTGGCCGCCGCCGCTCGTCGGCGCGGCTCCACGCAACTCGCCAGCATGGTGAGCACGGAGGTGCCCGCAGCGCCCACGCCAAGGCCGATGAGAAGAAAGGCGAAAATCGCCAGCGCGAGTCCCGCCACAAGCTGGACGGACATCAGGGCGGTGGCCAGCGCAGCGCCAAAACCGCCCAGCGCCAACAGGCCCATGCCCGCAATGATCCAGGGAGTGCGGCGCCCGCCAATGTCGGCGCGAAAGCCCCAGGCCGGGCGCAGGATCTGGACGGCATGATGCAGCGCCATCAACAGGCCGGGCACAACGGCGGGCAGAAAGAGTTCGACGATCATCACGCGGTTGATGGTCGAGGTCATCATGACGACGATGGCGCCAAGACAGGTTTGTACGAGACCCAGACGGACGATGCCGAGCCAACCCAGGGTTGCTGGGCTGTGTGTTTTGACAGGGTCGGGGTGCGCTAAGCTTTCCATCAAGTGGAAAGTAAACTTGACATTCTATCTGTCAAGACAAAATTACAGTTCCAGTCTATGCAAGCCTGTAAACCGCCCTGGACACCTCAATTAGGCTTGCCGTCCTCGTGGCCGTCCAGTTGGCCGTCCGTCTGGCCATCGTCGCCATCTAGGTCTCCAAGGCCGTAGCGGCGCAGCTTGGCGTAGAGGCCCTGGCGGCTGAGGCCCAGCATGTCGGCGGCGGAGGCGCGGTTGTCGCGGGTCAATTCCAGCGCCGCCTCGATGCAAAGGCGCTCGATAAGGTCGGTGGTCTCGCGCACCAGGCTCTTGAGGGGCACGCGGCCAACCAGATCGGTGAATTGCTCGACCGTGCGGGGCAATTCGCGCCCGCCCAGCCGCTCTTTTCCCACCCGCCAGCCCGTGCTGCGGATGGTGAAGCCCAGGCACGGCCGATCGCCGCCGGGCATGGACACTGCAGTGATCTCGACGTCCTCGGAGGCGCCATATTCGCCACGCAGGGTGGTGGAGAAATGGCGCACGAAGCCATTGGCCCGAAGATTGGCGAAGAGCACGTCGATATCCATGCCCGAGCGTCCGAGCCAGCGATCCAGCGGTTCGCCCCGCGCCTGCTCCTCATTGCCGACCTGCACGAGGTCGATGAAGGCGGAATTGGCGGTCATCACGCGCCGATCCATGTCCGTGACCACGAAGGCGTCCGGCATTTTCTCGACGATGCGCAGCAGATTGGCCTTTTCCCCGGCCACCGCCCCGCCGCCGCCCACGCGCGACAGCAGGACCAGCAACTGGCTCTCGTTTTCCTGACGGAACAGGGAGCCTGACAGAAGAACGGCGCTTTTCTCACCGTTGACCTGGACGTGAACATTGTCGACCCGCGGCGCGACCCGCAGGGCTGACATGAAGGACAGGGCCGCCTGGCTGCTGGCCTTGTCGAAGAGGTCGGTGAACGGAGCGCCCACCACCTTGCGGCTGTCCGCCTTTCTGACGTCCTGACCGAGCAGGGCGAGGGCGGCCGGATTGGCCTCGAGCACCCGCTGGCTTTCGGCGTCAACGATCAGGACGGCTTCCGACGCCAATTGGAAGAGGAGCCTGTAGCGTTTCTCGGAGTCCCGGATGCGGGCATATTCCCGCTCCATGGCCTGCTGCGCCTCGATGAGACGCTGCTGAAGGTTCGCCATGGCGCGCTGGTCGCGCCCCACGGCGACGATGCGGCGGTCTTTATGATAGCGGATCACGCTATAGTTGATGGGGACGTCAGGCCCCTGCGGGGCGGGATGGTTGACCTGGCGCCAGCGCGAGGGCTGCGCCGTGGCCTCATGGATCAGCGCCGTGATCTTGGGCTTGCTCTCCACCGTGACCGTATCGATCCAGCGTTTGCCGATCCAGTCCCTGTAGGCGTCGCGGGCGAGTTCATCGGTCCCGAAGGCGACATCGCGAATGACTCCGTCGCTGTCCATGACAAGCGCCACGTCTGCGGCGAGGGCGAGTAAAGCGGCGGCGGTCTCAGGATCGATGGATCCAAGACTTTCGAGCGGCGCGCTGAAACGCGTTGAAACCGCTACCGGCCGCTTAGGCTCAACCAAGGACCCATCTCCATCATTCTGCACGGAAGCGCGATCCCATGTGTGCTTCTGTCTTTACACAAGGGCTTGTCGTTTAATCAAGTTTCTTGCGGACACTACCGCCGAGGGGGCGTCCGCCGCCATGGCGTCGGCTCCCACCGCCCCCACGAGGTCAGGGTTGTCAAGGAAGACGGATCCGCCCACCAGAACCCGCAGATCAGGATTGGCGGACCGTCTGCGCGCGGCTGCGACCGCAGTTCGCAACTTCTCGAGGTCGCGATTGTAACTCATTGAAAAGCCGACGACATCAAACCACGAAGCCGATAGCTTGTCCAAAAACTCGTGCTCATTCGATTGAGTCACGTCCCAACCGGCGTCGTGAAAGAACTTTTCCACAATGGCGATGCCGAACAGATGGGTTTCCCCGGGCGCAGGCAGCAGCAGCACACGATTGCGGCCGCCAGATCCCCCTTCGCCGCGGGACTTTACGGGGCTGAGCACCCGAAGGATCCGCTGCAGTCTTTGCACCCCGACCGCCACCTCCATGAAGTCGCAATCGTCATTGTCCCAAAGGTTCCCCAGGCGCCTGGCCGCAGGCGCCAGCAATTCCAGAAAAATGGCGTGATTGACGCCGCCCTGATCGCGCATCTTCTCCACAAAGGCCAGCGCCTCGTCCGGATCGGGTTTCAGAAGAACCTTCACGAAATCTTCGAGCCAGTCGGCGATCGACGGGCTAGCATCTTGATCCTGCTGCGTTTCCTGTTCGTCCTGAACGATATGGGACCGCAACAGGCGGGGTAGAACCTCGGTGTGAATCACCCGCTCGAGCCTGGCTTTCCACGCGCTGGCCGAGCGCGGCGTGTCCCCCGCCATACGCGCGGACTGTCCCATGTCCACCGCTTCAATATCGGCGCGATGGTCCCGACGCCCCCCCTGGGTTTCCGCCATTTCGGAGATGTGATCGAACTCTTCCATCGACTGCTCCACTTCCGCCCACCGACCGCCCGGGCGATCAGCATTTTTTCTTATGGCCCGCCCCTCCGCAGCATGCGGATCAGCAGATCAGGTCGCCGCAGCCTTTCCAGCGGACGATGCAATATGCTGTAAGATAAATTTTACGTCAATCCAGATTGACAGTTCCGCTGATGGAGTCCTAGACTGGTCCCATAGGCAATCCCCCTGGGGAGGGGGCGACCACACGGCAAGGGCCGGGGATACAGGGAATGGCGGGACATCAGGCAAGCGACGCGAAGACAAGGCCGCTTTACACGGCCGAGCAGAAGCGTGTGCGCGATGAATCCGTCTGGACCCTGGTGCAGGGGATTCTCGCCCCCGTGCAGTTTCTGGTCTTCCTCGTCAGCCTCGGGCTCGTCCTGCGCTACCTGACCACCGGCGAGGGCCAGTCGGCGGCGACCATCTCCATCGTGATCAAGACCCTGACGCTCTACACGATCATGATCACCGGGGCGATCTGGGAGAAGGTGGTCTTCGGCGTCTATCTCTTCGCGGAGGGTTTCTACTGGGAGGACATGGTCAGCATGCTCGTGCTGGCCTTGCACACCGCCTATCTCGTTGCGCTGTTCAACGACCTGCTGGACACCCGCGCCCTGATGCTTCTCGCGCTGGCGGCCTACGCCACCTACGTCGTCAACGCCGCCCAATTCATCCTGAAACTTCGCGCCGCAAGGCTGCAGAGCGCCGCCCACTCGCTGGCCGCTGCAAGCAACGCCATGGAGGCCGCCCAGTGAACGCCCTTACCCCCCTCAGCCCTGGCGCCGTGACACCCGTTTCAGGCTGCGCCACCACCCCGGTGGTGCAGGAGCGCGGCCAGCGCGAGGTCTTCTGCGGCCTCACCGGCATCGTCTGGCTGCATCGCAAGATCCAGGACGCCTTCTTCCTGGTGGTGGGCTCGCGCACCTGCGCCCATCTGGTTCAGTCGGCGGCGGGCGTGATGATTTTCGCCGAGCCCCGCTTCGCCACCGCCATTCTGGACGAGCGGGATCTGGCGGGAATCGCCGACATCGACGACGAGCTGGACCGGGTCGTGGGACGCTTGCTGGAGCGCCGCCCGGACATCAAGCTGCTGTTTCTCGTGGGCTCCTGCCCCTCCGAAGTCATCAAGATCGACCTGAAGCGCGCCGCCCAGCGGCAATCGCGGATTCATTCGCCGCGCGCTCGGGTCCTCAGCTATTCAGGAAGTGGAATCGAGACGACCTTCACGCAGGGCGAAGACGCATGTCTGGCCTCGCTGGTCCCGGTCCTTCCCGACGAGCCCGCCAATGCGCCGCATTCGCTGCTGGTGGTTGGGTCGCTCGCAGATGTCGTCGAGGACCAGTTTGCGCGTCTCTTCGATGAGTTGGGCATCGCGCCTTGCACGTTCCTCCCCATGCGCCGCGCGACGGACTTCCCACCCGTCGGCCCGAACACATCCTACCTGCTCGCGCAACCGTTCCTCGGCGACACCGCCCGCGCTCTTGAAGAGCGCGGCGCAAAACGAATCGCGGCGCCCTTCCCGCTGGGCGCTGAAGGCACCACCCTCTGGCTGCGCGCCGCCGCAGAAGCTTTTGGCGTCAGCCCCGAGCGCTTCGATGCGGTGACGGCCCCCGGCCGCGCCCGCGCCGCGCAGGCCCTCGCCCATTCGAAGGGCATGCTGGCGGGCAAGCGCATGTTCATGTTCCCCGATTCGCAGCTGGAAGTGCCGCTGGCGCGCTTCCTCTCCCGCGAGCTCGACGTTGAGATGATCGAGGTCGGCACCCCCTATCTCCATCGCGAACACATGGCGGGCGAACTGGCCCTGCTGCCGGAGGGCCTGCGCATCGTCGAGGGCCAGCATGTGGACAACCAGCTCGACCGCTGCCGCGCCGCGCGCCCGGACCTGACCCTTTGCGGCCTTGGCCTCGCCAATCCGCTGGAGGCCGAGGGCATGACCACCAAATGGTCCATCGAACTGATCTTCACCCCCATCCAGGGCTACGAGCAGGCCGGCGATCTCGCCGAATTGTTCGCACGGCCTCTCAATCGTCGCACGCGGCTGGAGGTCTGACCATGCAGCTCACCCTGTGGACCTACGAAGGCCCTCCCCACATCGGCGCCATGCGCGTGGCCACCGGCATGACCGGCCTGCATTATGTGCTGCACGCCCCCCAGGGCGACACCTATGCTGACCTGCTCTTCACCATGATCGAGCGGCGCAGCGCCCGCCCGCCCGTGACCTACACGACCTTCCAGGCCCGGGATCTGGGCGGCGACACGGCGGAGCTCTTCAAGAGCGCCGCGCTGGAAGCCTATGAGCGATTCAAGCCCCAGGCCATGATCGTGGGCGCCTCCTGCACCGCCGAACTCATTCAGGACGATCCGGGCGGCCTCGCCGCCGCGCTCGCCCTGCCCATTCCCGTGGTGCCGCTGGAACTGCCCGCCTATCAGAAAAAGGAAAATTGGGGCGCGGCGGAGACCTTCTATCGCCTCGTGCGCGCCCTGGCTGGCGCCAAGCGCGAGCGCCCCGCACGCACCAGGCCCCTGTGCAATCTGCTGGGACCGACGGCGCTGGGCTTCCGCCATCGCGACGATGTCAGGGAAATCACGCAGTTGCTGGGACGCATGGGCGTCGACGTGAATGTGGTCGCGCCCATGGGCTCCTCGCCGCAGGATCTGACACGGCTCGGCGACGCCGACTTCAACGTGGTGCTCTATCCCGAAGTCGCGAACAGCACCGCCCAATATCTCGAAAAGGCCCATGGCCAGCCCTTCACCAAGGTGGTCCCCATCGGCGTCGGCGCCACGCGGGATTTCATCGCGGAAGTTGCGAAAATCGCGGGTATAGACGCCACGGCCTTGCTCGCCGAGGAAAGCTCGCGTCTGCCCTGGTATTCCCGCTCGGTGGATTCCACCTATCTCACGGGAAAGCGCGTCTTCATCTTCGGCGACGCCAGCCACGCTATCGCCGCGGCCCGCATCGCGCAGACGGAACTGGGCTTCAAGGTCGTGGGCCTTGGCACCTATTCCCGCGAATTCGCTCGCGAGGTGCGCGAGGCCGCCAAGCTCTATGGGGTCGAGGCGCTCATCGCTGACGACTATCTCGACGTCGAGGCGAAGGTCGCCGAATTGCAGGTGGAGCTGGTGCTGGGCACACAGATGGAGCGGCATATCGCCAAGCGCCTGGGCGTGCCCTGCGCGGTGATTTCCGCTCCCGTCCATGTGCAGGATTTCCCGGCGCGCTATTCGCCGCAGATGGGCTTCGAAGGCGCCAATGTGATCTTCGACACCTGGGTGCATCCGCTGATGATGGGCCTTGAGGAGCATCTACTCGCCATGTTCCGCGACGATGTGGAATTCCACGACGGCGCCGCGCCCTCGCATCTCGGCGGCAAGGCCCAGAAGCATCAGGAAAAGTCCGCCGAGGTCCTTGCGCCCGAGCCTGTCGCGGCCATGGCGCAGGCCGCTGCTGAACCGGT
>CANCSY010000075.1 GCA_947380915.1 Beijerinckiaceae bacterium
GGGGCGCGGGGAGGAGGGCGCTGGGCGCTCCGACGGCCTGCTGGGGCGTGTGCGCGAGGTCAACCGCGCCACCCACGCCATCGGCGACCGGGCGGCGGACATGGCCGCAGACCTGGCGCAGCAGGCGCGGGGCCTTGGCGATCAGGCCGCCACGTCCCTCACCCATGTGGCGGATCGCACGGCGGTGGCGCTGGCGGATCTGAATGAGCGGCAGGGCGAGGCCTTGCGCGAAAATCCCGTGGCGATGAGCGTCGCCGCCATGGCGTTGGGGGCGGCGCTCGGGGTCGTGCTGCGCCGCCGGGCGTAGATTGCAAAATGAAAAACGGCGCGCTGGTGAGGCGCGCCGTTGTCACATCTTGCGCAGGCGTCAGACGGTGGTCTGGGGCACGCCGCGCCTGGCTTTCAATCCCTCGCGGGCGCCCACCTTGAAGGGTTCGTCGCGGGGCAGGAGGGTGGCGCAGGAGCGCACCTTCTGGTGCTCCACATCGACGCCGGGGGGCACGACGCCTTTGTCGCGCAGGGCGGTCGCGGCCCGCATCAGGCGATGGCGCGCCATGATGATGCCATTGTCGCAACCCACCAGATTTTCCTTGGTGCGATCCACGATGGGACCCATGCTTTCCTGCAGGGAGCCATCCTGAATGGCGATGCCGGAAATGCCGCTGTATTCGCGCCCTTCCTTCTGCGCCTGGCGATCCATGAGATAGTCGTTGGTCTTGTTGGCCAGCGGAATGTAGGTGCCCGGCACATAGGCGCAATGCACGCCCTTGCCCGCCTTCATGGCCGAGCGCTCGGCGTCGGTGAGGGCGCGGGTGGGGTGGTAGTCATAGCTCCAGGCCCAGCAGGTGTGATCGTCGATCGGCACCCAGAAATGGCCGTGCATGGGATGGTCGCCGCGCGGGGGAACGGCGGTGAAGCAGGGCATGACCCAGGGCGTGATGCGCCAGTAATACTGATCGTCCTCCGCATTGCGCCTTGCGCCGATGAAGAGGCCGCCGGGAGCGTCCGTCACCTCGAACACCGGGGCGAGATCGCCGAAGTTGTATTTGTTGCCGCCCGCGCCCTTGAACAGCGGATCGGAATTCACATTGCCGCTATGCAGCCAGGACACATGGGAGGAATCGATGCCCCCTTCCATGGATTGCAGCCAGTTGCTCTCCTGATAGCGTTTCGACACATAGCTTTGTGCGCGCGGGACAATGGCGAATTCGAATTCGGGCAGATCGGGCTGGCGCTCGGGCAGACCCATATAGGTCCACAGCACCCCGCCACGCTCGACCAGCGGATAGGACTTCAGCTTGATCTTTTTCGCATAGCCGGATTCGGCGGGCTCGGACGGCACGTCCACGCATTGGCCATTCACATCGAATTTCCAGCCGTGATAGGGGCAGCGCAGCCCGCATTCCTCATTGCGGCCGAACCAGAGCGAGGCGCCGCGATGGGGGCAGAACTCGTCCATGAGGCCGTAGCGGCCGAGGCTGTCGCGGATGGCGATGAGACGCTCTGACAGGATCTTCACCCGCACGGGCGGGCAGTCGTTTTCGGGCAGTTCCTCGGCCAGCAGCACCGGCATCCAGTAGCTGCGGAACAGGTCGCCCATGGGCGTCCCCGGTCCGGTCCGGGTGATGAATTCGTTCTGTTCTTTCGACAGCATCTTGGGCTCCCCGCTTGATGGTGGTGTTTCGCATAGAAGAACATTGTTCCTTCATAAGAAACGTGCCCATCGGATAGGCCGCTTCGCCATGGCTGGCCTTGCGCTGGATCAATTTTCGTCCTGCGCAGCCCCTGCATTGCCAGAGGCGCGCGCGCTGCTAGATTGCGCCCGATCGCGCCAGTCGCGGAAGCAAAGCGTCCCGGTGCGCCGGGCGGAGGAAACGGACATGCAGAGATTGACGGGCAAGGTGGCGATCGTGACGGGCGCCTCCCAGGGCATTGGCGCCACGCTGGCGCGCGGGCTCGCCGCCGAAGGCGCGAAGATCGTGATCGCCGATGTGGGCGACGGAACCGGGACCGCCCAGGAGATCATCCGCGACAACGGGGCGGCGATCTATGTGAAGACCGATGTTTCTTCGGCCGACGAGGTTCAGGCCATGGTGGCGCGCACGGTGGCGGAATTTGGAACCGTGCACATCCTGCTCAACAACGCCGCCATTTTCGCCAAGCTCGGCAACAAGAAGTTTCAGGACATTTCCAGCGACGAATTCGACGCGGTGATGGCGGTGAATGTGCGCGGCCCCTTCGAATGCGCCAAGGCCGTCTCGCCCATCATGATCGCCAGGGGCTCGGGCAAGATCATCAACATCTCCTCGGGCACCGTGTTCAAGGGCGTGCCGAATCTGCTGCACTACGTCAGCTCCAAGGGCGCGGTCGTGGCCATGACCCGTTGCCTCGCCCGCGAACTGGGCGAGCACAACATCAACGTGAACGCCATTGCGCCGGGCCTCACCATGAGCGACGGGGTGCTCAACCAGAGCGACTGGACCGAGGGCTATATCGAGGCCAACAAGAACAGCCGCGCCTTCAAGCGCCGCCAGGTTCCCGGCGATCTTCTGGGCACGGCGGTGTTTCTGTCGTCCACCGACAGCGATTTCATGACCGGCCAGACCCTTGTGGTCGATGGCGGAAACGTGATGCACTAGGGATAACAGGTTCGAAAAGGACGCCGTCATGCACAAGACCAGTATCTCGCAGGATGCGATCAACAAGGTCACCCGGCGCGCGGGCCGCCAGCATCCCTATGATGTGATAGACCCGCGCAAGTCCGCGCTTGTCGTCATCGACATGCAGAACCATTTCATGGCGCCGGGCTTCATGGCTGAAACGCCCATGGCCCGCAAGGTCGTGCCCCATGTGAACCGCCTCGCGCAGGCCCTGCGCGCCATGGGCGGCCATGTGGTCTGGATCCAGAATGTCACGACAGGCACCCGCGAAAGCTGGTCCACCTACCACGAATGCCTGCAGACGCCCGACCGCGCCGACAAGCGATACGCCAGCATGGAGCAGGGCGCCGAGGGCCACAAGCTCTGGCCCGAACTCGATGTGCGGAGCGAAGACGCCTGCATGAACAAGGCCCGCTACAGCGCCTTCCTGCAGGGCTCCTCCGACATCGAGCGCCATCTGCGGGCGCGGGGGATCGATACGGTGATCGTGGTGGGGGTGGCGACCCAGGTTTGTTGCGAGAGCACGGCGCGCGACGCCTGCATGCTCAATTTCAAGACCCTGATGATATCAGACGCCTGCGCCACCGACACCGACGAACTGCACAACGCCTCGCTGAACGCCTTCTACCAGAACTTCGGCGACGTTCAGAGCGTGGACGAGGTGATCGCCTCGATGCAGCGGGGGCTGGAGGCGCAGAAGGCGGTGGCTTGATTTTGCGGCATTAGGCAGTCGGCAGTCGGAAAGGGGCGCTTTGGCGAGATTGCGTTTGACACCAAGTCCCTGATTCAAAAAATCCGATTGCCTAACTCCCTGAAATAACGCGCAACTTCATAGCCTCACCCTCGTAGGGAAGGTCGGCTCGCGAAGCGAGACGGGGTGGGGGCGCGCGGCTGATCGGGAGCGCGGTTGCAAAGGCCGCTAATTCCAGAAATCGTGCGCCCCCCCACCCCTCACCCCTCCCCACGAGGGGAGGGGAGCGGCGGGCGTTGCGCGAAATAAATGAAAATCCGTAATTTCTTAGCTTTACAGCGCAGTTCGGACATTGAAACAGTCCCCGACTGCCGACTGCCGACTGCCGACTGCCGACTGCCGACTGCCCCTACTTCTCCGTAAACGCGATGTGCTTGGTGGCGAATTCCACCACCTGGCCGGCCATGATCTCGATCTGCTTGGCGATGGCGGGTTCGGAGCAGCCGCCGTCCTTGAATTTCACCACCGCCGCATTGACGCCAACCCCCAGCGGCACGGGCCAGCCGCGCAGCGCATGGGTCATCTGGCGCAGTTGGGAGAGCACCATGCCCGGGCCCTGGAAGCCATAGCCGCAGCCGATGGCGCCCACCGCGCGGCCGTCGAGATAGACGCGGTCGTCGGCGCGCATCTCCTCCATATAGTCGATGGCGTTCTTGATGAGGCCCGACACGCCGCCGTGATAGCAGGGCGAGGAGAAGATCACGCCATCAGCCCGGCGAAGGCTCGCGACCAGATGTTTCGCCGCTTCCGTCATGGAATTGGGATCGGGATCATACATGGGCAGTTGCAGGTCGTGGCCCGCGAACATCTCGGTCTCGGCGCCCGCCGCCGCCGCCGCCTTGAGGGCGATGACGAGCGCCTGCTCGGAAGAGGACCCTTCGCGGGTTGTGCCGCCGATGCCGACGATGAAGGGTTTGCGTGCGCTCATGTCTCGATCCCTCTGGAATGGTGAGCCCTGTTTAGCGATCCGCTCGCCGCTTGTCACGCCGCCGCAGCGGTGAAGCCCCGGTATTCGCGATCCGAAAGGGGTTTGAGCGCGGGCATGACCTCGCGGGCGAAACGGCGGATGTTCGCCTCCGACATGTCAGCGGGCATGGTGCCGAATGTGAGCATGGTGACAAGCTCCTGAAAGCCCATGTCGCGATGGTTGTCCATGATCTGCTTGCGCACGGTGTCGGGACTGCCCACCACGATGATGCCGCGCGCCATCAGGCTCTCGATGGTGACGCCGCCGCTGTTGGCCTTCTTGTGCTTGAGAATGTGCGTCAGGGATTCCGGGCTCATGTAGCCCGGCGGGAAAAACATGAGTTCGGTGGCCTTGGGCAGCAGCACATTGAACAGCGCTTCGATATGGGGCCGGGCCTCGTTCACCGCCTGCTCGTCGGTCTCGCCCACATAGACCGGCGCGCCCCAGCCGATGCGGTCGGAGGAGGCTTTATAGCCATATTTGCGCAGGGCGATGTCGCGGTACATGTCGAGATAGCGCCCGACGGATTCGCGCGGGCTGTAGTTCTGGAGATAGACGAATTTGCGGTCGGGATGAGCCGCCCATTCGATGGTCTCGAGACTCCCCTGCGAGGGGCACCAGATCGGCGGATGGGGTTTCTGGAATGGGCGCGGCCAGAGGTTCACATATTCGAGGTGGAAGTGCTTTCCCTCGAAGGAAAAGGGGCCGGTTTCGGTCCAGGCCCGCACCACCAGCTCCGCCGCCTCCTTGTGGCGCTCCAGGGAATGGACGGGATTGGCGCCCATGGAGAAATATTCGGTCCCCACGCCACGCACGAAACCGCTGATGAGCCGCCCGCCGGTGATGACGTCGATCATCGCATGTTCTTCGGCCAGCGTGAGGGGGTTTTCGCGCAGGCAGAAGGCGTTGCCCAGAATGGCGATGCGGCATTGTTTCGTGCGCCGCGCCAGCGCCGAGGCGGTGACCACGGGCGAGGGCATGAGGCCATAGGCGGTCTGGTGATGCTCGTTCACCGCCACGCCGTCAAAGCCCAGTTCGTCCGCAAGCTCCAGCTCGTCGAGATAGCGGTTGTAGAGGGCGTGGCCCTTCACGGGGTCGAAATAGCTGTTGGGCAGCAGCACCCAGGCGCTGCGGAACTTGTCCTTCACGCTCAGATCGATGTCCGCATAGGACATGAGGTTGAAGCTGGTGATCTTCATCGCGCGCCCTCTTCGCTTTGATCAGCCTTTGAGGAAATCCTGCAACAGCGCGCCCACCTGCGCCCGCTGCTCCACATGGGGCAGATGGCCGGCGTGGGCGATCGTCACCACTTTCGCCGCAGGCATGAAACCGGCGAAAGCATCGGCGTAAACCGGCGGGATGATGCGGTCGGTGTCGCCCCACAGGATCATCACGGGCTTGTTGACGCGGTGCAGCCAACGCTCAAGACGCGGATTGTAGAGGCGCGGGTTCCAGCCAAGGCGCGCGCTGGCGATGCGGTTGAGGATGGCCTGGTTCTGGTGCTTGCTCACCATGGCGCGCGCGGCGGCCTCGGCGCCCAGGACAGGATCCGCATAGGCGATGCGCGCCTGCTCGTCCGGGTCGATCATGTAGATGTCGGCCTTGGGCGAGCCCTTCACATGGATGCCCGCCGGGGCGATCAGGGCCAGCGAGCGGATACGCTCGCAGGACCGCACGGCTATTTCCAGCCCCGCCCAGGCGCCCAGCGAATGGCCGACCACGCGCACGCCGCGCAGGTCCATCTGCTCCAGCATGTCCATGAGGAGATAGGCGACATCGGAAATGTCATCGACGAAGGGCGGCGCCTCCGAGAGGCCGAAGCCCGGGAGATCGGGCGCGATCACGTCGTAGCCTTGCGCCAGATCGTCGAGAATTTCGGGCCATTCGGGCAGGCCGTCGGCGCCATGCAGGAACAGCAACGGCTCTCCCGCGCCGCCCCGCTTGAGCGCCACCTTCGCCCCGTTCACCGTGATCGTCTGTGCGACGAAGTCCATAGGCCGTTTCCCCGATTTGGCGCTTGTGACAGGCGCGCCCGCCCCGTTACGGTAGGCGCTTGCGCGTTGGCGCTCAAGTAGCGCAAGAGGCGCCAACAAGTCCACGGCGAAAACGGGACTTCCGGGGAGGATTCATGCTGCAGGGTATCAGGGTCGTCGAACTCGGCAATTTCATCACCGGCCCGCTGGCGGCCATGATGCTCGCCGATCTCGGCGCCGAGGTCATCAAGGTGGAGCGGCCCGAGGGCGATCCCTTCCGGCGCGGCCATGGCTCCACCTATGGGCCCGCCTTCGTCGCCTACAACCGCAACAAGAAGAGCGTGGTCATCGACACCCATGCGCCCGAGGGGCGGGCCGATCTGCTGGCCCTGATCGACACCGCCGATGTGCTCATCGACAATTTCCGCCCCGGGGTGATCGAAAAGCTGGGCCTAGCGCCCGATGTGCTGCGCGCGCGCAATCCGCGGCTCATCCAGTGCTCCATCACGGGCTTTGGCGCCAAGGGGCCTTATCGTGATCGTCCGGCTTTCGACACGGTGGGCCAGGCGCTCAGCGGCGTCGCGAGTTTCCTCATCGAGCCTGACGCTCCGGAGTCCTTCGGGCCGACGGTCGCCGACAACGCCACGGGCATGTATGCGGCCTATGGGGTCATGGGCGCGCTTGTGGAGCGCGGGCGCACGGGGCTGGGTCGGCGCATCGAGGTCAATATGCTCGAAAGCGCCATGGCCTTCATTCAGGACGCCTATACCAATTTCACCATGGCGGGCATCGTGGGTTCGAAATATTCGCGCATCGTGCGCTCGCAATGTTTCGCCTTCCGCTGCGCCGATGACCGGTTGATCGGCATTCATCTGTCGACCACGGAAAAGTTCTGGCGGGAATTGGTGGAGACGCTGGGCGCGACGGAGCTATTGGAAGACGAGCGCTTCCGTACCCATCAGACCCGCGTTGGCCATTATCATCAGTTGAAGGATCTGCTCGCCGCCCGTTTCCTCACGCGCCCGCGCGGCGAATGGATGGCGCTGCTGGACCAGAGCGACGTGCCCTTCTCGCCCATTCATAACGTGAAGGAGGCGCTGGAGGACCCGCAGGTCGTGGCGCTGGGCGTGGCGGTGGAGATGGAGCATTCCCAGATGGGCAAGGTGACCTCCGTCGCCTGCCCGCTGCTGGTGGATGGCGCGCGCCCCATGGCGCAAATGCAGGCGCCGCCGATGATTGGCGAGCATACGCGGGAGGTGTTGGGGGCTTTGGGGAGGCAGTCGGCAGTCGGCAGTAGGCAGTAGGTTTTGGCCACGTGCCTGTCGCACAACCGCCTGACGACTTCCAACGACTGCCGACTGCCTAATGCCGACTGCCCAATCCCCTACTTCCCCGCCATCGCCTTGTCATAAATCGCCGTGTCCACATAGCGCGACATCGGCCCCATCTTCTTCAGCGGTTCGCCATAGGTCTCGCGGATTTTCAGAACGGTCTCGATGGCCTTGGGGTTGATCGCGCCGTGCGGGTTCAGGCCGCCGGGGCCGATCAGGCGGGCGTAGAGCTTGTCGGCCTCCGCATCCGTGAGGCCCTTGGCGTATTTCTTCAGCACTTCTATGGCGTCCGCCTTGTTGGCGAAAACGTGATCCTGCGCCTTGGACATGGCGCGGGCGAAGGCGACGAGGTCGGCCTCCTTCTCGGCGGCATAGGGGCGGCGGGTGACGAAGGCCGTGCCCTGGTAGGCGCCGAGCTCCTGCGCGGCGTCGGCGAGCATGCGATAGCCCTCGCGTTCCACCGCCATGTCCTGCGGCGAGCCGACGATGGCGGCCACCGCCTTTTCGCCGCGCATGGCCTCGATGCGCTTGTCCGTATTGCCCACGGAAATGGCCTTGTAATCCCTGTCGAACTCCAGCCCGCCCTTGTCCTTGAGGATCTGGTAGAGCACGATTCCATAGCCCGATTTCAGGGCGTCGACGGCCACCGTCTTGCCCTTGATGTCGGCATAGCCCTTGATCTCCGGACGCACCATCAAGGTGTTCATTCCGCCATGGCCGCCCATGAAGGCGAACATGTCGAAGGGGCCGGGCAGGGGAATGTCGCTCTGTCCTTCCGCATAGGCCACGATATTGTCGAAGGCGGTGCTGATGACGTCAAATTTGCCTGCGTAGAAATCGCGGATCTGCTCCACCGAACCATTGGTGGTGGAGAAGGTGAGCTTGACGCCCTCCTTCTCCATGAAGCCCTTTTCCAGGGACATCCAGATCGGCAGATTGGTCGCCCCGCCAAAGCTCAGCAACCGTATTTCGCCAGCCTGCGCGCCGAGCGTCAGGCCGATCATCAGGGCGCCGCCGACAAGCGCGCGCTTCATCAATCCAGGCATGTGTTCCTCCCTTTTTTGATTGTTACGGATAACCGGGAAATGTGCCGAAGGAGCCGAAGCCCCACTGACTGCGCAGCGTGTCCTTCGGCCAGACCTTGGGTCGCAGGGGACGCTCCTCGTGCCAGGGGCGCGGCTCCCAATAGCCAAGCTCCTCGTCCTTCATCAGATCCATTTCGGCGAAGAGCTCCACGCGGATCTCGTCGGGGTTGCGATGATAGGCGGCGATATTGTGGCCCACCACATGGCGCAGCGGACCCCACACGAGCTGCACCTTCTTCTTGGTGAGATAGTCGCAGGCCTCGTGGATGTCGCCCCAGTCGCGCATTTCGAAGGCGATGTGATGCAGGCGCTCGGTCTCGTAGCGGGTGAAGTTGATGGTGTGGTGATCGACCCCGCAGCGCAGGAAGGAGAAATGATCGCCCATCCAGTCGGAGACGCGGAAGCCCAGGATATCGCAATAGAAGCTGGTGAGCTTCTGCACATCATGGACGCGATAGGCCACATGGCCGAATTTCACGGGATTGACGCCCTGTTCGGAGCCGTCATCGGGGGCGAATTCATAGTCCGCATAGACCTCGACCAAGGTGCCCTTGGGATCGTGGAAGGCGATGGCCTCCTTGACGCCCGGCGTGATGCCCGAACGGCGCTCGCTCTTGACGCCCGCCGCCTGGAGTTTGGCGGCCAGTTCGCCCAGATCCGAGCCGGGCGCCACCTGAAAGGCGATTCGCTGCAGGGCGCCGGCTTCGCTGCCGCGCTCCAGCGCCACGCATTCCTGCCCCAGCTTGGTGGCGAGGATGGCGCTGTCCTTGTCGCGGGACACGACGCACAGGCCGATGACCTGCGTCCAGTAATCCAGCTGCTTTTCCAGATCCGGGGTCGTGAAGGTGGCGTGGCCCAACCGTTTCACCTGAATCATTGCTTCCTCCAGTCATGGTGAGGCGCCAAGGCGCGCGTATGGCTTGTTATGCCACGCGCCACGCGCTCTCCACAACCCGAAGGAGGCGGCCGCCGAGGGCTGGCCTTGATCTGCGGCGCGGGATGCGGGATTGTCCGGCCACAGGTTTCAAATCAGAACGAAATTCCAAGGGAGCATCCAATGTCTCGTTTCTTCGCCAGCGCCGCCCATGATGCGAGCGCCGCCGCCTGCGGCTGCTGCGCTCCCCTGTCCCGCCGTTCGTTCCTGGGCGCAACCGCCAGCGTGGCGGGCGCCGTGAGCCTGCCTGCCGTCGCCCGCGCGCAGGCGCCAGCCGCCGCCCCCTCGCCTGCGACCCGCGAGCGCATCGACACCCATTTCCACTACTATCCCCCGAGCATTCAGAAGTCCGGCGGCCTCGCCGGCCCGCTGATCGCCAGCTGGTCGCGCGCCAAGGCCCTTGAGGAGATGGACCGCAACGGAGTGAAGACCGGCATGCTTTCCATGGCCTCGGCCCCGGCCGAGTGGTTCAGGATGGAGCCGGAGGCCTCGCGCAAGTTCGTGCGCGAGATCAATGATTATGGTGCTGACATGATGCGCGAGGCGCCCGGCCGTTACGGGCTCTTCGCCTTCCTCTCCATGGTCGATGTGGAGGGCACGCTGAAGGAGATCGAATACGCCTTCGATGTGTTGAAGGCCGATGGCGTCAACCTCTCCACCAGCTATGTGGACAAATATCCGGGCGATCCGAAGTTCGCGCCGATCTTCGAGGAATTGAATCGTCGCAAGGCCGTGGTCTATTTCCATCCCACCACCGCCGCCTGCTGCACGGGCATTCTGCCGGGCATTGGCGATTCGTGGATCGAGGTGCCCCACGACACCAGCCGCGCGGTGCTGAGCCTGCTGTTCAGCGGCTCCCTGCGCAAGTTCCGCGACATCACCTTCCTGTGGTCCCATGGGGGCGGCACCATCCCCATGCTGTCGAGCCGTATCGACTGGCTTTCGGGCTTGCAGATCAAGAACCGCAAGGAGGTCGCGCCCGACGGCATCGAGGCCGAGTTCAAGCGCTTCTATTATGACACCGCCAACGCCGGTTATGCTGGCCCCATGGCGGCGATGCTCAAGCTCGTGCCGGTGTCGCAGATCGTTTTCGGCACGGACTATCCCTATGTGTCGACCGAGGCGAATATGAAGGCCCTGCGCACTGCGGGCTTGTCTGAGGTCGAGATCCGGGCCATCGAGACGCAGAACGCCAAGCAGTTCCTGCCGCGCCTGCGCGGTTGAGCGCAATCAGGGGATCCATCATGTCCGACGCCTTGCTCCATGGCTATTTTCGCTCCTCCACGGCCTTCCGCGTGCGCATCGCGCTCAATCTGAAGGGCCTGGCCTATGACCAGACCTTCCGGCATCTGCGCAAGGGCGAACAGCGCGCGCCCGATTATCTCAAGCTGAACCCCCAGGGCCTCGTGCCCACCCTCGAAATTGATGGCCAGACGCTGACCCAGTCGCTGGCGATCATCGAATATCTCGAGGAGACGCGCCCGACCCCCGCGCTTCTGCCCAAGGACGCCGCTGGGCGCGCGCGGGTGCGCTCGCTGGCCTATGCGGTGGCGCTGGAAATCCACCCGATCAACAACCTGCGGGTGCTGGAAGACCTGAAGACCCGCTTCGGCGCCGATGACGCGGCGGCTGCGGGCTGGTTCCGCCATTGGGTGGAGGTGACCTTCGGGGCGCTGGAAACGCGCCTCGCCCATGAGCCCCAGACCGGCAAATTCTGCCACGGCGACACGCCGGGCCTCGCCGACATTTGCCTCGTGCCGCAGGTCATCAACAACACCCGCTTCAATGTGGACATGACGCCTTATCCCACGATCAGCCGCATCAACGCGGCCTGCCTGGAGCTGGAGGCGTTCAAGGCGGCGCTGCCCGCCAACCAGCCTGACGCGGAATAGAGCAGGGGGTTAGATAAGGGCGGGCTGCTGGCGTGTCAGGCGCTGGCGGCCTGTTTTCGTTTGCAGGGGTCCACGGCTGCTCGCCGCGCGCCTCGCAGAAGGCGCGGTAGTCTTCAATCGATTCAGCCAGTGCGGTCGGCAATTCCGCTTCTGATCTTGCCTGAAAGGTGATGACGTCGCGCAGGTTCACGACCTCGCCGTGAAAGAGGTTGGCGTCTGCGTCATGTGTGATTGTGGCTTTATAGCCTTGGTAGGTCAGGGTGGTCATGGCTTGGCGGCGGATTGGTCAGGAAATGTTGGGCGCAGAATACACCATCTCCAGCCTACCCCTCAACTGCACGGCTCAAGCCCCACCCCTCGCATGATCTCCCGCGCCTCCTCCCCGCGCAGATAATCCATCAGCGCTTGCGCCGCAGGCGGCGCCGTGTCCGCCACCAGCGCCTGCATGGCGTATTCGGTCTGCATTTCCGGGGGCAGGCGGCCCAGAAAGCGTATCCCCTCGATGGGGACGATTTCGCTGGAGAGTGTGATCACCGCCTGGGCATGGCCCTGCGCCACCGCGCCCGAGACAACCGCGCCCGGCCCGTTGATGAAGATGGCGCGCGCCCGCAGGCTCTCGCCCAGCCCCAGCTTGTCGGCGGCGGCCAGAACCTCGTTCGCCACATTGGTGCCCGCCTTGGGGTCCGACAGGGCGATGGATTCCAGCGCCGTGATGGTCGCGCCAAAGTCGGCGACCGTCGCCACGGACAGCGCAGGCCCGCCCTCCGGCGTTCCCATGCCCAGTGGGCTCACCGCGAGCTTGAAGCTACTCGTGGGGGCGACCACCCCATCCGCCTGCGCTTTGGCCAGCACCGAGGCCACCAAGACGCCGGCGTGGAAGGGAAAGCCAG
>CANCSY010000076.1 GCA_947380915.1 Beijerinckiaceae bacterium
GGCGTCGTGCCGCTGGTGACGGGCGACCCCTATCGCGCCTTCGCGGCTTTTGTCGGCTGGCTGTTTCCCGAGGCCATGCGCCCGGGCTCCTTCTTCGGCGCCAGCGGCGTCTCGCCCATGTCCTTCGTCCATCCCGAGGCGCGGCTCGAGCCCGGCGTGATCGTGGACCCCGGCGCCGTCATCGGCCCGCGCGCGGCGGTGGGGGCGGGCACGGTGATTGGCCCCCATGCGGTGATCGGGCCTGATGTGCGCATCGGCCGCGATTGCGCAGTGGGCGCGGGCGCCACGGTGCAACATGCGCTGATCGGCGACCGGGTGATCGTCCATCCGGGCGTGCGCATCGGGCAGGACGGGTTCGGCTTCGCCATGGGCCCCAAGGGCCATCTCAAGGCGCCGCAGATCGGCCGCGTCATCATTCAGAACGATGTGGAGATCGGCGCCAACACGACCATCGATCGCGGCGCCAATCGCGACACGGTGATCGGCGAGGGCACGAAGATCGACAACCTCGTGCAGATCGCCCATAACGTGACCATCGGACGCCATTGCGTGATCGTCTCCCAGGTGGGGATCGCAGGCTCGACGAGCCTTGCGGATTTCGCCGTCCTTGGGGGGCAGGTGGGGCTCGCGGGTCATCTCAAGATCGGCATGGGCGCCCAGATCGCCGCCCAGTCGGGCGTGATGAGCGATGTGCCGGCCGGCCAGAAATATGGCGGCTCGCCCGCCGTTCCCATGCGCGAATGGTTGAAAGCGGTTGTCCAGTTGCAAAAACTTGGCAAAAAGGACCCGGGAACCGGCGCAGGCTGATACAGACCGCATATCCATTCAGGGCTCCGCCCACCCAGCAATCAGGGACAATACGATGACAGAGACGGCCACGAAATCACTGGAAACAGTCGACATTCTCCAACTGATGAAGTCGCTGCCCCACCGTTATCCCTTCCTGCTCGTGGACCGCATCATCAATTGCGTGGGCGACCAGAGCTGCGTGGGCATCAAGAACGTCACCTTCAACGAGCCCCAGTTCCAGGGCCATTTCCCTGAGATGCCGGTCATGCCCGGCGTGTTGCTGATCGAGGGCATGGCCCAGACGGCGGGGGCGCTCTGCGTCAATTCGGGCGTCATCAAGAAGCCCAAGCTCGTCTATTTCATGACCATCAACAACGCCAAGTTCCGCAAGCCCGTGGTGCCCGGCGACCGCGTGGAATATCACATGACCCGCACCAACCAGCGCCGCAACATGTGGTGGTACAAGGGCGTGGCCAAGGTGGACGGGGCGATCGTCTGCGAGGCCGAGGTCAGCGCCATGCTGGTCGCCGATGAAGCGGCGGACGCCTGAGATGGTCGATCTTCGCATCACCAAGGTGGGGGTTCACCCGCTGGCCGTCATCGAGGACGGCGCGAAGCTCGGGGCTGATGTGGCCATCGGCCCCTTCTGCCATGTGGGGCCGGATGTGGTCCTTGGCGATGGCGCGGAGCTGGTCTCCCATGTGGCCCTGCATGGGCGCACCACCATCGGGGCGCGCACGCGCATCTTCCCCTTCGCCTCCATCGGCCACCAGCCGCAGGATCTGAAATTCCATGGCGAGGAATCCGTGCTGGAGATCGGCGCCGATTGCCTGATCCGCGAAGGCGTGACCATGAATCCGGGCACCGAAGGCGGCGGGCTCAAGACCATCGTCGGCAAGGGCTGCACCTTCCTCGCCAACAGCCATGTGGCCCATGACTGCCATGTGGGCGACCATGTGATCTTCTCGAACAATGTGATGATCGCGGGCCATACCCATGTGGGCGATTATGTCATCATGGGCGGCGGCTCGGCCCTGCACCAGTTCGTGCGCGTCGGCGCCCACGCCTTCATCGGCGGCCTCGCGGCGGTGGAGAATGACGTGATCCCCTATGGCATGGCCATGGGCAACCGCGCCTATCTCGCCGGTCTCAATCTGGTGGGCCTCAAGCGCCGCGGCTTCTCGCGGGAGTCCATCCATGATCTGCGCCGCGCCTATCGGCTGCTGTTTGCGGCGGAAGGCACGTTGAAGGAGCGGGTCGAGGATGTGGCGGGCGAATTCGCCACCCATCCCCAGGTTCACGAGATCCTCGACTTCATCCGCGACGCCACCGACCGCTCGGTGCTGACGCCGCGCGAGGTCAAGGATTCCGCTCCGTGACAGGAGACGCGCCGCGCGACGTCTTTCTGGTCGCAGGCGAAAAATCCGGCGATGAGCTTGGCTACAAGCTCATGCGCGCCCTGCGTGAGGCTGCGGGCGGCAATGTGCGGCTACGGGGCGTGGGCGGCGAGGCCATGGAGCGGGAGGGGCTGACGAGCCTCTTTCCCCAATCGGACATCGCCGTTATGGGCTTCCTGCCGGTCATCGCGCGCTTGCCGACCCTGCTGCGGCGCATAGCCGAGACCGCTGAGGCGGTGATCGCGAACCCGCCTGACGTGTTGGTCATCATCGACAGTCCCGATTTTACCCACAGGGTCGCCAAACGCGTGCGGGCGCGGCTGCCCCATCTGCCCATCGTCGATTATGTCAGCCCCACCGTCTGGGCCTGGCGGCCGGGCAGGGCGCCCAAGATGCGGGCCTATGTGGACCATCTGCTGGCGCTGCTGCCCTTCGAGCCAGCCGTTCACGCGCGCCTTGGCGGCCCTCTGACGACCTATGTGGGCCATCCCCTGATCGAACGCTTGAGCGATTTTCGCCCGAGCGCGCAGGAGGATCTTCTGCGCGCGGCCACCCCCCCGACAGTGCTGCTGCTGCCGGGCTCGCGCCGGTCGGAGATTGCGCGCCTGCTGGAATTGTTCGGGCAGACGGCGGCGAGGATTGAAGCGCTGGCCGGGCCGGTGGATTTCGTGCTGCCCGCCGTGACCCATCTGGAGGGCGCCATCCGCGAGGGCTTGGCGAAATGGGCGAGGCCCCCGCGCTTGGTTCTGGGCGAGGTCGAGAAACTCGCCGCCTTCCGTCGCGCCAGGGCGGCGCTGGCGGCCTCGGGTACGGTTTCGCTGGAGCTGGCGCTTGCGGGCGTGCCCATGGTGGTGGCCTATCGGGTGGGCAAGATCGAGGAAATGATCGTACGGGCGCTGGCCACCGCGCCCTCGGTGGTGCTGCCCAATCTCATCCTGGGCGAGAATGTCGTGCCGGAATTCCTGCAGGAGGCGGCCTCGCCGGAGGCGCTGGCGCAGGCCCTTTGCGCGCTGCTGCCCGATGGCGCCGCGCGCGCGGCGCAGGTCAGCGCGCTCGGCCGGCTCGACGGGCTGATGCGGCTCGAGGGCGGCGATACGCCCAGCGCCCGGGCGGCGCGGATCGTGCTGGAGGTGGCGCGTTAAACCCGCGCCTTCTCGTACCGCAATTCACCCGCCACATAGGTCGCCTGCACGGCGCGGTCGTCGCCCAGCGTCATCTGGATGAACAGGGCCTCGTGAATGTTGTTCGCATAGCCCATGCGATAGTCGATCAGCGGGGTCGACTTCATGTCGAGCACCACCAGATCCGCCTCCATGCCCGGCGCGATGGAGCCCACCTTGTCCTCGATATACATGGCCTGGGCCGAGCCGCGCGTCGCCAGATAAAAGGCATGGCCCGCGCTGAGCCGGTGCTTGTGCACCATGGCGGCTTTATAGGCCTCGCCCAGCGTGGTCATGATCGAGAAGGACGTGCCGCCGCCAATGTCGGTGCCAAGCCCCACGCGCAGCGGACGGTCCGCCCTCTTGGCGCGCGCGATGTTGAAGGCGCCGCTGCCGATGAAGGAATTGGAGGTCGGGCAATGGGCGATGGCCGAGCTTGTCCCGTGCATGCAGCCCATCTCGTCTTCATCCAGATGGATGCCGTGGCCGAAGATGGCGCGCGGTCCGCACAGGCCCGCGTGGTCATAGACATCGGTGTAGTTCTTGCGCGCGGGAAAGAGGTCTCGCACCCAGGCGATCTCGTCGAGATTTTCCGACACATGGGTCTGCATGTAGCAGTCTGGATATTCGCGCCAGAGCGCGCCAGCCGCCGCCAGTTGCTCATCAGTGCTGGTGGGGGCGAAGCGGGGCGTGATGGCGTACATGAGCCGCCCGCGCCCATGCCAGCGATTGATGAGCGCCTTGGAATCGTCATAGGCGCTTTGCACCGTGTCGAGCAGAAAGGCGGGGGCGTTGCGGTTCATCAGCACCTTGCCAGCGGCCATGCGCATGCCCAACCGCTCCGCTTCTTCAAACAGCGCATCGACCGATTGGGGAAAGACCGTGCCATAGACGCAGCTTGTGGTGATGCCATTGCGCAGGCTCTCGCGCAGGAAGATCTTCGCCACCGCCGACGCATGGTCCTTGTCGGCGAATTTGCCCTCGGCGGGGAAGGTGTAGGTCTCCAGCCAGTCCAGCAATTGCGCGCCGAAGGAGGCGATGACCGGCGCCTGGGGGAAATGCACGTGGGTGTCGAGGAAGCCCGCTGAGATCAGCGCATCCTTTCCGCAGTCGCGGATGGGCAGGTCAGGCGGGAACAGGGGCAGCACGTTCTGCGCCGGACCGAAATGGGTGATATGCCCCCCGCCCATGGCCACGATGGCGTCGGACTCGTAAACCATCGTCGCCTCCAGCCCCTGCGCGAAGGGGTCGCCCGTGAAGGTGAGGGCGGGGCCGCGCAGGGCGTGGGTGGGCGTCGTCGGGGCGGGCTGTGCGATCATGCGTGAGATCCTGTGTCCGCCGACAGTCCCACGGACCATGCGTCAAGTTCAAGAAGGGTCAGGAAAAAGCGTCGGCTGTGCATGACGCGTCGCGCCCGCTTGCGCCAGTCCCTGCGCCCGTTACAAGGCTCCCATGCCAGTGCACCTCATAAAGCTTTGCGTAGGGGCGGATTCGATCCGCGACATGGAGGAGTGGATCGCCGCCACCCTCGCCATGAAGCGCGCCGCCGGGCGTCCCGTCGAGCAGGTCCACACGACCCGCTCCGCGCCCAAGCGGGCCGAGGAGGTGCTGGACGGCGGCTCGCTCTACTGGGTCATCAAGAGCCAGATCGCCGCCCGCCAGAAGATTGTAGAACTTCGCTCCGTGACTGACGCCGAGGGAATCGCTCGCTGCCAGATCGTGCTCGAGCCCACGCTGGTGCAGGTCATGCCCCGCCCGCAGCGGCCCTTTCAGGGCTGGCGCTATCTGGCCGACCACGAGGCGCCCAAGGATCTGAGCGCAGGCGCAGGCGAACTGGCGGAAATGCCGGAGGAGCTGCGCCGGGAATTGCGTGATCTGGGGCTGCTGTAAGATTTCTTGCGGAAATTCGTTAACCATGTTGACATCCGCTTCGTATTCAAATGAACATGAACCTGGCGTTTCTGTGGGGCAAGATCCATGGGCATCCGGGTTCCTGCATCTGAAGTGAGTGTCCGCCGGGAGGCGCGATCCGGGGGCCAGCGCGACCTCGATCTGCCGCCGCTGCGGAGCTCTGTCACTTCCTGCGAACGACGGGGGGCGCTATGATCGGAGCCCTCGTTCTCATTCTGCTGTTCCTTTATCTCTTCACGATCCGATCAATAAGTCGTCAGAACCTCAGCTATACTAGTCTGTTTTTATACACGTTTTTCTTTATTGTGGCGATTGGCACGTTAAAGGACATGGCCGTGGCCCGTGCCCGGGCGCAGACAGTGGCTGCAACGCAGGTCGATCCTGGACATTTTCTCAAGGTTGGCCAAAAATCTTCATGGCTTTGACCAGAATGCGGTCGCGCCGCCCCTGTCGTTGCCAACTGCCTCCAGCGAAGGCATGGTGTCGTCAAAGGGGAGTAGGTCCATGAAGCCTTTGAAGTGTCTTGCATCGCTGGGTTGCGCCATTCTGGCGCTTGGCGGGCTTGTCGCATTGTCGCCAGCCCGCGCGGCGGATGATTTCTACAAGGACAAGACGATCAATATCGTCGTCGGCTTCACGCCGGGCGGGGGCTACGACGCCTATGCGCGCCAACTCGCCCGGTTCCTGTCCGACTATGTCCCCGGCAAGCCCAATGTCATCATCCAGAACATGCCGGGCGCTGGCTCCCTGACGGCGGTGCGGGCGCTTGACGTCACCCAGCCCAAGGACGGCACGGTCATGGCGATCTTCAATCCCGGCCTCATCGTCCAGTCGCTGGTCCAGCCGGAAAAGACGCCGGTGGATTTCCGGAAATATCTTTTCGTGGGCACCGTCACCCCGGATTTCCGGGTCTGCTACGGCTATGGTCCCAAAGGCGTGAAGTCATGGGACGACATGATGTCGCGCAAGGAGTTCATCCTTGGCTCCACGGCCAAGGGCTCCGGCAACTATGTCAACGGCGCCAGCTTGCGTGAGGTCTTCAACGCCCCTGTGAAGCAGATTCTGGGCTTTCCCGGCAGCAACGAGCAGCGTCTGGCCATCGAGCGGGGCGAGCTGGACGGGGATTGCGGCTCGTTCAACAGCATACCCCCATCCTGGTTGACCGAGGGCAAGGTCCATCCTTTCGTGCGCTTCACCCGCGAGAAGGAGTCCTACATGCCTGATAGCGCTCGCTTCATCGAGGATTTCGCCACCACCGACGAGCAGCGTCAGATCCTCGCGGTGATCAATGCGGGCGATGAGGTGGGCCGTCCCTTCATCGTGTCGCGGGATATTCCGGCCGAGCGCCTCGCCATCTTGCGCAAGGCCTTCGATTCCGTGATGAAGGATCCCACCTTCAAGGCGGATATGGCGAAGCAGACCCTGCCTGTCTATCCCATCAACGGGCCGGATTCGGATCAGATGGTGGCCCGCATGCTGAATACGCCGCGCGCCATCGCCGACAAGGTCCGCATCATCTTCGAATAGGCCCCTGTGCGCGCACCGGCTTGCCGTTTGGCGCGGGGGATACGATGTAAGGTCTGGTCCCCCATGGAGCCGCGATTCCCTTGAGCAGCGACGGGAAGCATAACGCCGTGTCCCGGCCCGCTGCGGGTTCGGGTGAAGTCGAGGCCTTCTTGCGCAAGGCCGCAACGGTTCCCTCCGTGGCGGCGGGCAAGCGCGGGCGGCTTGTCTTCGCGCTGGACGCAACCATGAGCCGCCAGCCTACCTGGGATCTCGCCCAGTCGCTTCAGGGCAGGATGTTCGAGGCGGCGGGGGCGCTTGGCGGGCTGGATGTCCAGCTCGTGTTTTTTCGCGGCATGGCCGAATGTCGCGCGTCCGCTTTCATCGCCAATGGGGCTGGGCTGGCGACGCTCATGGGCAAGATTTCCGTGCGCGGCGGCCAGACCCAGATTGGCAAGGTGCTGGAGCATGTGCGCGACGAGACCCGCCGCGCCTCCATCGGCGCCCTGATCTATGTGGGCGACGCCATGGAGGAGAATGTGGACGCGCTCTGCATCCTGGCGGGCGAGCTTGGCCTGCTCGGCGTGAAGGCCTTCATGTTCCACGAAGGGGCGGATCCCGTCGCCGCCACCGCATTCCGCGAGATTGCGCGCCTCACGGGCGGCGCCTATGCCGCTTTCGACCAGTCGGCCCCCCAGCGCCTCGCCAGCCTTCTGGCGGCGGCTGCGGCCTATGCTGCGGGCGGTGCGCGGGCTCTCGAGGCTCTGGCGCAGGAGCCCAGAGGGGAGGCCGCGCGCTTGTTGTTGACGCAGATGCGTGAGGGGAGGTCGCCTTGATCGTTCAACTCGTGGTGGTCGTCAGCGTGCTGATCATCCTCTGGTACGCGAGCAACGCCTTCACCAGGGCCAATCCGGCGAAGATCGCCCGATATCTGAAACCGCTGGGCGGCTATGCGACGCTTGCTGTGGCGGCCTTGATGATGCTGCGCGGTCAGGTGGAGGCAGCTGTGGCGGTGGGTGGCTTCGGGCTCTATCTGCTGGGCCTCGCCAATCCGCCGAGCTTTGCGCGCATGTTCAGCAAGGTGGGCGCAGCGCCCGGCGCGGACAAGGTCTCGCGGGTGCGCTCGGCCATGATCGAGATGGAGTTGCACCACGACAGCGGCGCCATGGAAGGCACGATCCTGGCCGGTCCCCTGACCGGCGGTCGCCTCGCTGATCTCACCCGCCCGCAATGCGAGGAGATCCTGCTCCAGTGCCAGCGCGACGACCCGGAGGGCGCGCGTCTGCTAGAGGCTTATCTCGACCGCAGGTTTCCCGGCTGGCGTCCGGCAGGCGATGGTCACGCCGACGCGGGGGCTGGGGCTGGCGGCGGGCGCGTCTCTGCCCGCATGACCGAGGATGAAGCTTATGAGATCCTGGGGCTTGCGAAAGGAGCCTCGAGCGAAGAGATCGCGCGGGCGCATCGCGCGCTCATGAAGAAACTTCATCCCGACTACGGGGGGCCGACGGCTCTGGCCGCCAAGGTCAATGAAGCCAAGTCCGTCTTGATGGGCAGACATATTTAACTCCGCAACTCGTACGCAACAGGACACTGGTAAAAGCGGCAGGCGGGGATAACGGTTCCCTGCCTAATTCTTGGTGGTGAAACAGGCGAAGCCTGACCTTTTGAGGGATTTGCAGGCGGCTTCCGCCCTGGAGTCCGTCAGGCCCGCGAAACGGGCGCGATAGAGCGTGCCTGATCCCGTCTTGACCTTTTCGGTGAAGGATGTGGCGCCCGAGAGGGTCGGGGCCTTGCCGCGCGCCTTGGCGAGCAGCTCATTCGCCTTGCCCATTTCATCGCTGGCGCCGATCTGGATCATCGTGCCGGACAGGGCGGCGGCGGGCCGGGCGGCCTCTGCCTTGGCCAGGGTCGTCGTCTGTTTCTCCGGCGCGCGGGCGGCGGGGGGCGCGGCGGCTACCTTGGCTGGCGCAGCCTTTTCAGCCTTGGGGGCGGGAATGGAGGCGGTGCGGTCGTCAGCCTTGGCCTGAGCGACTGCTGCGAGGCGGGCCTTTTCTGCAGGAACCGTCACCGTGGGCGCGGGGGCGGGCGCCGCATAGGCCGTGGCCATGGGAGCCAGCTTGACGGGCGCAGCTTCGCCGGGGGCGGCGTCAGCCACCATGGTGGACTTGTTGGGGGAGGCGGTGTCGAGGTGGTCCTCGATCAG
Organism: Beijerinckiaceae bacterium; assembly: GCA_947380915.1. The sequence goes on from CANCSY010000076.1 coordinate 8,964, forward strand.
GCCCGCCATGATCCGGTCGCGTCCGGCGGCGGTCCTGCCGCCCAGCACCACCGAGACGATGCGGCGATTGCCGCGCTTGACCGAGGTCAGCAGATTGAAGCCGGAGGCGTTGGTATAGCCGGTCTTGATCCCGTCCATGCCCTCGACACGGCCCAACAACCGGTTGTGGTTGCCCATCGTCGCGCCACGGAAGGTGAATTGATGGGTCGAAAAATAGGCATAGTAGCGCGGGAAGCGTTCCTGAATGGAACGGCCGAGGGTGATGAGATCGCGCGCCGTGGTCACCTGCGCTGAATTGGGAAGGCCGGAGGCGTTGGCGTAATAGGTGCGGCTCATGCCCAGGCTGCGGGCCTTGGCGGTCATCATCTGGGCGAAACGCTCTTCGGTGCCGCCGATGGCTTCGGCCACTGCAGCCGCTATGTCGTTGGCGGATTTGGTGACAAGGGCCTTGATGGCGTCTTCCACGCTGATCGTGGAGCCCGGCCGCAGACCAAGCTTGGACGGCGCCATGGAGGCGGCGTGGCTCGAAATCGTGATCTCGTCGTCGAGGGAGTAGGCGCCCTTCTCCAGTTGCTCGAAGAGCATGTAGAGGGTCATCACCTTGGTGACGGAGGCGGGATGGCGCAGCTCGTTTTCGTGATCGGCGTAAAGCACCCGACCCGAGTTCGCATCCACGACCATGGCTGCGAATGGGGGCGTATAGCCGGAGCTTGCATGGGGACGCTTGTGCTGTTTGTGGCGGCTGCGGGCTTCGGCGGAGCCTGTATCAAGCACCAAACCCGCTGCAGCGATCCCGCCCAGGACGAAAGCAGACAGTACGCGCCCGCGAAAGGCTCCTGCTGAAACGATCGACATACTCAAACCTCAACTCAAAGCGACAACCAAGGCGCCGTAACCTGAACACCACACCTTCAGACACTAGCGGGCCGTGGTTACGTGTCGGTTAATGGCTTGATGAACATCAGATTTAATTCGGGACACCGAAAATTTATTGCAGGTGCGAAGGGTGCGCTTGACATTTTTGTGCAGTGCACCTAAATCACCCTCAGGCCCCAGCTGATGTGGCCGACGCGCAGATCGAATGCGAGGGTGTTACATGTTCAAGAATCTGGAAGATTTTCAGAAGTTCGGTAAGGACCAGTTCGACGCCGCCGCTCTGGCCGGCAGCACCTGGACCAAGGGCGTTCAGCAGATCGCCACCGAGGCCACCGACTACAGCAAGAAGTCCTTCGAAGCCTCCTCGGGCATGATGGAGAAGCTGATGGGCGTGAAGTCCGTCGAGAAGGCGGTCGAGCTCCAGACAGAATTCGCCAAGCAGAGCTACGAGACCTTCGTCGCCCAGAGCACGAAGTTCGGCGAACTCTTCACCACCCTCGCCAAGGACACGTTCAAGCCGGTCGAGGAAATTTTCGCCAAGGTGTCGGCTACCGCTAAGTAAGCTCGACATTTCATGGTGTTATGGGAGCCCGGCCTTTGCGCCGGGCTTTTTTTTCGCCCACTTTCCGGGGTTGATGGGCATGTTTCCCCGCAAATGCGTCGCGCCCCACTGGCGAACCGGGGCGCGCGTCAATAAATTAGACGCAAGCGGGAGCGGCTGGCTCTGGCGGCGGATGTGCGAAAGGATGCGCTTTCGCCGGTTGCGTGTTCCAGCAAGTGGCCTATCTTGGACACACGGCACAGGATTGCAGACGTGGACATCGGACTTTCAGCGCGGATCGATTTGACGACAGGCGAGGCCGGCGGCGCAGGGCGCGGCACGGTTTTTGCTGCGCGTGAACCGCGCAGGGGCGTCGACACGCCCGGTGATGGAAACAGTTCCGGAACCGCCGTGATCACGCGCACGCGCACCCAGACCAAGAAGCCGAGCATGTATCGGGTTCTTCTTCTGAACGACGATTACACGCCCCAGGAGTTCGTGGTCACCGTGTTGCGCAAGTATTTCAGCAAGAATGTCGAGGAAGCCCGGCGCATCATGCTCCACGTCCACCAGCATGGCGTGGGCGAATGTGGCGTCTTCACCTACGAGGTCGCCGAGACCAAAGTGACGCAGGTCATGGACTATGCCCGCAAACACCAGCATCCCCTGCAATGCATCATGGAGAAGAAGTGATCGCCGGGCGTCGGATGACGCAGGGGTAGAAAAAGCGAGGGTGATGCCAGTCTGGCGTTGCCCTTGTCGGCCGGGGCGGTATCATCAGGCCTCGGGAGCATCGTTCAGGCGAAGGGTTTGATCGCCTGGGCGCGAGTTGAGTGAAGCGGTGGGGAGAGAGCCGCTTTTGGAATGTCAGCCGCGAGGCGGAAGGCGATCAGGGCTCAGGCGCTGGCCGTTCAAACCTTTGCAAGTAAACCTCGAACGCTAAGGGTGAGAGCTGCGATGCCGTCCTTCTCACGTAATCTCGAACAGTCTCTCCATCGCGCCTTGGCCGTCGCCAATGAGCGCCGCCACGAATATGCGACGCTTGAGCATCTGCTGCTCAGCCTGCTTGACGACACCGATGCTTCGGCCGTCATGCGCGCCTGTTCGGTCGACACCGACGCGCTGAAAAAGAATCTCGTCGAATATATCGAGACCGAGCTCGAAAACCTCGTCACCGATGGCCGCGAAGACGCCAAGCCCACCGCCGGCTTCCAGCGCGTGATCCAGCGCGCCGTGATCCATGTGCAGTCCTCCGGCCGCGAGGAAGTGACCGGCGCCAATGTGCTCGTCGCCATCTTCGCCGAGCGCGAGAGCCATGCCGCCTATTTCCTGCAGGAGCAGGACATGACCCGCTATGATGCGGTCAACTACATCAGCCACGGCATCGCCAAGCGTCCGGGCATGAGCGACACCACCAAGTCGCCCCGCGGCGCCGAGGAGGAGCCCGAGCAACGCGAGCCGCGCGAACAGCGCGAGGCGCCCGCCGACAACACCAAGAAGAAGGACAACGCCCTCGACGCCTATTGCGTCAACCTGAACAAGAAGGCGCGCGATGGCCGCATCGATCCCCTGATCGGCCGCGAGTCCGAGGTCATGCGCACCATTCAGGTGCTGTGCCGCAGGCAGAAGAACAATCCGCTGCTGGTGGGCGACCCCGGCGTCGGCAAGACCGCCATCGCCGAGGGCCTTGCGCGCAAGATCATCAAGGGCGAAGTGCCCGAGGTTCTGGCGCAGGCCACGGTCTTCTCTCTCGACATGGGCTCGCTGCTGGCGGGCACCCGCTATCGCGGCGATTTCGAAGAGCGCCTGAAGCAGGTGATGAAGGAGATCGAGCAGCACAAGAACGCGATTCTCTTCATCGACGAGATCCATACGGTGATCGGCGCCGGCGCCACCTCTGGCGGCGCCATGGACGCATCCAACCTGCTCAAGCCCGCGCTGGCGCAGGGCGTGCTGCGCTGCATCGGCTCGACCACCTACAAGGAATATCGCCAGTATTTCGAGAAGGACCGCGCCCTGGTGC
>CANCSY010000077.1 GCA_947380915.1 Beijerinckiaceae bacterium
CCTGAAGCCCCGCGATCTCCCGCGCCGTGAAGGCGTGGTGGTCGGGGAAGGCTTCGGTCTCGATGACTTCAGCGCCCAGCGCGCGCAGGGTGTCGAAGAATTTCTCGGGTCGTCCAATCCCGGCGAAGGCGATGACCTCGCGGCCCGCCAGCCCCATGGCCATGCCGGGCTCGGGCGCCAGCAGGCCCCGCAAGACAGGCTTGCCAAGGGCCTCAGCCGTCCGCGCCAGCGCCGCGCCGGGCTCCCCGTCGCCGATCACCACCAGCGCATCCACATGGGGCCATTGGGCGTTCAGCGGTGCGCGGAGCGGCCCTGCGGGCACGCAAAGGCCATTGCCGACGCCCACGGCGCCATCCACCACTGCGATGCGCAGCGCCTTGGTGAGCGCGGGATTCTGGAGCCCATCGTCCATGACGATGACATCGGCCCCCGCCGCCACGCAGGCGCGGGCGCCCTCCAGCTTGTCTGCGGACACGATACAGGGGGCGACAGTCGCCAGCAGCAGGGGTTCGTCGCCCACATCGGCCGCCTTGTGGCGGGCGCGGTCGACGAGGCGGGGGGCGATCGCCTGCGAGCCATAGCCACGCGAAAGAAAGACGGGTTTGCGCCCCAGCGCCAGCAGCGCCTGCGCCACCGCGATGGCGGTGGGCGTCTTGCCCGCGCCGCCGGCCACGAAATTGCCGATGCAGATCACCGGCGGGCCGCAATCGGCGCCAGCGCGGTTCATGCGACGGGCCGTGAGTGCGCCATAGATCGCGCCAAAAGGCCACAGAAGGCGCGCGGTGAGCGTTATGGCAGGCTTCCACCAGAAGGCGGGCGCGCGCATCAGGGCCGCTCGGCCTGCATAAGGGTCAGCCAGGGCTCGAGCGCCTCCATGATGCGGGTGGTGGCCCCGCCGAAGCGCTCCACCGCCTCCTGGGTCGCCCGTCCGCTGCGGCGCAACAGGGCGGGGTCGGTGAAATAGAGGCGCAAGGCGGCTTCCAGCGCCGCTTCGTCCGCCACCTCCATGGCGCCCTTCGCTGCGGCGAGATCCTGATAGACCTGAGCGAAATTGCCGACATGGGGCCCGTGCAACACGGTCGCCCCAAGCTTTGCGGGCTCAATTGGGTTCTGTCCGCCCCGCGCCTCCCCGAGCGATTTGCCCACCAGCACGATGCTCGTGAGCCGGTAGAAAAGCCCCATCTCGCCCATGGTGTCGGCGATATACAACTTCGTCTGGGGGGTGATCCTGTCGCCAAGGGAGCGCAGCGCCACGGGCAGGCCGAATCCCGCCGCTGTTTGCGCGATCTGCGGGCCGCGTCTGGCGTGGCGCGGCGCCAGGATGGTGAGGAGATCGGGAAAGCTTGTCTGCAGGCGCTGGTGCACGCGCAGGATGATGTCCTCCTCGCCCGCATGGGTGGAGGCGGCGAACCAGACGGGGCGCGCGCCCACGGCGCCGGTCATCTGCGCCAGCGCCGCCTGCGCATAGGGCGGCGCGGGCACGTCATATTTCAGATTGCCGGTCACTTCCACGAAGGGCGCCCCCAGTTGCTGGAGCCGCAGGGCGTCGTCCTTTGTTTGCGCCAGGCACAGGTCGATGCGCGAGAGCAGGGAGCCGATGACCCGGGGCGCCTTGCTCCAGCGGGCGAAGGAGCGGGGCGACAGGCGGGCGTTGACCAGCGCCAGCGGCACGCCTCGGTCATGGACCATGCGCAGCATGTTGGGCCAGATTTCCGATTCCGCCACAAGCGCGAGGCCAGGCCGCCAGTGATCGAGGAACCGGGCCAGAAAGGCGGGAATGTCCAGGGGCAGATATTGGTGCATGGCCCCGGCGGGCAGGCGCTCCGCCAGAATGGTGGCCGATGTGACCGTGCCGCTCGTCACCAGCACATTCAGGCCGCGCGCCACCAGGCGCTCCACCAGGGGCAGCAGGGCGATGCCCTCGCCCACGCTCGCGCCATGCAGCCAGACCAGCGGGCCGGCCGGGCGCGCCAGCGAGGGATAGCCCATGCGCTCGGCCATGCGGCGCGGGTCTTCCTTGCCGCGACGCCTGCGCCAGTTGAGCAGCGCGGGCGCCAGCGGCCCCAGCAGGCTGGTGGCGATGCGGTAGAAGGCGAGGGCGGGTTCGATGGGGCGGCTCATGCGGGCCGCTCCACGGTTGCGCCGGGGTCGCTATGGCCGACAAGCCCATAAGCGCGGGCGTGAACCTCGTTGAGCCCGGCCTCGACGGCGCGGCGGGCGGTTTCGAGGGTCTCTGGCGTGGCGTCCCGCGCCACGGTGATCGGGTTCCCCAGCACCATGGCGCCCCGACTGAAAGGCAGGGCGATGGAGGCGTGGTCCCAGGAATTCACGTCGATGCGGCGGGCGCTGACGACGGCCACCGGATAGATGGGGCGGCCCGAGAGCTGGGCCAGGGTCACGATGCCCAGGCCCGCGATGCGCGACACCTTGGGCACATCTGCGGTCAGCGCGATGCTGGAGCCTTGCTCCAGCCGCCGCAGCATTTCGCGCAGGGCCGCCATGCCCCCGCGTTTGCGGCTCTTGGCCGCGTCGCCGCCCGAGCCCCTGATCGGGCTGACGCCCAGCCGCTCCAGGATCTTCGCATTGATCTCGCCATCGCCCGACTTGGAGATGAGCGCGCTCACGCGCATCCCGGGCGGGCAGGCGCAATGGATCATCAGATGCTGGCCATGCCACATGGCGATGATGATGGGCAGTTGCGGCGTGATCGTCCCTGCGAAGCCGGGGGGATCGTCGACGAAGCGGGTCGTGGCGCGGACAAGACGCAGATAGGCGACGCCCAGAAGCCCCAGAAGGCTCTGCACTGCTGCGCTTTGTCCCAGTTGCTTCAGCATCGCGTTTCCCGCCGATCGAGCGGGTCGAGGCTTACCGCAACTCTCAGCTTGGGTCCATGAACCGATGCATATGGACGATGAAATACCGCATCTGCGCATTGTCCACGGTCATCTGCGCCTTGGCCTTCCAGGCGGCGCAGGCGCTGGCGTAATTGGGGAAAATGCCGACGACGTCGATCTGGGCGGTGTCCTTGAACTCTGTGCCGTCCAGGGACTTCAGTTCGCCGCCGAAGACCAGGTGAAGCAGTTGTTTTGATTCGCGCGTGTGGTCGCTCTCGCTCATCGTCTGTTCCGGTGTTGATGGTTTTTGGGGCTGGGCCCGCGGTTCGATGTCAGCCCTGCGCCCGCCCGAGAGACCGCCGCAGGATGGCGGTCAGCTCGTTTTTCAACTGGCCGGGGGCTGCGCCCAGAAGTCCGTGGCGCGTGGCTGGCCGATTGTAGATTGGCGAGAGGCCGTGGGGATCGGTCAATCCGCCGCCAGCTTCCTGCAGGATGATGTCGGCCGCTGCTATATCCCAATCGCAGGCGTTGGTCGAGGCCATGCCTGCGTCAAGGCTTCCCTCCGCGACCCTCGCGAAACGATAGGCCAGGGAGGGAATTCTTGGTTCCGTGCGGAAATCCATGCCGGAGGCGGCCAGATCCCTCAGCATCCCGGCGGGACCGGCGACAAGGCCCCCGGCGAGGCTGGCGCGGGGGGATGCGGTGATCGGCTGATCATTCAGAAAGGCGCCGCCGCCGAGATGGGCCACGAAGGTCTGGCCCAGGGCGGGCAGATGGATGATTCCCGCAACGGGCTGTCCGCTCGCCACCAGCGCGATGCAGACGGCCCAGCGCGCATCGCCCGACATGAAGGCGCGGGTGCCGTCGATGGGATCCACGATGAACACGAGATCGCGCGCGAGCCGGTCGGGATTGTCGATGGTTTCTTCCGAGAGCCAGCCCGCCTGCGGCATCGCGCGCCGCAATTCCTGCGTCAGGAAGGCGTCAACCGCGTGGTCGGCCTCGGTGACGGGCGAGCCGCCTTCCTTGCTGTCGATTCGGGCGCTGGTCCGCTCGCCGGGACGGAAATAATCGAGCGCGATGGCGCCGCCGCGCAGTGCCGCCTGCCGCATCGTCTCGAGCAAGCCCTGCTCCAGCGTGGATTTCAAACTGTCCTGCAAATCATCTCGCCTTTCGCTGTGTCAGCGAAACTAGGCGCATTGGGCGGCCGGGGCAAACGCTGGTGGTCCTGGCGGCTCTCAGCGGACGGAGGCGCCGCCAAATCCGCCATTGAGCCGCAGCCGGTCGCGCATGGGCGCATCCTGCGCGGCGTAAAAGCCTGTGCCGGGCTCATCCAGCGCGGCGCGGCGCGCATGGGGCTCCACCCGCAGCCTTTCCTGCACCTTCACGCAATGGCCGGGGCCGGGACCCGCCACGAAGCCCTGACCATAGCTGGCGCAGATCTGGTTGGCCTTGTCGCGCGGGTTTTGCAGATCCTGCGCCATGGCCAAAGAAACCCCGGCCAGGGGCGCGCCCAAAGCGCAGGCCGCCACGGCGAGCAGGCGATAACGACAAGATCGGGCCGTGCTGATCATTGAAGGACTCGCCAAAAGAGAAGGCCTCGCCAAAGGAGGAAAAGGGCCCCAGAACGCAGCTTACCGCCACGTCCGAGGCTCTTTGTGCGCTCAACATCGTGGCGAGATCATGGTCATTACGCCGTTCTGCTGACGTTATCCTCCCAAAGCGGCATGGACGACGGCCAGCGCAGCCACAGCCGCCGTATCCGCTCGCAGGATGCGTGGACCCAGCGAAATGGCGAGCGTCTGCTGCATGCCCATGAGCATGGCGCGTTCGGCAGGGTCAAAGCCGCCTTCGGGGCCAATCAGCACAGCCACCGGCGCCCCGGGGGCGCAGCGGGCGCGCAGGGCCGCCACCGCATCCTCCATGGGGGCGTCCTCGTCGCAAAAGACGAGCAGCCGATCCTGCGGCCATTGGGCCAGAACCTTTTCGAGGGGGAGGGGCTCCTCGATCTGCGCCAGCGCGAGGACGCCGCATTGTTCGGCCGCCTCGATGACATTGGCGCGCATGCGCTCCAGATTGACCCGATGGGCCTGGGTGCGGCGTGTGAGCACGGGCCGCAGCCGGGCCGCGCCCATTTCCACAGCTTTTTGCACCATGTAGTCAAGGCGCGCATGTTTGAGCGGCGCGAAGAGATAGTCGAGGTCCGGCCCCGCCTCCTGCGCCCGCAGGGCTTGCGCGATGTCCAGGGATGCGGACTTGCGGCCGGTGTCGGCCAGCTCGGCGCGCCATTCTCCCTCGCGCCCGTTGAACACGATGACGCCGTCGCCTGCGCCCAGACGCAGCACATTCAGAAGGTAGTTGGCCTGCTCGCGGCTGAGGGGGACGCGCGCGCCCTGGCGGAGCGGCGCATCGACGAACAGGCGCTGGGCGGCGAAGTCGTAGCGGGACACGTCAGGCTCCTTGAAAGCGGTCAGCTTCTATAGCGCGGGGAGGGCCGGGACGGAACCTGCGCCATGAACTTGCCGCTTTCGCAGCGCATCAGCGGCGCTCCGGGTTGTGAGGGGGCGGACTGCTTGCTATCAAGTCTGTCCCGAGCGTCGGGATCAAACGAGGATACGGCTTCGATGGTGCTGTTTGGACGTTCTTCCCGCTCGCTGATGAGCCTGGCGGCTTTGCTCGCCCTTTCCGGCCCTCTGGCCGCGCAGTCCATGCTGGGCGCGCCGGGCCTGTCGCCGGTTGCGCCGGGCGCCGCTGCGGCTCCTCCCGCCGCCCTCACGGCGCCGCCGACCGCCGCCCCCGTATCCAGTTGCGAGACTGACATGGGCCAGTTTCAGGAGCGTCGCCAGACGCAGATCGAGGCTCTGAACAAGATCGTGGCCGCCGGCAAGGGCAAGGTCGATCCTGTGACCTCCTGCCCAAGGCTGCGCAGCCTCGTCTCGGTCGAGGCTGAAATGCGCGCCTGGATGATCAAGCAGAAGGGCTGGTGCAACATTCCCGATGACGTGATCGAGGGCATGAAGGAGGGCACCTCCAAGACCGCCCAGATCGCCGAGCGGGCCTGCGAGGCCGCCGCCCAGATGAAGCGCCAGCAACAGGCGCCCACGGGCATGGGCGCCGCCCCAGCCATGAAACTGCCCTCCGGCCCGCTGTGAGCAGCGGCTCCGGGAGCCTGCCATCCGGCCCCGCCGAACTCCCTGATTCCATCCGCAGCCGTTTGCTGGCCCTCGCGCCGGCCTCCTGGTCGCCCTTCATCCAGCTCGCCCGCATCGACCGGCCCATTGGCTGGCAATTGCTGCTGCTGCCCTGCTGGTGGTCGGCTGCTCTGGCCGGGATCGCCAATCAGCGCGGCCCGGACCTCTGGCATCTGACCCTGTTTCTGATCGGCGCGGTCGCCATGCGCGGCGCCGGCTCCACCTACAATGATCTGGTGGACCGCGAGATCGACGCGGGGGTGGAGCGCACTCGCAATCGTCCCCTGCCGTCAGGCCGCGTCAGTCCGCGCGCGGCGAAGGTCTTCATGGTGGCCCAGTCGCTGGTGGGCGCCATGGTGCTCTTCTCGCTAAACTGGTTTTCGGTGGGCCTCGGGCTGGCGTCCCTGCTGATCGTGGCCGCCTATCCCTTCATGAAGCGCATCACCTCATGGCCGCAGGCGGTTCTGGGGCTGGCCTTCGCCTATGGCGGCCTGATGGGCTGGGCGGCGGCCATGGGCGCGCTCGCCTGGCCCGCCTGGCTGATCTATGGCGCGGCCATCGCCTGGACTGTGGCCTATGACACGATCTACGCCCTGCAGGACGCGCGCGACGACGCCATTGTGGGCGTGCGCTCCACGGCGCGGCTCTTTGGCGGGCGGGTGCGTCTGGGGGTGGCGGGGTTCTATGGGGCGGCGGTGGCCATGGCGCTGACGGCTGTGGCGCTGGTGGGCGGCGGCGCCTTCGCTTATGCGGGAATCGTGGGTTTCGCCCTGCACCTCATCTGGCAGGTCGCGATGATTGATCCGGCCTCCACGGAGCGGTCCCTGCGGCTGTTTCGCTCCAATCGCGACGCCGGGCTGATCCTCTTCGCCGGGCTCAGCTTGCAGGGATTGCTGGGATGAAGCCTCGGTCGCTGGCTTGTCGCTGCCAGCTGACCAATCGCGCGCCCCGGCGCAGGAGGCTTTCGGGCCGCCGGTTGGCGAGGGTTGCGCCCCGGCGACGCCATGTCGGGGTCTGGCAGGCCATGGCCTGGGCGAGGCGCAATTCGGCGCCTTCGATGTCTCCGGGCGCCTTTTCGATGAATTTCGGCAGGCCGAACCGCAGCGCATGGGCCGTCCATGCGCCGATGGCTTCGTGACCGTCGAAGGTCTCGAGAACGCAGACCAGCAAAGCCGATTCCTCGGCGCCCCAGAGCTTGACGCGATAGGCGGCGCGGCCGCTGGCGGTCTGGTCGAGCGCCAGCACAACGCCCCGCCAATCCTGCGCCTCGCTGTCCTCGAAGGTGAATTCGCTCGCCATACCGACCCCGCAGCCTCCGCAAGACGGGCTTGCGTTGCGGTTACAATGACGGGTGCTTTGCGCCTGATCCGCTAATTTCTTCGGTTAAAAAGAAATGAAAGCACTGATGCGAAGCGGTTTTCGCCATTTTGCCGAATCGCGCGCGAACAGTTTCGTTCAAATTTGACTGAAGGCGTTAACCCTTCAGAAAGCAGCTTCGCTGAAGACCGGATCGACCTTGCCGCCCCAGACGCCGTGGAAACGATCCAGCCACTCCTGCGCCGCAACCCGGCCGCAGGCCACGCGTGCGTCCAGCAGGTCGAGGTGGATCGCCTCGCTCTGGCCGCTGGCGTTTCGCCTGTCGCGCCGCGCAAGGCCGTGGCGGGAGATGGCGAGGGCCTGTTTTGCGATGTCGCGCAGGCTCACGCCGTCGATCACCGCGTCGAGGCCGCGCGCGGGAACATCGTCGCGCAACTGCTGGCGCTGTTCGGCGCTCCAGCCCTTCACCAGATCAAAGGCGGCGTCGAGCGCGCTCTGGTCATAGATCAGGCCCACGAAGAAGGCAGAGAAGGCCACGATATGATCGCGTCCGCCCACATCGCCGCCGCGCATCTCCAGAAAGCGCTTCAGGCGCACTTCGGGGAAGATGGTGGAGAGGTGATTGGCCCAGTCGGACATGGTGGCCCGCTCGCCGGGCAGTTGCGGCAGGCGGCCTTCCAGCAGGGCGCGGAAATCGGCCCCGGCGACATCGTGATAGGTCTCGCCGCGCTTGACGAAATACATGGGCACTTGCAGGGCGTAGTCCACATAGCGCTCGTAGCCCATGCCCGCTTCGAAGGCGAAGGGCAGCATGCCCGCGCGGTTGTTGTCGGTGTCGCGCCAGATTTCCGAGCGCTCGGACAGGCGCCCGTTGGGGCGGCTTTCGGTAAAGGGCGAATTGGCGAAGAGGGCGGTGCCCACAGGCTGTAGCGCCAGGCAGACCCGCAGCTTCTTCACCATGTCGGCTTCGGTGGCGAAGTCGAGATTCACCTGAACCGTGCAGGTCCGATACATCATGTCGAGGCCGCGCGTGCCAACCATGGGCATGTAGCGGGTCATGATCTTGTAGCGGCTCTTGGGCATGACGGGCGTCTGCGCCAGGGTCCAGGCCGGGCTCATGCCAAGGCCCAGAAAGCCGATGTCATGGGGCGCTGCGACCGCCTTCACCTGCTCCAGATGCAGATCAAGCTCCGCCGCTGTCTGGTGCACTGTTTCGAGCGGGGCGCCGGAGAGTTCGAACTGCCCGCCCGGCTCCAGCGAAATGGCGCCGCCGCCATTGGGATCGTAAAGACCGATCAGCGCGCCCGCGTCCTCGATGGGCTCCCAGCCGGTTCTCGCCTGCATGCCCTCCAGCAGGGCGCGAATGCCGCCCTGGCCCGCGCGGCCCTCATAGGGAACCGGGGCCAGATCGGCGCGGTAGAAGGGGAATTTCTCGTGTTCGGTGCCCAGACGGAAGTCAGCCTGAGGCTTTTCGCCGGCCGCGATCCAGCCCACGAGCGCATCGCGCGACTCGATGGGGGTCTGGTCGGAGACGTCACGGGCCATGAACGAGCCTTCGGGCGAAACAGGATTGGTCAGCGTGGCTGACGGGCCCCACTACATAGGCTTGGGCTCGCGCCGTTGCAACACGCCGCCCGGGGGCGTCAGTTTTTCAGGCGGGAGATCCGGCGCGCTATGCCATAGGCGGTGACGATGGCGGCCGATCCGGACATCGCCCCGCCTGCGACAATCCCCAGAATGACCCCCTCCGCCCCCAGATAGTGGGCGCCGAGCATGACGAATGGGATCGTGCCCAAAGTCGCCCGGCCCCAGTTGAAGAGGGTCGAGAGAAAGGCGTAGTCGAGATTGTTGAAGGCCGCGTTGGCGGCGAAGAGGCAGCCGAGGAACACCCAGGCCACAGCCCCGTAATCGCAGAAGAAAACCACGAGACGGGCGGTCTCCCCTTGGGCGCTGAACAGCCAGACGATCCCGTTCGCGCCCAGGATCAGCAAGAACCAGACAGTCAGGGAATAGATCCCGGCGAAAGCGAAACAGGTGGTCAGCGTGCCGCTCACGCGCCCATAGAGCTTGGCGCCATAGTTCTGGGCGATGATGGGCCCCACCACGCTCGACATGGCGAAAAGCACCACGAAGGCCACGGGCGCCACCCGGTCGATGATCGCCCCTGCCGCAACGGCAGCCTCACCGAAGTTGGCCATGGCGTGCACCGCATAGCCATTGGCCACGGGGGCGGCGAGATTGGTGAGAATCGCGGGCAGGGCGATTTTCATCACCGCAGGCAGGTCGCGCATCACGGATTTGCGGTCAGGACGCCCGACGATTCCATGCACATGGACTGCGCCCCAAAGGCCGACGCCGACCCAGACGAAGCGCGAGACCACCGCCGCGATGGCGGCGCCCTCCACGCCCATCTTGAGGCCGAGGATCAGCAGCGGATCGACAAAAGCGGTCACGATGGAGCCGAAGAGCGTCACATACATGGAGCGGCGCGCATCGCCCACGGAGCGCAAGACGCCCGAGAGCGCCATGCCCAGCGCCATCAGCCCATTGGTGGGCAGGGTCCACACAAGATAGACCTCCGCCGCATCCAGCGCCGCCCCCTGGGCGCCCAGAAGCTCAAGGGCCGGACGGCGGAACAGGTAGAGCGCCAGACCTGTCACGCTGGCGACGAGGACGGTATGGGTGAGGCCGGAGCTCGCCAGTTGCTGGGCGCGCGGGCGATCATTGGCGCCGATGGCCCGGGCCACCACCGCCGAGACCGCGATGCTCAGGCCGATGTTGACGGAGATGATGAAGAACAGCACCTGCGCGGCGAAGCCCACGCCGGCCGTTAGCGCAGGTTCGCCAAGCCATGACACATAGATCAGCGACAGCAGATCCACCATGAAGACCGCCACGAGGCCGATGGACCCAGTGGATGTCATCACCAGCACATGGCGGACGAGGGACCCCTGCGTGAACACGGCGGGGGCGCGCGGTGGCGATACCGCTGGGTCGGACATGGCGGACTTTCTTGAGGTGGGCGGCAAGGCGTCTGCATAGACCCGCAGGGGCGCCCCTCGCAAGTCCGGCCCTTTCGGGGGTCTTGCGCTTTGCCCGGCCTTCACGCAAAAACAGCGCAAGAGGTTTGACCATGCCCCAGACACCGCTTCGCATCTTGCTCGCCGCTCCCCGTGGTTTCTGCGCGGGAGTCGTGCGCGCCATCGACGTGGTGGAGCGGGCGCTGCAGGTCTATGGCGCCCCGGTCTATGTGCGCCACGAGATCGTCCACAATCGCTTCGTGGTGGATTCCCTGCGGGCCAAGGGCGCGATCTTCATCGAGGAGCTGGATGAGGCGCCCCAGGGCGGCGCCCCCGTGATCTTCTCCGCCCATGGGGTGCCCAAATCCGTGGTCGATCAGGCGGCGCAGCGCAATCTGGTGGCCATCGACGCCACCTGTCCGCTGGTCACAAAGGTACATCGCGAGGCCGCCATTCATCACAAGCGGGGCCGCCAGGTCGTGCTCATCGGCCATGCCGGTCACCCGGAAGTCGAGGGCACGGTCGGCCAGTTGCCTGACGGAGCGGTGCTGCTGGTGGAGACGGTGGAGGATGTGGCGCGGCTCACCCCGCCCGATCCCGCCATGCTCGCCTGGGCTTCCCAGACCACGCTTTCGGTGGATGACACCGCAGAGATCGTGGCGGCCTTGCAGGCGAAGTTTCCCGCCATCGCAGGCCCCCACAAGGACGACATCTGCTACGCCACCACCAACCGTCAGGAGGCGGTGAAGGCCATCGCTCCGCGCGTGGATGCGCTTCTGGTGGTGGGCTCGCCCAACTCCTCCAAGTCCGTGCGCCTGACCGAGGTGGCGGAGCGGGCAGGTTGCCCCGTCTCGCGTTTGGTGTTGCGCGCGCAGGACATCGACTGGAGCCTGTTCACGGATATTCAGACGCTGGGCATCACGGCGGGCGCCTCGGCGCCGGAGGTGCTGGTGGAGGAAATTATCGAGGCCTTCGCCAGCCGGCGGCAGATCGAGGTCGAGGTGGTGACCACCGCCGTCGAAGACATGTTTTTCCCGCTGCCGCGCGAGTTGCGCGAGAGCGTGTGATTGCGCTCCCGATCAGCACCTCGCGCCCCCCACTCCGTCCCGCTACGCGGGCCGACCCTCCCCACGAGGGGGAGGGTATGAAGCGCGCTCGCTTCATTTGGTTTTTTTAAGCGCAACGCTTGCAGCTTCTCTCCCCCTCGTGGGGAGAGATTAGAGAGTGGGGGGCGCGCGATCTCTGAAGTTAGCGCCTTTTGCAACTGCGCATACCGATCAGCATGCGCAGACCCCCACCCCGTCCGCTGGCGCGGCCGACCCTCCCCACAGGGGGGAGGGTATGAAGAGGCCTAGCCGTTCAGCAGCAGCACCACCCCCGCCACAATCAGCGCCATGCCTGCGATCTCGGCAGTGCTCATGCGCTGCTTGAAGATGCGGCGCGAGACCACCTGGGCGAAGGGCACCTCCACCAGAGCCAGGGTGCGCACGCGGATCGGGTTGGTGATGGCGAAAGCCAGAAACCAGAACTGGGTGGCCAGCGCCCCCATGAAGCCCGCCAGCAGGGAGGGCCGCCAGCTCTTGCCGATATTGATCAGCAGCGCCCGGTCGCGCAGCAGCAGCCAGCCAAGAATGGCGGCGCACTGGATCACCAGCCCCGTGACCATGGTGACGCTGGCCGTGAGGATGAAGGACGAGGACTCCAGCCCCACCATCGACACCCGGTAGCCCGTTGCGGAGAAGCCGAAACAGGCGCCCGACGCCAGCCCGATCAGCGCCGCCTTGAGGCCCGGGCGCTCGGCGCCGGCGCTGCGGGGCGGCAGGGACATCAGCAGCACGCCAGCGGTCGCCACGATGATCGCCAGCGCGGTCATGGGGGTGGGGACCTCCCGCAGGATCACGATGCTGAGAATCGCGATGATGACCGGCTCGGTCTTGGTGAAGGCGATGGTCACCACGAAGGA
>CANCSY010000078.1 GCA_947380915.1 Beijerinckiaceae bacterium
AGCACCGGCTGCGCCCAGCGCTTCCAGACGTGATTGCGCTGGTTCGCCTCCATGCGCAGATAATCGCGCGACAGGCCGATCATGAAGAGAAAGGCCATCTCCGCCATCTGCGGCCCGTGAATGCCGCGCCCATTGGTGATGCGGATGTCGGGCCGCAGATTCTTGCAGGCCCACAGATGATCGACGCCGGTGGAGAGCGCGGCGATATAGCGGAGCCTTGGCATGGCGGCCAGCAGTTCGTCGGTGACTTCGTGCGCCAGTGCGATCAGCACCTCGCATTCCCCCGCAACAGGCAGCGCCTGCACGACGCTTGTGGCGTCGTGGATCGTCAGTTGCGGAAAGCGCGCGCGCAGGTCCGCCGCCTTGAAATGATCTTCCCGTTCGACGATGAGTATCTGCATCTGGTCAGGCCCCCCGGGCGGCTGGATCGGGTCATCGCCCCCTGTACCGCATGACGGAAAGCTTGTACCACGATACGAAAGAACGCATCAATCCGCGCCAGGGCGCCGGGGAGCCATGACGGACGTCAAATCCATGGATGAGATGATCGCGCAGGATCGCAATGGCGTGCAGGTGATCGCCCGCGCCGCAGCCATTCTGCGTACGCTGGAGGAGGACGCCTCGGGCCTCAGCCTCGGTCAGATCGCCCAGCGCACGGGGCTGGCGCGCTCCACCGTGCAGCGCATCGTCTCGGCGCTCCATGCGGAGAAATTCGTCATCGCCGCCTCGCCCACCGGGCGTGTGATGTTAGGCCCCGGCCTGCTGCGGCTGGCGGGCGCCGTGCGCTCGGATTTTCTGGAAATCGCGCGCCCGCTCATCACGAAACTTTCCAACGAGTTGAAAGAAACGGTCGACCTCGCCGTGGCGCGCAAGGACAGGCTGCTCTTCGTCGATCAGGTGATCGGCTCCCAGCGCCTGCGCACGGTCTCGGCGGTGGGGGAAACATTTCCGCTTTATTGCACCGCCAATGGCAAGGCCTATCTCGCCAGTCTCGACAACCGCGCGGTGGAGCGCCTGATGGGCGTGGCTTTCGAGGCGCGCACGCCGCACACGATCACGCAGATCAAGCCGCTGCTTGAAGACCTCGACCGCATCCGCAAGACGGGCGTCGCCTTCGACCGCGAGGAACATACGCTGGGCGTTTCGGCGGCGGGCATCTGCGTGCCCGACATGCTGGGCAATCAGATGGCCATTTCGGTGCCCGTGCCCACCCAGCGTTTTGGCGAGGCCGAAGAGCTGATCGCCGAACGGCTGCTGGAGACCAAGCACGCGCTGCAGGATCTGGTGCAGCCGGTCTAGGGTGATTTTTGCCCATGCCCTTGTTTTCAAGGGTTTTCCTGAAAACCGGCATCTGCGGGGCGAGCGCCCCGGCGGGCGAGGTTTTCCCCATAATTCTCAAGAAATATTGTTTTTGCGCCCCCGGGCTTGACCCGCGCGCGCCATGGCCGCATCCAGTCGCTTCGCTGAAAGCGGATCTCATGTTTGGACAGGCGCGATGAACAAGCCCGAAATGATCAGTGCGGAGTCCTCGGACGTGGATGGCGGCCATCTGCGCGCCTTCATCGAGCGCATCGAGCGCCTGGAAGAGGAAAAGCGCACCATCGCCGACGACATCAAGGAGGTCTACGCCGAGGCCAAGGGAAATGGCTTCGACGCCAAGATCATGCGCAAGATCGTCTCGATCCGCCGCATGGACCGGGAGAAGCGGATCGAGGAAGAGACGATCCTCGATCTCTATCTTCAGGCTCTGGGCGAGATCTGAGCCCCGCTCACTTCTTCCCGCGCGCCGGGATCTGGATCAGCTCCGCGATCTGCTCCTTGCTGAGCGGCGCGGAGATGTATTTCGCCTCGATCGCCGTGCGCATGTTCTGCTCCAGCCCGCGCACCTCGTCGGTCTGCACTGCGGCCTTGGGCAGGAATTCGCCGAGGGAGCGTTTGCCGATGGCCTCCGAAACCTTCGCCCATTCCGCATAGGCCTTCACACCCTCGGGCGTGTCGTAGATCCAGTCGATGGTCTCCCGATAGGCGTCCATGAAGCGGGCGTAGAGATCAGGCCGCTTCTGCATGTCCTGGATATTGGCGGTGACCACGCGCGACGTCTGGTCGCCCATGGCAGTCAGGTCCGAGGCTTTCATGATGAGGCGGATGCGCCCGGCCTCCAGCATGTCCACCGCGAAGGGCGCGCCTGACCAGCCCACATCGACCTGCCCGCTCATCACCTGGGTGAGGGTGGCGGGGCCGCCGCCCGTGGCGGTCGCCTTGAAGTCGGTTTCGAACTGCTTCTTCGCTTCAAGCACCATGATGTGGGAGGACGAGCCTGTGTTCGAGAAGGCCACCGTCTTGCCCTTGGCGTCCTCGACCTTGCGGATCGGCGAATCTGCGGGAACATAGAGGAACATGTTGGAGTCGCCGGTGAAGGAGGCGCCTATGATGCGCAGCGGCGCGCCCTTCGAGAAGGCCGCCAGCGCCCCCACCGTGCCCACCGCGCAGCCGATGTCCACCCCGCCCGAGACGACCGCCTGCACGGTCTCCGCGCTGCCCTGGGTGTAGAGGATCTCCAGCTCGATTCCATGTTTCTGGAAGATGCCCTGCTTCATGCCAAGGTCAGGAACCTCGGTCTCGCCGACGCCCGGATTGCCGATGGCGAGCTTGATCTTGTCGAGCGCAAGCGCTGGCGCGGCGGACAGCGCGAGGCTCAGGGCCAGCAAGGCGGCTGCGCTGCTTTTCAATGCGTGACGACGTGACCCGACCATGGTGTTTCCCCGATGATTTTCTGCGCGCCACCGTGCACTGGCGCGCATGAAAAGTCACGGGAAACGAGCAGCCTCAGGCCGAGGTGCCGGTCACTTTGCCGAGAATGAGATTGCCGACGCCCGCGATGATGAAGACGATGATCAAGAGGCCATAGAGCGAGGGCATGTCGAAGCGGGCGTAGATCTGCATGATCATGTAGCCCAGGCCCTGATTGGAGAGCTTGGTCTCCGCCAGCAGGCAGGTCACCGTCGCGGTGCCGAAGCCCAGCCGAATGCCGTTCAGCACCGGCGCGCGCATGGCCGGCAGATAGATCTTCGTCGCCATCTGCCAGGGCGTCGCGCGGAAGCTGCGGCCAACCCGGATCAGCACCTTGTCCACCTCCCGCATGCCCCCCGCCGTGGAGAGGGCCACGGTGAAGAAGCAGGACAGCGCGCCCAGCGCGATCTTGGAGGCGACGCCCACGCCGAACCACATGATCATCACCGGAAAGAAGATGATGCGCGGGGTCGGCGCGAGATAATAGACATAGGGCTCATAGGCGGCGCCCAGAAAGCGGTTCGCGCCCAGGATGATGCCCACCGCAATGCCAAGCCCGCTGCCAATGGCCAGCGAGGCGAAGATCTCCCAGGCCGTGACCTGCAGGTTGGCGTAGAAGACCGGGCTCGAGACGAGCTTCCAGATGGAGGCCCAGATGGAAAAGAGCGAGGGCACCACATCGCGGAACAGCAGTCCCGAGCGCGACAGCGCCTCCCAGGAGATGGCCATGCCGAAGAAGATCCCGGCGCGGATCATGTTCGTCGACCGCGACGAGCCCCGGCCAGCCTTGGCCCAGCCCATGGTGGCGGTGGGGTTCTTTACTTGGCCGGTCGCAGCCATGTTTCCACGCGCTCCAGAATCATGAAGAAGGCGACGCTGACGAGGATCACGAAGCCGATGGCGCCATAGGTGCCCGGCAGGTCGTAACGCTCCGAAAGGTCGTTGATGAGTTGGCCAAGGCCGCCCAGATTGATCAGGAATTCGATGCCCACCACGGAGATGAGCACGAAGGTCCAGCTCAGGCGGATGCCGGAGAAGATGGTGGGCAGGGCGGCGGGCAGCAGGATCATGCGGAACATCTGCGCATCCGTCAGCTTCAGGCTGCGGCCCACATTGATCAGCACGGGCCGCACGCCCAGCAGTCCCTCTGTCGTCTTGATGATGATGGGCGCCAGACCCGTGATGACCGACATGACGATCACGGTCGTGGCGCTGCGCCCGAACATGACCAGAAACAGCGGAAAGGCCAGCACGAGGGGCGCAGCGGCCATGGCGGCGACCCAGTCCAGCACCGCGCTGCGCAGCGACCGCCAGCGAAAGAGCAGGGAGCCGATGGGCACGCCGAGCACGATCACCATGAGGCAGGAGACGACCATTTCATAAGCCGTCTCGCGCATGCGCCCGAAGATGTTCTCCTCGACGATGATGCGCTCGAGCGCCATCAGCACCTGGCTGGGCAGTGGCACCACATATTTGTTCACCACCCCATAGCGCAGCAGCACCTCCAGCACCACGAAGGCGCCGATGACGGTGCTGGCGCCCAGGATGATGGGGATGGCGCGGTGTTGGGCGAGCGATGGGCTAGCCACGGCTGCCGCCTCTCTGCGCCGATTCCGAATCCGCCATACCGCGGCTGGCTTCCTCGCGCAGGTCCGCCCAGATCTCGGCGACGTAATGGCCGAAGGCGTCGCTCGACACCACATCTGACGTGCGCGGGCGCGGCAGGTTGATGTCGACGATGCGCTTCACCTTGCCCGGGCGATAGGTCATCACCACGATCCGGTCGGAGAGCTGCACGGCCTCGGTGAGATTGTGGGTGATCAGCAGGGTGGTCTGGTTCAGATCCTGCTGGATCTGGGTGATCTTGTCGCCCAGCAGCAGGCGGGTCTGCTCGTCGAGCGCCGCGAAGGGCTCGTCCATGAGCAGGATCTGCGGTTTGGAGACGAGGGTGCGGGCGATGGAGACGCGCTGGCGCATGCCGCCCGAAAGGGCCGAGGGCATCAGCTTCTCGAAGCCCTTGAGGCCTACGAGATCGATGAAATGATGGGCGCGGTCGAGCCGCTCCGACTTGTTGACCCCCAGCAGTTCCAGCGGAAAAGCAACATTGTCGATCACATTGCGCCAGGGGAAGGTGGATTCCTCCTGGAACACCATGCCCACCGCCTTGTGGGGTCCCGCGATACGCTCGCGCTCGATCAGCACATCGCCGGAATATTCATCGAGCAGGCCGCCGATGATGTTGAACAGGGTCGACTTGCCGCAGCCCGAGGGCCCGATGACCGAGACGAATTCGCCGGGTCTGACATCGAAGGACATGTGATCGATGGCGATGACGGAGCCGGGGCCCTCGCCGAATTGCTTGAAGACATTGTCGATCACGAGTTGCGGCTGCTGGCCGCGCGCGGCGTCCGATGCGGCTGAGGTGGCGAGTGTCATGTCACGGCGTCTTTCGCAAACCCGGGGTCGAGGCGCATCATGGCTTTCTGCAAGAAAGCTGCAAGCAGTTTCGCGCCCGCCGCTTCATCGCTATCTTAGAGGTCTATGACCTCGGCGGAAGCTCTAGCCCTCGCATCCGGCGGCGTCAATGCAGCCCTCGGCGACTTGTCGAGGATGTGATGGTCAGTCCATCCGTTTCGCAAAGGTGTTCAGGTCGCGCGCTGGCGCTTCATGGGCGACAGCGCCGACAGCGCGGCCGGTGAAGGCGTTCGTGGGCAGGCTGCTGGCCGCATGGTTGAAGCCGCCAGCACCCTGGGTCGGCTGGGCGAAGATCGCACGGGTGATTTCTGCGCGGCTTGCGCCTGCTCCCGCTTTGGTCGGCGCCGCGATCTGCGCCACGGAAACCGCCTTGATGAGAGCGGCCAGCGTCCCGCGATCCAGTTTCGCGGCCACGAGGTCCGAGCGAGGCGCGGGCGCGCGCGCGGCTGAACGAGCGCTCGGGATGGCTGGCCGTGCGACCGGGACCGGGGGCTCGGGCGTCGCGGCATAGGCCAATGCGGGGGCGGGCGGGGCGGCGGCGGGCAGGGCCGGGCCGGTGATGAGGCCGGGCAGGTCAGCCGCCCGCGCGATGCGTGTCGGCTCGGGGCGCGGCTCCATCGGGGGCGCCTCGGCCTGTCGCGGCTCGGCCAGTCGAATTTCCGCCATACGGGGTTCGGTCTGGCGCAGGGCGACCGGGCGCGGCTCAGGCATGGGCGGCTCTGGCGGGCGCAGTTCGATCGGGCGCATGGGCGGCAAGGGCGTGTTGAGGGCGGCGAGCAGGGCCTGGGGCGCCTCGGAGGGACGGCGCGGGGGAGCCGGGGCCTCGGAGGCGCGCGGGTCGAAGGCGGCGATCTGGCGGCCCGGCTCGGCGATGGCTTCAACCGGACGGTTGGGGGGAACCGGCGTCGCCGCGGGGGCTGGCGTCGGGGCCATATAGGTCTCGCCGCGCGGCAGGTTGCGCTCGGCTTGCCTGACGACGGGCGAGCGGTTGGCTTCGGCCATGAAGAAGCTGGCGGCGTTGTCGTCGTCATAGGTCGGGGCGCTGCTGGCCCTCGGTTGGTTGCGGTTCTCCACATAGGTCGCCACGCGGGAGCGTGGGCCGCCACGCGGCGCGGGCGCAACTTTCTCCTCCTCCTCCTCGCCGCCGCCAAAGAGCGTCGCGAAGAAGCCACGGGACTGCACCTGCGCCATGCTGGGCATGGAGGCGCCGCCGCGCGCTTCAAGCTCTGCGCGGGCCTCGTCGTAGCGAGCGAGGGGCTGGCCATTGGTGGGCAGATGCACGGTCTTGCCATCCGGGAAGAGGCGCGCGAGCTGGTCATGGCTCATGCGCGGCCATGCCCGCACATTGCCCACGTCCAGATGCACGAAGGGCGTGCCTGCGGTGGGATAATAGCCGACGCCGCCCCGTTGCAGGCGCATGGCGATCTCGCGCACCCTGGACATGGGGACATCCATGTAATGCATGTCCATGGCCTTCCCGAGCATGTGCTGGGAAAATTCCGCGACGGCCTTGGAGCGGCGGCGCAGCATGGCGTTGGTCTGGGGCGAGCGGTAGGCGGAAACGATATGGATCGGCTCCTGCGAGCCGGATTCGCGATAGGTTTCCCAGACCGTGTCGAACAGGCGCGGGTCCATCTTGATTGTGTCGTCATTGCGCCAGTCGCGCAGGAAATGGTTCAGCTTCGCCAGCACAGCGGGATCATACTGGCCATTGACCCGGAAGGTCGCCTGGATGCTCTCGCCTGAATGGGTATGGTAAAGATGAATGGTGCGCGTGTCGCCATTGGCGATGGCGTTCTGTGTCTGCGCTGGCATGAGCGCGGCCAGCAAGAGCGTCAAGGCGCTGGTCGTCGCAAACCTTCCGGCGGTCCGTGTCTTGAGTTTACGCAATTTCAGCAACTGACGACTCGCGTTTCGCGTGGACCCTCGCAAAAGCCCGCGAGGGACGAACATGGTGAGCATAGTGTTACCGAGAAGGGTTAACGGGGCGTGAGCCTCGGCGGATTTTTTGAATCAGGGGCGGCGTGCGGGGGCTCAGGCACTTATGGACGAAACAGCAAAGCTCGTTAAATTTGGCGTGATTGTGTCTTTTTAGCCGCGCCTCGACCTTGGGCGCAAGGGTCCGGAGGCAGACGCCTCCGGAAGATTATCCGATTGAAAGCATGGATTATTGGCGTTTTGAGCGAGTTGGCGCCCGACTTTTGTTCCCTGCCAAGGCTGTGGAAAAGATCAAAAGACCCGGGCGCAGAATTTCAAACCGCCAGGCCCAGCGCGGCGCGCACCTTGGCGGAATGGCCATAGAGATCGTCGCGCAGTTGCAATTTGCCGGTCTCGTCCACGAAGGCGGTGTAATAGCCGATATGAATGTCGATGCCGCGCGGCAGATGGATCGTCTGGTTCTTGCCGCCGATGAGGGCGCGGGCGCGCTCCTCGGTCCAGCCATTTTCCTTGCCGAGCACGACTTCCGCGAATTTGAACGGCTGGTCGAGGCGCACGCAGCCATGGCTGTAGGCGCGTGTCACATTGGCGAAGAGCGCGCGCGTGGGCGTGTCATGCAGATACACCGAATGCTGGTTGGGGAACATGAATTTGATGCGCCCCAGCGCGTTTCGCTCGCCGGGCGGTTGGCGCACG
Source organism: Beijerinckiaceae bacterium (assembly GCA_947380915.1). The sequence goes on from CANCSY010000078.1 coordinate 7,900, forward strand.
ATCATGCGCCCGTTGGGCGCGGTCGAGACTTCGTAGCCAAGTTTTTGCAGATAGGTCGGGTCTTCGGCGAGCTTCGGCGCCATCTCTTTCCTGATGATGCTGTCGGGCACGTTCCAGTAGGGATTGACCTCGATGAACTGCATGCGGTTCGAGAAGACCGGCGTCTGCGTCGTCGGTTTGCCCACGATCACGCGCGCCTTGTAGAACGCCACATTGTCGCGAAACACGCGCACGGAAAAATCGGGAATGTTGACTTCGATCCGCTCCGCCGCCTCGCCGCGCGCGCGCCAGCGCCAGCGTTCCATATTGGCGATGATCTCGGCTTCCAGCCAGGCGGGGTCGCCGCCGGAAAGGATGGAGACCGTGCGCGTGGTCAACTGGCCCGAGGCGGGCAGCCCGTTGCTGCGCTGGAAATCAGCGACAGCAGAAGCGATGCGGGTGTCATAGACAAGATCATCGGCGCTTTGGGGCAGGGGTTGGGCGTCAAGGCCGAAGCGGGCGCGAACAAGGGGTACGCGCGGGTCCTTCATGCCGACTTTCAAGGTCGGGCCAGACGAGATCCGGTCGATGGTTTTCGGCTTCTCGCGGCGCACCTCGGCGAGCTTTTCGCGCAGGGCCAGATAGCCTGACTGAATGGGGTTGAAATCGCGCAGCGCAGCGCCCGCGTCCGGCGCGGCCGATACTGTGGCGAGGATGCGGGCGGGGTCAGCCACATCAGGCTTTTCGGTGATCAGCTTGTCGATGGTCTGGGGATCGATGCGCGCGCCGTTGGCCTGCCTGCCATAGGTCACGACCGCCAGCGAGAGGGCGAGATCGGTGGCGGCCCGCTCCATGTCCGTGGCGGCGTTCAGCACCGGCAAGGATCCGGGCTTGAGGGCGAGCCCGTCTTCATCCGCATGTTCCAGCCGCGCCAGCGCCGATCTGGCGGCGTCGGTCCAGGCGTCCTTGGCGACCCAGAGGGGCGCATGGGCGCGCGCGGCGTAGAAAGCCGCCACCGCCTCGCGCTCGCGCCTTGCGGCCTGGGTGCGCGCGGGCTCTTTGACCAGCGCGTCCAGCGCCTGTTTGAGGTGAGCCGCGATGGTCGGCGCCTCGCGCGCAGGCGTTTCGGCCTCAAGATTGGCGGGCAGGGAGGGCGCGGGCGCTTCGATAAGGGCGGGGCCTGGCGCGTCGAGGGATGGCGCCGCCTGCTCGGGCATGTTCGGCTCGGGGGGAAGGTGCAGCGTCGCGCCCAGCGCAGCCCCATCCCTTGGGGTTATCGTCTGGGTCGCGGTATGGTCATAGCCTTGCGCTGGTTCTGCGGCCTCGACCGCCTTTGCCTCCTGCGCCCGGGGCGAGGGCATGGCCAGCGTCAGAGCCGCCATCGACAGGCCAACCAGGAGGGCGCGAGGCGGCTGCATTTTCATCGACATGCCCTTTCAGGTCCGGATCAGTCGCGATCCGCCCGAGCTTTTTCCCAAAGGGAGTTCGAGATCACTGGCGCCATCAGCGCGCCAGTCTTGCGAGGCGATACGTAGCGGCTCAAGCTGCTTCGAAGCTCGACCCTATGGCCGAGATTTCGTCATCCTGAAGGCCGATGTCCTTCATCTTGCGGTAGAGAGTGGAGCGGCCGATGCCCAGCCTGCGCGCCATTTCCGACATTTGCCCGCGATAATAGGTCAGGGCGAAGCGGATCATCTCCGCCTCCATTTCCTCGAGCTTTCGCACATTGCCATTCTCGTCGAGCGGCCGCATGGCGTTGGGGTCGCGCACCTCGATGCGGATGATCTCCCGCTGGGGGGCGGGCTGGATGGTGAGCGCCGGGGCGGGCGGAATGCGCACGTCAAAACCTTCGACGCGGGCGGCGATCTGCGGGAATTCGGCGATCGTCAGCTCATCGCCCTCGGCCAGAACCACCGCGCGGAAGATGGTGTTTTCCAGCTGCCGCACATTGCCCGGCCAGTTGTAGCGGGACAGAAGCGCGAGGGCTTCGGCCGACAGGCCACGCAAACGCTTGCCCTGTTCGGCGGCGAAGCGCGCGGTGAAGCGCCGGGCCAGATCGGAAATATCGTCCCGACGCGAGCGCAGGGGCGGCACGCTGATGGGGAAGACATTGAGCCGGTAATAGAGATCTTCGCGGAAGGCGCCGGCCTTCACGCATTCCATCATGTTGCGGTTGCTGGCGGTGATGATGCGCACATCGACCTTGAGGGCCTTTTTGGCGCCTGCCGGTTCTATTTCGCCCTCATGCAGGGCGCGCAGCAGTTTGATCTGGGCGGAAGGCGGCAGGTCCTCGACATTTTCAAGGAACAGGGCGCCGCCATTGGCCTCGGCGAATTTGCCGATCTGTTTTTCCGTGGCGCCCGCAAAGGCGCCCTTCTCGTGGCCGAAGAGGAAGGACTCCACGCCAGCTTCGGAAAGACCGGCGCAATTCACGCTGAGGAACGCGCGGGCGCGTCGTTCGGAAGCGCCATGGATGGCCCGGGCGATCAGTTCCTTGCCGACCCCGGCCTCGCCCTCGATCAGCACGGGAATGGTGGATTTGGCCGCCCGGTCGCACAGCCGCATGATGCGGCTCATGTTCTCCGAGGCGGTGGAAATGTCGCGGAAGGAGACCGCCGCCGCGCCCCGCCGGGCCGAGCGACGCACCTCTTCCTCCAGCGCCTCGAAGCGCAGGGCGTTCTTGAGCGAGACTTGAAGACGCTCCGCGCCCACGGGCTTCACGACGAAATCAAAGGCGCCCGCCCGCATGGCGGAGACGACGGCTTCGATGGAATTGGGCGAGGTCTGGACGATCACCGGGGTCGTCAGGCCGCGCTCCTTCATGCGTAGCAGAACGCCCATGCCATCGAGGTCAGGCATGACCAGGTCAAGGATCAGGCCGTCGATGCGGGGCAGATCGGCGGCGCAGAGACGCGCCAGGGCGGCTTCCCCACCTTCGGCCAGCTCCGCATGATAGCCGAATCGGCGGACCATGGCTTCTAGGAGCCGGCGCTGAATTGCGTCGTCGTCGGCGATCAGGATGGTCGAGGTCATGCGGTTGCTTACTCTCTGGCAGGAATCGGCCTGCTTCGAGAGTCATCTTGTTCGAACAGGGTAAATGGCCGATTAATTTTGTGGCGGTCCTGTGGCGGAAGCGTCGCCTTTGAGGCTGGACGGTTGAACCGGGCACGGGGAAGGCCGATATAGAGCGCAGACTCACCAGCGGATGCCCCCGATGCGCACTTTGTCCCTCACCCCAGCCTCACTCGCCCGGTCCCCGGTCACAAAGGGCGCGGCCCCGGTCGCCGGAGGCTTGCCCGAATGGAACCTCGGGGATCTCTATCCAGCCATGGATTCCCCCGAATATGCGGCGGATATGGCCCGGGCGCTGAGCGATTCCAAAGAGTTCGCTCAAGTCTATCGGGGCAGGCTGGGGGCGCTGGCGGGCGCGCCCGACGCTTCCGCCAGGCTCTTCGACATGCTTGAGCGTTACGAGGGGCTCGAGGACCTGATCGGGCGAATCATGTCCTATGCGGGCCTGATTTACGCTGGCGACACAACCGATCCCCTGCGCGCGAAATTTTTTGGCGACGCCCAGGAAAAAATCACCAACGCCTCGACCGATCTCCTTTTCCTGACCCTGGAGCTCAATCGCATCGACGATTCCGTGCTGGAAAAGGCCATGAGCGAGGCCCCGCTGTCCCATTACCGGCCATGGCTCGAGGATGTGCGGCGTGAAAAGCCCTATCAGCTCGAGGACCGGGTCGAGGAACTGTTCCACGAGAAGTCCATCACGGGTCGCGGCGCCTGGAACCGGCTCTTCGACGAGACCATCGCCTCCCTGCGCTTCAAGGTGGGCGACAAGGAACTGACCCTCGAGCCGACCTTGAACCTCATGCAGGACAAGGAAGCCTCGGTGCGCAAGGAGGCCGCCGAGGCGCTGGCTGCGACCCTGCGCGCCAACCAGCGCACCTTCACCCTCATCACCAATGTGCTGGCCAAGGACAAGGAGATCGGCGACCGCTGGCGCGGGTTCAAGGATGTGGCCGATTCCCGCCACCTGTCGAACCGCGTCGAGCGGGAGGTGGTGGATTCGCTCGTGGCGGCGGTGCAGGAGGCCTATCCGCGCCTCTCCCACCGCTATTACAAGCTGAAGGCGAAATGGTTCGGCAAGGACCAGCTGGACCATTGGGACCGCAACGCCCCCCTGCCCAATGTGCCCACCCGAACCTATAATTGGGAGGACGCGCGCCATCTCGTGCTGTCGGCCTATGGGGCTTTCTCCCCGAAAATGGCGGAGATCGCCCGGCGTTTCTTCGACGAACAGTGGATCGACGCCCCCGTGCGGCCCGGCAAGGCGCCCGGCGCCTTCGCCCA
>CANCSY010000079.1 GCA_947380915.1 Beijerinckiaceae bacterium
ACGGCGAGACGGTGCTGCACGATTCCTGGGCCATCGCAGACTATCTCGATGCGCATTATGCGGATCGGCCCGCGCTGATGGATGGGCCGCAGGGCAGGGCGCTGGCCAATTTCGCCCGGCATTTCTCGCAAGCCGTCTTCGCGCCCATCGCCTTCAAGGCTGTCATCCTCGATATCTACAACGTGATCGACGAAGGCGACCGGCCCTATTTCCGTCAGAGCCGCGAGGCGCGGGTGGGCAAGACGCTGGAGGCTTTCGCCATCAGTGAGGATGAGGCGCGCGCCCAGATGCGGCCAGCGCTCGCGCCTTTGCGCGCGCTATTGCAGGAGCAACCTTTCGTGAATGGCGATGCGCCCGCTTTCGCCGATTACTGCCTGTTCGGCGGCTTCATGTGGGTGCGCGGCGTCTCGTCCAAGAAGATACTCGCCGAGGCTGATCCGGTTCATGCCTGGCGCGAGCGCATGCTGGACCTGTTCGACGGGCTGGGGCGCAAGGCGCCTTGCGTCGGCGCCTGAACCCCATCTGATCATCCACCCCGCAAAAATAAGGAGCGCCCCTCGCGGAGCGCTCCTTTTTTCTTGCGCCGTGATCAGCGGTGGCGGGTCACCGTGTCGATGAGCGCGGGCTTGCCGGACTTCACCACCTCGATGGCGCGCAGCAGGGCGGCGCGCACATCCTTGGGGTCCTCGAAAGGGCCTTCGGCATAGACGCCCATGGAGCGGGCGAGGCCCGCGAAGTCGGGCTCGGGGCCGAAGAGATCCATGCCGATATGGGCCTTTGTCTCGTCGGTGCCGCGCTGGCGCGCCATGCGGATCTGGTGCTCCCAGTCGTTGTAATAGGCGCGGTTGTTGTACATGACGATGAGCATGGGGATCTCGTATTTCGCCGCGACCCACAGGGCGCCCGCGTCGAACATGAGATCGCCATCGGGCTGGAGATCGACGACGAGACGACCCGCCTTCTTGTGGGCCAGCGCGACGCCCATGGACATGCCGATCTGGGTCGAGGTGCCCAGCTCCACGCCGGGGTGCCGATAGGGCTTGTCGAAGTCCCAGAGCTTGCGCACGCCCTGCTTGAGCGTGTTGGCGGTGAGCACCCAGTCTTCATCCTTGATGACGTCCCACACTTCCATGGCGAGGCGGCCGGTGGTCATGGGGGCGGCGTCCCAATCCTTGCGCGCCTCCTCCTGCCACCTGGCCCAGGTCTCGTCGTGACGCTTGCCGATGCGCGCCTTGCGCTCCGCGATCTTCGCCTGCAAGGCGGGGTCTGCGGCGATGCGCTCCTGCAGCACCTCGATCAGCACGGGAACGCCCAGCGACGTGTCGCCCAGGGCCCGCACGGAGCAGGGCTGCATGCGGCAATAATCCATGGCCCATTTGCTGATATTGACTTCGGCGAAGCCCATTTCCATCCAGTCGGCGTCAGCCTTCACGATGGGCGTGACCTCGCGCCGGGTCTTGTCGAGTTCGTGGGTCGCCTTCTCGAAATCCTTGATGTCGAGGCCCAGCACGCAATCGACTTCGCGCAGCGCCTCCTTGTCGAGGCTCATGCAGAGCGGATGCTTGTTGGGGAAGTTGAGGGCGTTGTTGATGTCCCACACGCCAGCGCCAATGGTCTCGGCCAGCATCACGAGATTTTCGAAGCCACCTTCGCGGCGGCCCATATATTCGGGCAGCAGCAACGGAAAGTCCGCAGCGCAGAGACGCTCGGCGATCTGGCCGATGGCCTGGGGGTCCGGCATCATGGGCGATGGCGTCGCCACCGCGTTGACGGGCGGCAGCTTGATCTCCTTGGTGATCGGCGCCTCCTGCAGGGCGGCGTCGTAGCACATGTAGACCGGGCCCAGCGGCTGGGTCGTCATGATGGAATAGGCGCGGGCGAAGGATTCCGGCACGCCGTCGATGGAGGTGGGCTGGTAATCCCACTTCACATAATCGCGAATGGCGTTGCCCTGAACGAGGGCGGTGTGGGTCCAGTCGATATGCGGGCGGCGCTTGCCCTCGTCCATGGGGCCGGTGGCGCCCATGATGAAGATCGGCACGCGGTCCATATAGGCGTAATAGATGGCCATGGTGGCGTGCAGCATGCCCACGAGATTGTGAAGGATGACCGCCATGGGCTTGCCGGAGGCCTTGGCGTAGCCATGGGCGATCTGCACCGCGATTTCTTCATGGTTGCAGAGCATCATCGGCGGATCGTTCTTGCCGTAATTGATGATGGAATCATGCAGCCCGCGGAAGCTCGCGCCCGGGTTCATGGTGATATATTCGAAGCCGTAGCGCTGGATCAGGTCGACGATGATGTCGGATTGCCAGCCGCGATATTTGTCTTCGGTGCGATTGCTCATCAGTTCCTCCGGGCGACGCGGAATCGGCGATGGCGTTTCCTGCGGCTTGCCCGATGATAACTGGCGCGCGCCTGCGCCTCAACCGTTCAGTGGTGATGTTGGTGCATGGCGCCGGCTGCTGGGGGCGTGGATGCGCCCAGACCCTGCACGACAAACTCGACCTCGGCCTTGCCGCCCTTGGCGAAGTCAAGCTGCGCTTTGAAGCGCTCGCCCTCCTTGAGGCCGCGCTTCAGGCCAACCAGCATCAGGTGGTAGCCGCCCGGCTTCAACTCCATGGTGGCGCCGGGCTTCACTTCGAGGCCGCCAGCCAGCTCGCGCATCTTCATCACGCCATTGTCCATGCTCATCTCGTGGACCTCAATGCGCGCGGCGATCTCGGTGGAGCCGCCGATCAGCCTGTCCGCCTCCGCGCCACGGTTGGTCAGCGCCAGATAGCCAGCGCCCACGGGAGCGGCGGCAGGGGTGGCGCGTGACCAGGGCTGCGAAATCACCATGGACGCGGGCGCCGCCTGCTGGGCGCGGAGCGGATGGCTTTGGGCCAGCAGGGCGATGGTCACGGCGGTCAGACGGCTTGCAAAGCGCATGGCGGGTGTCTCTTGAACGGGATCAGGGCCGCGAGGGTCGCTGCGGGCGTGCGGGCGCGCGCGCTGGCTCGCCCCTGGCGAGCCGGGCGAGTTCGCGGGTGGAGGGGACGCGCAAGCGCTCGTTGACGGCGCCCTCCTCATAGGTGGCGAGGTTCTGGATCATCATGTGCAGACCCCGGCGCATGACGGCGACTTCCTCGGGACTCAGCCCTTCGACGGCAAGCCCATTGATCTCTTCGGCCAACGGCACCAGCTTGTCCCGCATGGCCCGTCCGTCGTCGGTGAGAAAGACATAGATGTTCTTGCGATTGTCCGGCCGACGCTGGCGGGTGACATAGCCCAGCTTTTCCATGGCATGGATGGCGGCGAAGGCGGTGGGCTCCATCACGCCCGCCAGTTCGCTCAACTCGCGCTGGGTCAGGCCCTCGCGCACCCACAATATGCGCAGGAAGGTCCAGTGGCCCGAAGCCACCCCATGCTCTGCCAGGCGCATCTGAAGACAACGGCTCAGGCCCCGGCGGGCGTCGCGCACCAGATGGGCCAGACGGTCATCGGGCACAGCCGCATGCCAGTCCAGAATCGCCTGGGTCACGCCGGGGCGGGCTGGCTCCTTGCGGGGATGATGGGGCGCATCGCTCATATGGCCTTATACCTCTCCCGTCCGCAATGTGCGACCAGAAAAGCCCGGCGTGAGCACGACTTCCATGACGCCGTCTCCGAAGCGCTCAAGAAGGCGAAAAACGGAAAAACCGGGAACAGCCCCGGTTTTCAGCGTCGTTTCTCTGGATTTGATTGGTCGGAGTGATAGGATTCGAACCTACGACCCCCTCGTCCCGAACGAGGTGCGCTACCAGACTGCGCTACACTCCGACACCCGCGCATCGCTGCCCGGACCGCCGGACTTATAGACGCGCCTGCCGGGGGTAGCAAGGGGCGGGAAGGGCCTATGGGCCGATTTGACGCCCTGCGCGCCCCTATTCCCCCAAAAGCCGGGGAAAGGCGGGCCAAGCTTTTTCTTGCCCCCCGGTGTTCATCCCCGCAAACGGGAAAACTCACGCTGGGCAGTTGCAGCATGGCGGGCGCCCCTTTATGGTCCGCCAGCCTGCAAGGGCTGCGCGACGCAGGTCGCGCGTTGGGGCGTCGCCAAGCGGTAAGGCAGTGGATTTTGATTCCACCATGCGGAGGTTCGAATCCTCCCGCCCCAGCCAACGTGTTTTGGCTCCAGAAAGATAAATGATTTCAATGGATTGAGGGTTGAGTTTTTCGCTCTGGCACCCAGCGTCACTCCAACGTGGATTCCTGATGTTGATGGATTGTATCCACACCTTGCCGACCTGACAATCAGCTAAGGAATCAGTCGATCCCTCCAAGCGCCACCTACTGGTATGTGCCGCATGCGGTGTCGGCAGTAGGTTAGGGATTGCTGCGACGCTGAAGAGCCGTCTGTGGGATGCTGACGCCGATCATGTTGATCGATGGTTGAAACGCGCTCCCACCCCTAGCAAGCCCTGTTGACATCGGTGACCTTGCCTCCGGGAAAACGTCTTCCAAGGTTGAATGTGTATCATCAGATCAGGAGGGTATGGATGCCGAAATTATATTAGCGTCTACCGGCGAAGATCGTGATCAAAACTGGCTTGTTACCCCGCGCTGGTGGACGCTACCCGAAACACCCGTGTTAGACACCGTTCTTTCGCTGATCAGATGGTCCTCGGTGGATGGTCATAAGGGCTTCTCGAGGCGACATGGTTTTCCGGCTCGGCCCGAAAAGATTCTAACCGACGAGACCCCGGGCACGCCCAGAGCCTTGCGTCATCCCGATATTACGGCCGCAATGGCCGATTACATGCGGCTTCAAACAGTCGGCTATATCGTGATACACCGGGGCGCAAGCCCCAGCGCGGCAGGCTATTGCGCGAGGGCTACCCGGCTCTCCAGACCCGGCGCCCGGGCGCGCAACTCCGGGATGATGAGATCCTCGAATACCCCTTTGCAGGCGTTGCCGACGAGCCGCGCAGGCCCGCTGCCGCGCTCCGACATCCAGACCAGATTGACGCAGCGCACGGGCGTGGAGGAGGGGAAGGGGACAAGCCTGACATCCCCGCTCGTCGCTCCCGCCGCAAAGACGCAGAGCGGTGTGGAGACGGCCCAGCCGAGTCCCTGACGCACCCGGTCGATGATGGCGAATGAGGAGTCGAACTCCAGCGTGCCATGCGGCTCTATGCCGAAGCGCGAGAACTGGTGATCGATGATCTTCGACAGGCGCCGCTTGCGCCCGAAGCGAACGAATTCGAGGCGCTCCGCCAGTTAGGCTACGCCCTGCCAGTCCTGCGGCGCGTCTTGCGAATTGGGCAGCACCAGCAGCAGGGGTTCGGTGAGCAGAGGCAGCATCTCGGCGCCGTCGATCCCGTCCGGCTGTTCGGTGGTCACGATCATGTCGAAGGCGCCGTCGCGCAACTCGGGCATGAGGGGATGAGTTGTGCCGCTAGTGATGGAGAGGGAGCCAACACGCGTCTTGATGCGCGCGACAAGATGGGGCAGCAACGCCACGGCGATGGATTCCACAAGTCCGACATGCAGCTCGGGAATGTCCCGTTCCCGGTAGCGGGCGACGCCAGCGCGGATGTCGTCGAATTCGCCGAATAGCTTGCGCGCGCGCTGGCGCATGTAATGGCCCGCAGGCGTCACCTGTTGCGGGCGCACGGAGCGGTCGACGAGCTGCACGCCCAGTTCCCGCTCGATCTTGGCGAGATGCTGGGAGACGGCCGCTTGCGTTAGATTGAGCTTGCGGCCAGCGGAGGTGAGGCCGCCGGTGTCGCAGACCGCAAGAAAGATTTCGAGGCCGCGCAGGTCAATGGGGTTCATGTGCCTCAAGCCGGGACGCGGGCGTGAGGCCCGCGTCCATCTTCAACGCAAGTCCTATGCCGAGCTGACCAATTTGAGGTGGGCGGGGTCCGCAGGCGCTTTGCCCTTGGGCAGATTGGGGAAGAGATCATCAGCAAGGGTGGCGATCCAGGCCAGGATCTCCGCTGTAGGGACGACGTCTGCATATTTTGCATGCATGTCGCACAGATTGATCGCATGGCTCGCCTGGGAGCGATCAAAGCAACCCTCTTCCGCCACAGCAACGCGATAGTTCATGCTGAACGCGTCGATGACGGTGGCGCGCACGCAGCCCGAGGTCGTGGTGCCTGTCACGATCACGCTGTCGGCGCCAAGCAGGGTCAGATAGGCCGCAAGGTTCGAGCCGAAGAAGCCAGAGGGCTTCTGCTTGTAGACCACGATATCCTGCGGTTGGGGCGCGATCTCCGCCACGATTTCATTGGCGTCGAGGTTCTGGGTGGGTCGTGGCAGGGATTCGCCTGTGCGCGTGTTCTTCCAGGCCCAACTGCCGACATCCCAACCATCGGGCCGGTTCTGGCCCGTGGTGTAGATGACCGGCATTTTCTTCGCCCGGAAGGCCTGCGCCAGCGTATCGATTGCCTCTACGGCGTCCCAGCTCTCCGCCCCGCACGAATTGCTCCAGCGTTTGATTGAGTCCAGGATCGGTTCGCGCTTGTCGCCGGCGAAGCCATAGCTCACATCGATGACCAGCAGGGCCGGGCGCTTGCCAAACCCGGCCTTGGCGCCGAAGCCGGAGGTTGCGAAAACCTGTTTGTCTCGTTCGGTCAGAAAGGCGTCCCAGATGCGGCCGCCCGTTTTGCCATGATTCATGGGAGCCTCCTCAAAAGCCAGCCGCCTTGGCCATTTTCGGCGCTGAGCCCTTGGGCAGATCGAACAGATGTTCGGGCAGGGTGTCGATGAACTCGAGAACTTCAGCAGTTTTCATCACATCCGCATATTTGGCGTTCATGTCGCAGAGGTTGATCGCATGGCTGGCTTGCGAGCGGTCGAAGCAGCCTTCCTCGGCGATGGCCACATGATAGTTCATGCTGAAGGCGTCGAGCACGGTGGCGCGCACGCAGCCCGACGTAGTGGTGCCGGTGACGATCACGCTGTCGGCGCCCAGCAGCGTGAGGTAGGACGCCAGATTGGTGCCGAAGAAGCCGGAGGGCTTCTGCTTCAGCACCACGATGTCCTGGGGCGAAGGCGCGATCTCGGCGACGATTTCATTGCCGTCGATATTGCTGACAGGCACGGTGGGGCGCTCGCCGCCGCGCGCATTCTTCCAGCTCCAGGAGCCCGAGTCCCAATTGTCGTCGCGGCGCACGCCGGTCGTGTAGATGACCGGCAAGCCCTTCTCATGGCACTTGTCTATGAGCGAGCGAATGGCGGCCACCGCAGGCACGCTGTCCTCGCCGCAGGAGTTCCGCCAGCGCTTGATGGATTCGAGGATGGGCTCGGGCTTGTCGCCGCAGAAGGCGTAGTTGACGTCGATGACGAGCAGGGCGGGGCGTTTGCCAAAACCGCCACGCGCGCCGTAGCCGGATGCCGCGAAGACCGCCTTGTCGCGTTCGGTGAGAAACTGGTTCCAGATGGGCTCGGACATGGGATGCTCCTTTGTTGCTCTGTGGATCAGTTTGTTTTGGCGCTCTTCACGAATTGCATGTCGATGATGTCGCCATAGGGCACTGGCTGTTTGAGGATGCCTGCGGCCAGAACAACCGAGCCGCCCGTCTCCCATGACTTCTCGGAAATGAGCCCGTCCTTGCTCCAGATCTCATCCGCGAAGGAGCGGTCCAGAGTCGCCTTCAGGTCTTCCGGCGCCATAGTCGGGAATTCTTTCTTGGCGATCCTGGCGGCTTCTTCCTGTTCAGCATAGGTGAACTTGAGCCCCTTCATCACGCCTTCGACAAATTTGCGAACGGTCTCGGGATCCTTCTGGATGGAGTCGAGGCGTATGTTGAGTGTCGAATAGGCGTAGGCTCCAAGCTCTTTGGGGATATTGATGATCGGCTCGCCCCAGAGGTTTTGCTTGATGCCCTGAGTCAGGAAGGGCTCGGTGGTGACGCCGATCTGAGCTGCGCCGGTCTTGACGGCGGCCAGCACAGCGGAGTTCGGCATTTCCTGCAGCGTCACATCCTTCTTGTCGTCGAGATTGTATTTCTTCAGCAGATAGCGTGTGATGGAATTAGGTGTGCCGCCGAACATGCCGGTCGCGATGCCCTTGCCCTTGAAGAAGGACGCCATGCTCTCGCCTGCCGCAGGCTCCTTGCCCTTGGCCGCATTGAAATAGACATTGCCGCGATCCACCACATTCACCACGCCGCGCAGTTCCGCGCCTTTCAGCTTGGCGAAGGCGTTGTGCTCGGGACCTCCGATGAAGGCGAAGGCCTGACCGCTGAGCACCGCATTGGTATGGCCTGATCCGCTCTCCACGGTCATGATCTTCACATCAATGCCGGCGTCGGCGAAATAGCCCTTGTTGATCGCCACATAGAGCGGCAGATAGCCGGTGCCATGGACGGGTTCGGCCACGATGAGGGTCTTCTTTTCCTGCGCCTGCGCGACGCCGCCTATGGATGCGGCCACAATGGTTGTGAGAAGCAGTCTCTTGAAGGCGTTGCTCATGGCGTTCTCCTTGGGAGGCTTTGAAGGGGCTGGGATGCGGGAGGTTCAGCGAACGATGCCCTTTTGCAGATGGCGTTCAAGCCAGGACACGGCGACATACATGATCATCGACAGGCCCGAGAGCACGAGCACGGCGACCCAGACAAGCGCGATCTCGTAAGTCTGGCCTGCGTAAAGGATCGTGCGGCCGAGGCCATATTGGGAGGCGACGAATTCGCCGACGATGGAGCCAGTGAGCGCAAGACCGATGTTCACGCGCAGGATCGAGATGATCCAGGGAATGCAGGAAGGCGCGACGAGTTTGGTGAAGACCTGCCACCGGCTCGCGCCCAGGGAGTAGAAGAGCTTCTCCTGATCGCGATCCACCGCCTGCACGCCCGAATAGGCGGTCAGCGTCGAGACGACCAGCGTCAGCGCCGTGGCTATGGCGACTTTCGATGATAGCCCCATGCCGAAGACCAGGATGATGAGGGGCGCGAGCGCCAGCTTGGGGATCGATTCAAGGCAGATGATGTAAGGCTGCATGATGAGCGCATAATTGCGTGACCACCAGAAGGACATGCCCAGCACGGCGCCCAGGGTGGTGCCGAGAATGAAGCCGAGGATCGTCGAGCGGAACGTATAGATGATGTCGGTGACCGCATTTCCTTCGGTGAAGAAGATCACCATGGTCGAGGCGATGGCGGAGGGTTTCGACCAGAAGAACGTGTCGATGAGCCCCGTGATCGCAGCGATTTCCCATAGCGCCACGAAGGTGACGAGTATGCCGAACTGCGCCGACAGCAGAACCCATGTGGGCCAGATGCGCCGCACGGGCAGGCGCCGCGCCATGCGCTTTGGCTTGGCTGCGCCAGTCGTACTCTTCATGGCTGGAAATGCTGCGGACGATTTTAAGGTAGATGTCTTGGCGTTCATCTATGCGTCTCCCGATCAGGCCGGAGCGTCAGGTATGGAGCATCAGGCGGCGGCGGCTGCCTGCTCGCCCAGATGCAGCAAGTCGAGGCAGTATTTCTTCATGGCGACAAAGCGTGGCGTTGACACGATGGCGCGATCACGCGGACGCGGCAGATCGATGGGCAGGGTCTCGATCACGCGCCCCGGCCTGCTCGCCATGACGTGGATTTCGTCGGAGAGAAATACGGCCTCTTCGACGTCATGGGTAACGAATACAACGGTGCGGCCGAAGTCCGCGAAGATTTGCAGCAGCCATTCCTGCATCTGGGATTTGGTCTGCGCATCCAGCGCGCCAAAGGGCTCGTCGAGCAAGACAACATCGCGCTCGACAAGCAGCGTGCGCAACAGCGCCGCGCGCTGGCGCATGCCGCCCGAGAGCGAGGATGGATATTGATGCTCGAAGCCCGCGAGGCCATATTTCATGATGAGGGGCAGGGCGCGCGCCCGCGCCTCCTTGATCGGCACGCCACTGATCTCCATGCCCAGCGCCACATTGTCGAGCACCGTGCGCCAGGGCAGCAGCAAATCCTTCTGCAACATATAGCCGACCTGGCCGATATAGCCGGTATAGTCCTGGCCATCGATCAGCACACGGCCCGTCGTAGGCGCCTGTAGCCCCGCGATGATGTTGAATAGCGTGCTCTTGCCGCAGCCCGAGGGGCCGATGAGCGAGATGAACTTGCCGGTTGGCACCACGAGATCCGCTGGCTCCAGCGCCACGAATTCCTTCCCGCCAGTGTGAAACACCATGGAGAGATTTTCGAGTACAAGCTTGGGCGCAGGAGCAGACATGGTCGCCTCCATCAGGCCGGTCCGGTAGAACCGGCGGAACTGAAAAGAGACAAAGCAGACTCCGTGCCAACGTCTCAATTATCTGGCGCTCGGAGGGCAGATGGTGCTTGAGGCCGCCCATCAGGGGTTTGCTGCAACAAATGCAGCTAGTCTCGCCCGCAAATCCCGGCGAAAGGGCGTCTTACAATCAATCCGTCTTATGCTGCTTGCACAGAAAAGCAGCGCCTTGTGGTTTGTGGCGCGCAATCACGCAGTGGTCTGTTTTGTCATGTGAAAGATTCGGCGCTGTAGCCGGCGATGAGCCCATTGCGCACGCAGACCACATGCACATGGGCGAAGAAAGCCGCCGCCAACACTGGATACATAAGAGAGACGCCGAGCGCCCAGAGCCGCGCAAGATAATTGGGTTCGCCGCCATTGGTGATCGCCCGCAATGAATCGAAGACATGGGAGTACTGCAGAGCCAGAGCCAGCGGTTACATTCACAAAGGCTGGGTTGTGAAAAACCCCAGAGCAGAATTGCTCCCAGCACGGGCGGCAGGAATTTGATCCAACATTCAAATTGGACCAGTCGATGAGCGCCGAACAGGGACGAAGTCCATTCCGATAGAGCTTTTGCCATAAAAATTTTGAGCAAATCTCGAATTCAAGAAATTTCAAGCGAAGCTTTTGGGAATTTGAATGCGAACTATACCAATCCTCAATACCAAATGTTTGTCTCACAAGTCCTGACGGGGAGCATGTCCATGTGTCGGCATAGCCGGGTACATAGGCCTGGGTTAAGCTACGCCCGTCGCAGATAGTGCAAATGTTCGCAAAGCTGGTTCGTCCTGGAAGCCCCCCTCAAGAGGGGGCTGCCCAAGGGCGGATCAGTGTGAGGTCAAGCGGTAAGTCGAAAGAATCGCTTGGCGGTCTCACCGCAGACTTTCTTCAGCGCCTCCGCCGTCAAACCCGCCTTCTCCACAGTGCCGAGCGGATCGGAATCGCCCATGTCGAAGGGGAAGTCCGAGCCCAGCATCACGCGGTCTGCGCCCGCCAGATCCACAAGCGTCTTCACATGGTCGGGGCGGAACACGCAGGTGTCGTACCACATGGAGGACAGATAGTCGGAGGGGCGCTTCGAGGTCAGGCGCTTCAGTTCGGGCCTGTAGGTCCAGGCATGGTCCATGCGGCCGACATAGAAGGGGAAGTAGCCGCCGCCGTGCACGATGAGAATGCGCAGTTCGGGGTGCCGGTCGAGCACGCCGCCGAAGATCAGGTGATTGATCGCCATGATCTCTTCCAGCGGCTGGCCCACGGTGTTCACCATGAAGAAATCGCCCAGCCGCTGCCCGTGCGAGAAGCCCAGCGGATGGATCATGAGCGTCGTGTCGAGCTTCACGAGCTGGCGATAGAGCGGATCAAAACGCGCATCCGACAGTTCATGGTCCAATACGCGGGAATCGATCTGGAACCCGCGAAGGCCGCGCTCCTCCACCGCCCGCGTGGCCTCGGCCATGGCGGCTTCCACATCGGTCATGGGCAGGGTGCCCAGCCCGAAATAGCGCTTGGGGTCCTGCCCGACGAGGTCGGCCACATGATCGTTCTGCATGCGCGAGATTTCCGCCAGCAAGGCGGGCTCCGCCCAGTAATGCTGGAGGCCGGGGGCGGGCGCCACCACCTGCTGGTCAATACGCATACTGTCCAGCAATTTGTTGCGCAGGGCCAGATTGTTGAACTTCGGGCCGAGCACCGGAAACTGAGCGTGATCGACAGCCTTGCTCTCATCGCTCATGTCGCGCTGATAGGGCACATGGTCCGGCTTGTAGGTGTCGGCCACGCGGGCGTTCACGGTGGGG
>CANCSY010000080.1 GCA_947380915.1 Beijerinckiaceae bacterium
GGGTTGAGGCTGCCGATGTCGAGGGCGACCGGCTGCTGGGCGACATGCGGATGGGCGGGGCCCTTGTAGACGCGCAGGTTGCTGAACTGCTGGCGACCGAGAGGACCACGCGGAAGCATGCGCTCCACGGCCTTCTCGACGATGCGCTCGGGGAAGCGGCCTTCCATGATGAACTTGGCGGAGCGCGCCTTGATGCCACCGATGAAGCCGGTGTGGTGGTAATAGACCTTCTGGTCGAGCTTGCGACCGGTCAGGACCACCTTGTCGGCGTTGACAACGATGACATTGTCGCCGTCGTCAACATGGGGGGTGAAAGAGGGCTTGTGCTTGCCGCGCAAGCGCATGGCGATGAGAGTGGCGAGGCGACCAACGACGAGCCCTTGCGCGTCGATGACAACCCACTTCTTCTCCGCCTCGGCGGTTTTGGTGACAGTGGTTTTCCCGAACATGGGAGGTTTTTCCTTGAGCTAATCGACGCACGACAAAAGGATGCGCGCCGAAGGTGTCTGGCTTCTAGGCGGGGCCACGCTGGTTGTCAACGCGCTTTTGCAGCAAAATCGTCAGAAACGCCCCGTAATTGCGGGCTTTTTGGAATGCGGTACCTAGGTACCATACAATGGCCAACGTCGCTCGCACATCTGCGGGATCGCCTCGATCAAGCCGCCCAGGGGACCGGAGCTCAGGAGAATCACCGCATCGTCGCCCGTCAGCCCGCTTTTCATCGCCGCTACGCCCTCCGCGCAGGTAGTGACGGGGGTGGCGCGCTGGCCCGCCGCCCGGATCCGCGCCACGATCTCGTCCTGAGTGACCTGATCGTGGGTCCCCGCCCCCTGGGAGGCCGGTTCATAGACCAGAACCTCGTCGCAGCCCGCAAAGGCGTCATCATACCAGTGGAGGGTCGCCCGGTTGCGCCAGGAGAAAGTGTGAGGCTCGAAGACGGCCACGAGGCGCCGCCCGGGAAAATGCAGCTTCATGGCAGCGATGGCGCTGCGGGCCTTGTCATAGGAAGAGCCGAAGCCTTCATAAATGGGCACGCTGGTGCGCTGCGACTTGCGGTCGAGACGCCGCCGGATGCCCAGGAAGGAGCCCATGGCGCGGGCGTAGTCCGCCGCGCTAACCAGCCCGCGCGTCAGCACGAAGGCGCCCACCCCCACCATGTTCTCGATATTGTGCAGGCCGAGCTGCCCGGTCTCGACCTCCACCATGGGCTCGCCCTTGTGGGTCAGGGTGAAGCGGCTGCGCTCCCCGAGCCGGATGTCAGCGGCCTGCCATTCGCCCTGATCCACCCCGAACGTCGTCACGGGGCGCTTCACGCTTTCGAGGAAGCGGCGGCTCAATTCGCCGCTCAGGGCCGCCAGCACCAGACCGTCCGGGGCGGTCAGCTCCATGAGCTGGTGGAAGGGCGCCAGATAGGACTCCACCGTGGGAAAGACATTCACATGGTCATGGGCCAGCGGCGTCAGGATGAGATGCGCGGGGGCGTAATGGAGGAATTTCGAGCGGTCGTCGGTGTTGGAGGAGGGATATTCGTCCCCCTCCAGCAGGAAGAGATCCCCCTGCCCCACATGCCATGCCCTGGGGGGCGAAAGGGGCGCAGCGCCGATCATGAAGGAAGGGTCCAGGCCCGCCTCCAGCAGGCAATGGGACAGCAGGGAGACGCTGGTGGTCTTGCCGAAGCTGCCCGCCATGACCACGGGCGTCCGGTCTTTCGACAGCAGGCCGAGCACTTCGGCGAAGGAGAGAATGGCGGGACGCACCGGCCCCCGCCCCTGCGCCCTTGCGAAGGCCTCGGCGACCTCCGCGTTGCTTTCGGGAACCAGCCGCGCATTCTTGCCGATCACGATCAGATCGGCGTCCGCGGGGATATTGGCGGCGCCATAGGGAACCCGGCAATCCAGCCGTTCCGCCGCCAGAACCTGCGAAATCGGGGGATAGATCGCCTCGTCTGAGCCGCTCACGGCCACGCCGCTGTCGCGCAGCAGCAGGGCCGTGGCGCTCATGCCCACGCCCGCGATCCCGATGAAATGCGCCCTGGAAAAGGGAAATCCGGTCATTCGATCCTCGCCGGGCTCGAATCAGCAGCCCGGTCGGCATCATAGCGGAGCGGGACGCCTGCGGCCCGGCTCAGCAGCAACTGCACTCGATGTAGTCGTCATGGATGAGGGCGCTTTTCATCCACCAGGGCGGCAGATCCTCCTCGACGACCTCTGCCAAGGGCTTGAAGACCTTGAACTGGCGGCGCTTTGCGTCCTCGCACCAGAAGGCGATGACGGTTTCGAGCGGCGGACAGCCCGGCAACTGGCATTCGATCTGGCTGATCATGATGGCGTCGTCCGCGCCGAGGCGGAAATGGCCGCGCACCACATCCTTCAACCCCCGGGTGATCCCGGCGCCGTCAGGTCGCTTCTTCCGGAAGGGTCCGGCCGTGGTCATGCTGCCTTGCTCCCGCCCCGAAAGCCGGGGCGCGCCGCTCCATAGGCCGGGCGGCGGGGACCATCAAGCCAAATTGCGGCGCCTGCGAAATTGCGCTCGAGCGATTCACGGAGTACCAAAGCCCCAGCCTCACCCTTTGACAGGAGATGACCTTGGTAGAGAAAGTCCTGGCCGCCGTCCGCACTGGCCCCAGCAAGACCGAAATCCGCGAATATCCCATGCCCGACATCGCGGATGACGCCGCGCTGATGAAGATGGAAGTCGCCGGCATCTGCGGCACCGATGTGAAGCTCTACGCCCATCCCCCGATGACGGCCCCCTGCATCATGGGCCACGAGAACATCGGCTACATCGCCAAATGCGGCAAGGAATTCACCCGCCGCAAGGGCTTCAAGGAAGGCGACCTCGTCTTCGTCGAGCATTACGTCATGTGCGGCAAGTGCGAGCATTGCCATGCGGGCCAGTATCGCCATTGCGAAAACACCGACTGGCGCAACAATCCCGAGTCCATCCGCTATGGCTACACCTCAGCCGAGCGCGCGCCCCATCTGTTCGGCGGCTTCGCCCAGTATGTGTACCTGCCCTGGAACGCCGTGCTCCATCATGTGCCCAAGGGCGTGAGCCCGGAACTCGCGGGCCTCGTGACCCCCATGGCCAATGGCATCGAATGGTCATTGTTCGAGGGCAAGGTCGGCTACAACAGCACCGTGCTTATCCAGGGTCCGGGCCAGCAGGGCCTGTCCCAGACGGTCATCTGCAAGCAGGCGGGCGCCAAGCAGATCATCATCACCGGCACGTCCAAGGACGGCGCGCGTCTGGAAGTCGCCAAGAAGCTCGGCGCCGATGTCACCATCGACGTGAACAAGGAAGATCCGCTCCAGAAGATCATGGAAGTCACCGGCGGCCTTGGCGTCGACGTGGTGCTCGATTGCACGGCTGGCGCGGGCACCATCCCGATCCTGCTCGGCATCGAGGCGCTCAAGCGCAAGGGCGGGCGCATCGTGGTTCAGGGCGAAATGCCTGAGTTCCCCAACTTCCCCATTGGCAAGATGACCACCAAGTTCATCAGCATGCACTCGGCGCGCGGCCACAGCTATCTGGCTTGCGAACTGGCTCTGGAGCAACTCGCCTCCAAGCGCTTCCCGCTGGATCTGGTGACGACCCACAAGTTCGGCCTCAACGAGGTGGATCTGGCGATCCGCTCGGTCGGCAACCAGGAAGGCGGCGTCAAGGACGTGATCCACGCCTCCCTGATGCCCTGGATGTAAGGTCAAGCCTCTGGACTTCGAGCGGGCGCCCTTGTGGCGCCCGTTTTCGTTTTCAGAGCCCGAAGGGGTAGGTGTCCGGCGCCCCATGGGGCTTGCCAGCCTTCAGCGGCGTCACCGCGCGGGTCTCCTCGAACCACACGAAGGCGTCGAACTGCTCGGGCAGCACCGCCTCGAAATAGTGGCTCGAAAACTCGGTGTCCGGTCGATAGACGACGCCGATGGCCCGCTCCAGCCGGGGTTTGCTGAGCGCCTCGCGCAGCCCCGCATGGCCGCGCAGATCGGTCAGGGACCGCGCCACGCCGCTCTGGCGAAAGATGCGCTCGTAGGAATCCTCCCGCGCCGGGCGCACCTGCATGACCTGCATGGGATCGTCCCAGTTATCGGCAGCCGCCACCGTGCCGCGATCCGTGCCAAAGCCGATCAGAACAGCGCGCTCGCCGAAGGCCTTGCGGCAGAGTTCCCCGATGTTGAACTCCCCCTGCCAGCCCATGGCCGTGGCCGAGGCGTCGCCGATGTGGGAATTATGCGCCCAGACCACCGCCTTGGTCTGCGGCCCGCGCGCCTCCAGCACATATTTCAGCGTGTCGAACATGTGCCGGTCGCGCAAATTCCACGACGATGTCCCCCCATGGAACATCAGCCGGTAATATTCCTCCGCCGCGCGCACGATGCGGGCGTTTTGCGCCGCGTCGAACCAGTCCTCGCCATTCTGCGCCGCATAGGCCGCGCGATGGGCGAGCAGCTCCCGTAACTGCGTCACGACCCCCTCCTCGCAGGCGTCCCCCTCCCCGCGCAGCATGGAGCGGCCATAGGCGGAGGGCCGGTCCTGCCAGGGCGTGAGGCAGCCGTAGCGAGAGCGCGCAATCGTGGCAGAGGCCGGATCGACGCGCTCGAGGTACGTCAGCACCGCCGCCATGGAGGCGCGCAACGAATAGACGTCGAGACCGCGAAACTCCACGCGCTCCTTCGGCGAGGCATGTTCATTATGTTCGCGCAGCCAATGGGTGAAATGCGCCACTTCCTCGTTGCGCCACATCCACGTGGGAAAGCGCGCGAAGGGGTCCGCCTCGTCCAGCGCCACAGGATGATGGCGCATGCCCAGATGGCGCACATGGCGATCAATGCGCGCGGCGTCGGGCCAATCCGCCTCCACCGCCACGATGGTGAAGCCATGGTCGGTGATGAGACGCTGCGTGATGGCGGCGCGGGCGTTGTAGAACTCGGACGTGCCATGGGTCGCTTCGCCCAGCAGCACCACGCGGGCGTCCGCGAACCGATCAAAGAACAGGCCGAAGGCCGCTGCCTTCTCGGGCTCGGGCAGATGAATGCACCGGTCGCGCACAAGCGCGGCGGCTTCATCGGCGCCCTGCGCCCGCATTCGTTGCGTTACTGCGGCGTCGCCCATGCCTGCATCCCCGTAAGGAAAGAAAAACAGGCGCAGCCGGGCCGCGCCTGCTTTCATCCTTTCAGCTCACATGCGCTGGCGCGACGAGGTCACGAAGCCCCAGATCGCCAGCACGACGATAGCGCCGACGACGGCGCCGATGAGCCCGGCGCTTTGATCCGCCCGATACCAGCCCAGCATCTGCCCAAGGAAGGTGGCGACAAAGGCGCCGCCGATTCCAAGCACAGTGGTCAGCACGAAACCGGAAGGCTCGTTATTGCTTCCGGGCATGATGACCTTCGCGATGATGCCCGCGATGAAGCCAATGATGAGAGTCCAGATAAGTCCCATGGCGAAACCCCTTCAGGTTGCAATGACGCATCAGAGTCTCGCCAGGTCCGCATCGCTTGGCAGTTTGCCGCGGGGCGTCAGCTGATCCACAGCCTCAGGCAGCGCCGCCGCCAGCTCGGTCTTCAACTGATCGATGGGTATCTGGAACCTCTTGGCGAGTTCGTTGAGGGTTTGCCCCCCAAGCACCGTCTCCACCTGCTCGGGCGCGATGGGCTCGTTCTCGCCGCCGCCGATCCAGGAGCGGGCATGGTCGCCAAACCCGGTCTGCTCGAATTGGCGCATCAGGCCGCCCAGGGCGCCAGCGCCGCCAAGACCTCCGATCATCCCCGCAAGGCCGCCCAGCAACCCGCCTGCGCCGAAGGAGCCGATGCCGCCAGACGATTGCGCCGCGGCCGCCGGGGCCGCGCCGCCAGCCGCACGCTGGGACGAATAGGCCTGCCAGGCCTTGGCCGCCAGCACGAGCATCACGCCCTTGGCGACGGGCGAGAGATTGGGCATTCCACCCTGCTGTCCCGCCTGCTGTCCCGCCTGCTGCGCTGAAGCGGGTATTTGCGCATGGGTCTGCGCGGGCGCGCCCCCCTGCGATTGATTGACCACATAACCCAGAACCTGTTCCAGCAAAGCCATCGTCGTCTCCTGTTCACACACTCGCCCTGCGCGCGCCATCGGGTGAAAAGCAGGCGGCGTCGCTTCGCGCTTCCCTCAACCCGCGTGGCGCGCTTATGGATCCATCGCCACGGGCAGCTTTTCTTCAGACATAAGCAGGAGGCCTTGCGTCGTTCCCCAGACACGCACGCAAGGCGCCGCAAAGCTGGTCTTGCGAGAACGGCTTGTCGAGCCAGACAATGTCCTGAAACAAATGGCCGGCGACACTTCTGTCGTATCCGCTGATGATGCAGAAGGGCGTGCCGACTTCCCTTAGTTTTTGCGCCACGGGAGCCGCATGACCATCCCTGAGCGCGAAATCAACTATGGCGATACAGGGCCGATGATCCCGCAGGAAAGCCAGCGCTTCCCCATTGGCGCGAAAGATGCCGGCGACGGCGAAGCCTTGCTCCTCCACCATATCGGCGACCATGAGCGCAATCATGGGCTCGTCCTCGACCAGCATCACGCTTCGGCCTCGCCTCATGACATAACCTCCAGAGTCCCGTCGCCATGAATGGTCGCCGACGCCAGCAGCGCAACATGGGCATTCGGACGATGCGGGTTTCGCCTCGTGCAATCGGACGGCTTGACTTCGCCAATGTCAGAGGATGGCGTCCGGCGGCAGCTCAAGGCTCGACACGCAGGCGATCTGGCGCAAGGCGTCGGGATCGAGGATCTCGATCTTGCGGCAATCAAGCGCCACGATATTCTCCTCGCGCAGGGCGCGCAGCACGCGATGCACATGCACCGGCGTCAGACCGCAGCAATCGGCGATCTGCTGAATCGACAGGGGCAGGCGAAAGCCGCGTTCCTGGGCAAGCCCAAGCTTCAGCAAACGCTGATGCAAGGACGCCACGAGATGGGCGAGATTGCGTCGCGCGTCGCAGGCGCCAACAGCCGTCAGCCGCTCTGCGATCATGGCGGATTCATGGGCCTGCATCACCATGATGCGACGGCTTAACCCTGGCGCAGCTATGACCTCGTTGAAACGATCCGCATCGAAATTGCAGAAGGTGATGTCGGTGACGGCCTGCACGCCGAATTCGGCGGCCCCCAGCATGCAGGTCTCGAGGCCCACGAGATCGCCGGGCAACAAAAGATGCACCACCTGCCGCTCGCCGCTCTCCAGCGATCTGTATTTGATGGCCCATCCGGAGAAGAGCGTGAACAGGCGCGGGCGACGCAGGCCCTGCTCGATGATGACATCGCCGCTCCAGGCGCGCCCATGGCTGACCTTGAAAGACTCGATGAGCGCAAGATCCGGGCTCGCCGACGGATTGGACATCAACGGGCAGTTGCGACAGCCCAGAATCTTCGGATCGACAACCCGCGTCGCAATTTGCACAACAGACATGACCCACCTCGCGCCAGACCCAGGACACCACTCGGCTCGCAGACATGAATCGACGGGTGCAAGTTTGCGCTGCTGGAAAAATGAACCAGCGCAATGGTCAGAAACGGAACGGGGGAAGAGTTGTCGTTCTATGCAAAAATAGAAACATTCGCGCCCCTGACTGTCAACATACCACAATCGATGCGCGACATCGCAGATGGCGGAAAAAGTTGCGCAAAAGATGTAGGCAGGATCGTTCGAGGGATTGCGCAAGCAAATATTAAAATCGCAGAAATTCCTGCGGCGCAGGCGTTTTCAGCGCCTGTTAACAAAAATTTCCGAAGGCGTCAGGCCCAAAATGCTTGCGGTGAAAGCCAGGCCCGCAGAGCGTCGCGCGATTAATCTTAATGCTCGAAAGCCGCGCGAAAAGCGCACTCTCGAAAATTCACCATTCGCATTCATCAATAACTTTAACCTGTATTAAAACCGCAGGGACGCCCTGCCCCTGCGGTCTTTCAAATCATCAAACCTTAACGCCCGAACACGGCCTCGCGGATGCGCTTCTTCTGCTCCGCAGACACGGCGCTGAGAACCTTGAGCGTGATCTCCAGCGCCTTCTCCGGCGGCTGATAGGCGACGAAGCGCTGGGACTTTTCGCCTTCGGCGATCAAAGCGGGGTTGCTGAGCGCCCGGCGAACCGCATCACGCAGGAAGGCCAGACGCTCAGGCGGAGTGCCGGGCGAGGTCACGAGGATGCGGCCGAGATCGTTCAGATTGGCGCGGAAGTCGAACCACCATTCCTGGTCCGGCGTCAGCTTGGCCTGCTCGTAGACCGTGGGCACATTGGGCAGAAGCGCGGAGCGCACCCGCGCCATGGAGGCGACCGGGTTCACCTGCCCGGCCTGTGCATAGTTGGCGGCGGAGCTGTCGGAGACATAGAGCCCGTCCAGCTCGCCGCGCTCCATGGCCAGCGCGATCTCGCCGCTGCTGCGATAGCCAAGAATGGTCTGGCAATCCATCTTCAGGGCTTCGCAGGTGATGGCGGCGCCGTCGGCCGGGCCATCGCTGGGGCCGGTGCCGCCCCAGCGGATCTTGCGGCCAGGCTGCAAGGCGTCGGCCACCGTCTTGATGCCCGATTGCTTGCTGGCCAGCCAGATCCAGGGATAGGCGCTGATGACGCCCAGATGATCGAACTTGGCGAGATCGTAGCGGATATTGTCCTGCTCGATCAGTTGCCCCAATCCGGCAGGCGTGCCGTTGACGATGAGCAGGCGCAGGCCATCGGCCTGTCCGCTGTAGATCTGGTTCAGCGCCAGCAGGCCGCCGGCGCCCGGCAGATTGTCCACCACCACATTGGCGCCGAGCTCCTGGCCCAGATAGGGCGCGATCATGCGGGCATAGGCGTCAAAGCCGCCGCCCACGCCCAGACCCACGACGAAATGGACCGTCTTGCCTTTATAGAACGCGGCGGCGTCCTGCGCGCGCGCGCTGACGCTCATGCTCAAGGTGAGGCCCAGGGCCAGAAGGCCGGAAAGGAAGGATTTGCGGTTCATTGTCATCCCCGATGCGCCGCCACTACGCGGCGGCTGTCTATCGCGGCTGCGCCTTGACCAGTCAAGCGGCGCGCCATCACTTCGCCGGCAGAGCGGCCTTGCACCAGGTCAGAAGCGCATCCATCGCCGTGCCGAAAGCCGCGTTCATGGCGGCGACAGCTGGCTCAGGCCCCGTTGACGCAGCAGGCGCGCGGCCCTCGATCACGCTGCGCTCGATCACCTTGCCGTCAGCGCCAACAAGACGCACTGCAAGCGTCACTTCGGCCATGGGCTGCGTCGCATCGGTGATCTGAAAGGCGGCGATGTCGAGCAGCAGTTGATAATCCGGCGTCGGCGTATCGTTAGGCCCGGTGGCGAAGCGATAGCCCGCCTTGTCGAGACTTTGCAGCACGCGCTTTTGCACGAGCTTGGGGATCGTGTCCGGCCATTGCACCGCTTGCGGCGCCAATTGCCCCTGCGCAGTTTTTATAATGAGGCGCTGCGTGTCCAGCGAGGCGACCGTTGTGGGATCGGCGACCACAAGCGCCGCTTCCGGCAGATCCGAAAGATCGACGCTCACGGCGGGCGCCGCCAGATCATAAAGCGCAGGCTTGGCCTCCTTGTCGGAGCCGCCAAGGCTGCGGTCGAGCCCCTGCAGGATGCTGTCGACCCGGTCGGAATTGCGCCCCAGGGCGGCGGCGAAGCTTTGCGCGTTGATGACGATGTCGTGAAACGGCGCGGCGTTCTCAGTCACCATCGACTTCACCGCGTCCAGCGCCTCGCGCGCCTGTTGCGAGAGCGAGGTCGCCCCCTGCGCCACGATCACCGGCGCCCCCTTCGCGCGGTCCAGCGGCTTGTCCAGATCGCCCCCCGCCAACGACACATAGACCGCCCCCAGCAAACCCTGCGCCTCCAGCGTGGCCTGGGTGGCGGCGGTGATGGGCGCATCGCGGTCTATGGCCAGATGGGCGTCCACGGCATTCAGATTGGTCTTGTCGAAAGCGAGGCGCCGCACCTCGCCCACGCGCACGCCATTGAAGGTCACGGGCGCCCCGGTACGCAGGCCCGGCGCTGAACTCTCGAAACGCACGATGAGTTCGCTGCGCCCGCGCAGGCTCCCCTTATTCTGAATCCAAAGAATGAAGCCCAGCCCCGCAAGCCCCGTGAGCAGCGCGAAGAGGCCAACGATGATGTAGCGGACGCGTGGCTCCATAAGCGGCTCCTAGGCCAGTTGCGCCGCCCTGCCCCGCTCGCCCCTGAAATAGGCGCGCAGCCACGGGTGATCGAAGGCGAGAATGTCGTGCATCGGCCCCTGCGCGATGATGCGCCCGTCATAGAGCGCCAGAATGCGGGTGCAGACGGATTTCAGGGAATTGAGATCATGGGTCACCATGAAGACCGTCAGGTTCAGCACCCGCTGCAGGGTGCGGATCAACCGGTCGATTTCGCCGGCGGCGATGGGGTCGAGGCCGGAGGTCGGCTCGTCGAGGAAGAGAATGTCCGGGTCCAGCGCCAGCGCGCGGGCGATGGCGACGCGCTTGGTCATGCCGCCGGAGATTTCCGAGGGCAGCTTGTCCGCGTCCTCCACGCTCAGGCCCACCATGGCGAGCTTGGCCAGCGCCACATCCCCATACATGGCGTCTGAGCCATCGAGATATTCGCGCATGGGAAACTCCACATTCTCCCGCAGGGTCAGGGAGGAGAAGAGCGCACCTTGCTGAAACATCATGCCGCAGCGCCCGCCTATGCGCCGGGACTCCGCAGGGGTCGCCTGCTCGAGCCGCACACCCATGATCTCGACGGTTCCCGAGGTCTTGGGCAGCAGGCCCAGCATGGTGCGCAGCAGCACCGTCTTGCCCGAGCCCGAGGCGCCCACCAGCCCCACGATCTCCCCGCGCCGCACGTTGAAGGAAAGGCCGCGCACGACCTCATGCCCCGCGAGCGTCACCCGAAGATCGCTCACGGTGATGACTTCATCCGCCTCCATAGGTCACATCCCCACGGCGGCGAAGAGGACAGCGAAAATGCCGTCGAGCACGATGACGAAAAAGATCGAGCGCACCACGGAGGCGGTGGCGCCCAGCCCCAGGGACTCCGCGCTGCCCTGCACCTTCATGCCCTCCAGCGCCGCCACCGCGCCAATCACGAAGGCCATGACCGGCGCCTTGATGAGGCCGACCTCCAGATCAATGTGGGAGGCGGCCTCGTGAAGGCGCTCGATATAGACGGCGGGGCTCATGTCGCCATAGATCCAGGCCACCACCCCCGCCCCATAGAGCGCCGCAGCATTGCCTATGACCGTCAGCAGGGGCGCGGCGACGATCAGCGCGAGGATGCGCGGCAGGATCAGGTATTCGATGGGATCAAGGCCCATGGTGCGCAGGGCGTCGATTTCCTCGCGCATCTTCATGGAGCCGATCTCCGCCGTATAGGCGCTGCCCGAGCGCCCGGCGACCATGATGGTGACAAGCAGAACGCCGATCTCGCGCAGCACCAGAATGGTCACGAGATCCACCACATAGTCCGTCGCGCCGAAGCGCTGGAAATGGAAGAAGCCCTGCTGCGCCAGAATGCAGCCGATGAGGAAGCACATCAGCGCGATGATCGGCACGGCCCGCAGGCCCGTGCGGTCCAGATGATGGACGGCCGAGCGCAGCCGGAGCCGCGCGGGATGGCGCAGGCCCTG
>CANCSY010000081.1 GCA_947380915.1 Beijerinckiaceae bacterium
GCGGTGGCCATGGTCTGCATGAGGGCGCCCACGGCCGCCCAGCCCAGCGCATGCAGGCCGGGGATCGGCAGGGGCGCGTCGATCAGCAGCAGCTGCGCGCCCAGAAACAGCAGGGCGAAGGGCAGGCCGAAGAGAAAGCGCACATAGGTCGCGCCCTGGGTCCCCACGCTCGCCACGAGATCGCGCTGCATGACATTGCGCGCGGTCTGGGCGCCGGCGGCGATGACCGTGAAGACGGCCCAGAGCCAGGGGGGAAGCAGCGCGATGAGCATGATGGGGAGAACATGGGGCAAGCGGCGGGGGCGGCCCACGCCGGTTTGACGCAGGCCCGACCGCTCGCTAACACGAACCCGCAAGGCCCGCAAAGCGGCGCCTCCCAAGGAATCGCTCCCCATGGCCGTTTACACCGAAGTCACCGACGAGGAACTCGCGGCCTTCGTCGCGGCCTATGACATCGGTTCCGTGCTCTCCTTGAAGGGCATCGCCGAGGGGGTCGAGAACTCCAACTATCTCATGCATACGGATGCGGGCTTCTTCATTCTCACCCTCTACGAGAAGCGGGTGGTGGAGTCGGATCTGCCCTTCTTCCTTGGCCTGATGGAGCATCTGAGCACGCGCGGCATCACCTGCCCGCAGCCGGTGAAGAATCGCGCAGGCGCCGCGCTGGGACGTCTTGCTGGCCGTCCCGCCGTCATCGTGACCTTCCTTGATGGCATGTGGGTGCGCCGTCCCGATGCGCGCCAATGCGCCATGGTGGGCGAGGCCCTGGGCAAGCTGCATCTGGCAGGCGCGGATTTTGTGGGCAAGCGCCCCAACGCCCTCTCCGTGCAGGGCTGGCCGCCGCTGTTGCAGGCGGTGGGAAGCCGCGCCGACGAGATCACGCCGGGGCTGGGCGATGTCATCGCGCAGGAATTGGCGCATCTGGAAGGCTGCTGGCCCAGGGGTCTGCCCGAGGGCGTGATCCATGCGGATCTCTTTCCCGATAATGTGTTCTTCCTGTCGGGGGAATTGTCGGGGCTGATCGACTTCTATTTCGCCTGCACGGACGCCTTCGCCTATGATCTGGCGATCTGCCTCAACGCCTGGTGCTTCGAGCAGGACGCTTCCTTCAATATCACCAAGGGCATGGCGCTGCTGAACGGGTATGAGCGCGTGCGCCTGCTGCGCGAGGACGAGGCGGCGGCGCTGCCCATGCTGGCGCGCGGCGCGGCCCTGCGCTTCTTGCTGACGCGGTCGGTGGATTGGCTGAACCGCGCGCCGGGCGCTCTGGTGAAGCCCAAAGACCCCATGGAATATCTGAAGAAACTGCGCTTCCACCAGCGTGTGGAGCAGGCGCGCGACTATGGGCTGGCCCGATGAGCCGCCGCGTCGTCGCCTATACGGATGGCGCCTGCTCGGGCAATCCGGGGCCGGGCGGCTGGGGCTGCATCCTCTCGTGGGACGAGCATGTGCGGGAAATGTCCGGCGGCGAGCCGCTGACGACCAACAACCGCATGGAGCTGATGGCCGCCATCACGGCGCTGGAGACCCTCAAGCGCCCCTGCGATGTGGATATCTTCACCGACTCCACCTATGTGCGCGACGGCGTCATGGGCTGGATCCACGGCTGGAAGCGCAATGGCTGGATGACCTCGGCGAAAAAGCCGGTCAAGAATGTGGAACTATGGAAGCGCCTCGATGAGGCGACTGGCCGCCACAACGTCGAATGGCATTGGGTGAAGGGCCATGCTGGCCATGATCTCAACGAGCGCGCGGATGAACTGGCCCGCGAGGGCATGGCGCCGTTCAAGCGGGGCGGGCGGTAGGATGAAGAGGCGCTCACGATCAGCCGCGCGCGCCCCCCACCCCGTCCGCTGACGCGGCCGACCCTCCCCACGAGGGGGAGGGTATAAAGTTGCGCTTTATTTCAAATACTTAAGCGGAATGCTCAGACCTGCTCGAGCATCGCGGCGGCGCCGGAGGCTTCTGCGCCTGTGCCTTCTTCGAGGTTCATGGTCTTCACCACGCCGTCCACGACGAGCATGGAGAAACGGCGCATGCGCATGCCAAGGCCGCGCTCGGTGAGGTCGAGGCCCAGGCCCGCCGCCTCTGCGAATTTCGCGCTGCCGTCGGCCAGAAACTCAACCTTGTCGCCGCAGTTGGTGGCGTCGCGCCAGGCGCCCATCACGAAGACGTCGTTGACGGCGGTGACGGCGACCGTGTCGACGCCCTTGGCCTTCAGCGCATCGTAGTTGTCGCGATAGCCGGGCAGGTGGTTGCGGTGGCAGGTGGGGGTGAACGCGCCGGGAAGGCCGAACAGCACCACTTTCTTGCCCTTGAAAATCTCGTCCGAGGTGCGGGGCTTGGGGCCATCGCTTGTCATCACCGTGAACGTCACCTGCGGAAAATGGTCGCCAACCTTGATCATGAATGCTCTCCCTCTACCTTGATGCTGGTCCATCAAATGATGCATCGCGCCTGTTTTAGGGCTTCGCCCGCCCAACGTCGAGGGGCGTTCTGGCTTCGAAGGCGCGGTCGCCCGAAACCATGGTCAGAACAAGCTCGACTGGCCCGGCGGGGGCGTCCGCGGGCTTCTGGGCCAGGATGAGGTCGAAGCCGTCGGCGGCGCGTTTTGTGTCGAAGAACCAGTCGTCCGGTCCTTCGGCGAAGACATCAGCGGGCGCCTGCCCGGCGAAGCGCACATGCCAGGCGTCAGGTTTGTCGGCGCGTGTCAGGACCGGCTTGGGCGCGGCGGGGTCGCCGGTGGGGCGGGGCGTGCGCGCGAGCCAGTCGCCGAGCAGTTTCGCCTCTTCGCTCGCACGCGCGCCGGGCGCAAGGTCCAGATGCAGCATGGCCTGGGCGGGAATGCAGATCTTCTCGCAGGTCGCATAGTCCAGCTTGAGTGCGAGGGTGACGGGTTTTGCCGGGTCAACCGGCGTCACCAGCAGGGGAAACAGCACCTCGTCGCGATAGCCGAAGGCCTCGCCGCTGGCTTCGGCGTAGCGGCGCGGCGCAGGATAGAGCGCCTTCATGGCCTTCACATTGATGGAGCCTTCGAAGGAGAAGACCGGCGGCACGCCTGCATCCCCCGGCAGTTTCCAATAGGTGAGCGTATTGGGCGCGAGCTTGATCTCGACCCCCGCGATATAGCGTCCCTTGTCGAGGCCGCCTGCGGCCAGCAGTCGCGCCTGCGATTTTTCGCCCGGCGCCCAGGGTGAGGCCTGCGCCTGCGCACTGTCCATCCCCGCGAAGGCGAGGAAACCGAGAAGGGCGGCGCAAATCAAAGGGATAAGCGCCTTCAGGCTGAGTGCTGGGGAGGGGGGTGACGCCATCAATCCGGACATGGAACGCTTGTACCCCATCGCCTGTTGAGCCGCCAGAAACGATCCTGTGAAAGGTTGGCGACAACCAATCCTTGGCGCCGCCGCGACGAAGGCATAGCATGAACTCCATGAGTCTCGACAAGATCAGGTCCAGTCGGAAACGGCGCGGCTATCTCGAAGGTCAGGTCCTTGTCGCCATGCCCGGCATGGTGGACCAACGCTTCGCCAGATCCGTGATCTATCTTTGCGCCCATTCCAAGGAAGGGGCCATGGGGATCGTCGTCAACCAGCGGGCGAAGCGGATCAAGTTTTCCGATCTTCTTGTCCAGCTTGAGGTTATCAACGAGCAGGATGTGATCCGCCTGCCCCAGCGGGCCGATGGCATGCAGGTTCTCAAGGGCGGTCCGGTGGAGACGCAGCGCGGTTTTGTGCTGCATTCCTCCGATTATCATGTCGCCGACACGACCATGCCCATCGACAAGACCGTTTCGCTCACCGCGACCGTCGACATCCTGCGCGCCATCGCCCAGGGGGCGGGACCCTATCAGGCTGTGCTGGCGCTGGGCTATGCGGGCTGGTCGCCCGGCCAGCTGGAGAAGGAAATCCAGCAGAATGGCTGGCTGAGCTGCGAGGCGGATGCGGATCTGGTCTTTGGCGCTGATCTTGACGCCAAATATGGCCGGGCCATGCGCAAGATCGGCATTGATCCGGCCATGCTGGTGAATGACGCCGGCCACGCCTGAGTCTTTGGCTCAGGGCTGGATCAGGCCGCCACATCCGTCGAGGCGCCCATCAGCTTGCGAGCCTCCACCGGCGTGATGTTCTGGCCGAAGATGGGGCCTTGTCCATAGGCGCAGCCGATCTGGTAGAGTTCGATCACGTCGCTCTCGCTCTCGGCGCCCTCCGCAATCACGTCCATGTCGTTGTCGAGCGCCATGGCGACCATGGAGCGCAGCATCCGCGGGCGTGAGCCCTTCGCGGTCTGCTGCACGAAGGAGCGGTCTATCTTGATCGTGTCGAAGGCGAAGCGCTGGAGATAAGACAGGGAGGAGTAACCCGAGCCGAATTCGCCCAGCACCAGTCCCGCCCCCAGTTCGCGCAAGCGCACCAGCAACTGGGCGGAATGTTCGGGGTTTTCTATCATCAGATATTCGGGAATCTCGAGCTTCAGCGAGCCCCGGCTGACGCCCGAGCGCGTCAGAACCGACTTCACATCAGCGATCAGGTCGTGGCGCAGCAGGAGGCGCGAAGGGATTCGCACGGTCACATAGATCGGCGGATCCACGTTGAGCGCCTGTTGCCAGGCCGCAAGCTCCCGCGCGGCCCGTTCCAGCGCGAAAATCCCCAGATCCCCGATCAGCCCTGTCTCTTCCGCCAGGGGTACGAAGTCGGCGGGCGCGAGGCGGCCAAGACGAGGATGGTTCCAGCGCAACTGGCTCTCGAATCCGGCTATGGTGCGATCTTGCAGCCGCACGATGGGCTGGAAGAAGACGCTGATTTCGTTTCGCTCCAGCGCCCGGCGCAGATCCGCCTCCATGGCCAGTCGGTCAGAGCGTTGGGCGATCATGCTGGTTTTGAAGGTCTCGATGCGGTTGCCGCCATTGCGCTTGGCGAAGGCCAGGGCGATCTCGGCTTCCCGCAACATGTCCTCGGGCTTGGGGTTTTGCTGGGGATCGCCCAGCGCCAGGCCTACCGACACCGAGAGCACGATCTCGCGGTCGTTGAAGGTGACGGGCATGGCGACTGTCTTGCGGATCCGGTCGGCGAGGGCTGTGACGGCGGTGGAGCCGCTTTCCGAGAGGATCATCACGGCGAACTGATCGCTGGAGATGCGCGCCAGCGTATCCTGTGGATTGAGCATGCGCCCGAGCCGCCGTGCGGAGGTCAGCAGCACCGAATCGCCCGCCGCCAGCCCCGCCGCGTCATTGATGTTGCGAAAGCGGTCGAGGTCGATGGCGATGACCGAAGGGCGCTGCAGGCCGGTGGCGCGGGCGTTGCGGATGGCGACATTCAGCCGGTCGAAGAACAGCTCGCGATTGGGCAGGCCGGTCAGATTGTCATGCACGGCGTCGTGCAGCATACGCTCTTCGGAGACCTTGCCTTCGGTGATGTCGGCGAGCGTGCCCACCACGCGGATCACCTCGCCATCGGCGCCCACCACGGGCCGCGCCTTCAGGATGAACCAGAGATAATGGCCATCGTCGCCGCGCAGGCGGAATTCGAGGTGGATGCGGCCGCGCCTCTGCTCCAGCACCGTGTCGAGGCAGGCGCTGTAGCGGTCGCGGTCGAAGGGGTGCAGAACGTCGAACCAGCCGGAGGCGGGGCCGTCGAGCTTGCCCGGCTCCATGCCCAGCGCCTGCTCGGCCTCGATGCTGATGTGGATATGATCGGCGGTCACATCCCAGTCGAACACGATGTCGCCCGAGCCCGTGAGCGCCAGCGCCTTGCGCTCCACGTCGGAGACCGCGCCCTGGGCGAGGCCCCCCGCCGCGAAGGCGTTCTGCATCACGGTGAAGCCGATCAGCATCACGATCAGCACCAGTCCACCCACAAGGGCGGGCGAAACGAGGTCATTGGTCAGATAGCCGGTCACGGTGAAGGCGGCTGCGCAGACCCACATGAACAGCAAGAACCATGTGGGGATCAGCATCACCGCGCGGTCGATGCCGTGCAGGGCCAGATAGATCACCAGGATGAAGCCAACGATGGCCACTGTGGCCAGCGAAATGCGCGCCACGCCCGCTGCGACAGGCGGATCATAGATGGCGATGCCAGCCAGAATGGTGAGCAGCGCCAGCCAGCCGATGACCACATGGGAGGCGCGCACATGCCAGCGGCTGAGATTGAGATAGGCGAAGAGGAAGACCGAGAGGGTGGCGGCCAGAAAGGTCTCGGCGCTGGCGCGCCAGATCTGATCGCTGGCGCCGCTGGAGCCCAGAATCTTCTGCCAGAAGCCGAAGTCGATGCAGACATAGACCAGCACCGCCCACGCCAGCGCCGCCGCTGCGGGAAAGATCACCGCGCCCTTCACCACGAAGACGATGGTGAGGAACAGGGCCAGCAAGCCCGCAATGCCGATGACGATGCCCTTGTAGAGGGTCAGGCTCGTCACCTTGTCCTTGTAGGCGTCCGGCTCCCACAGATAGAGCTGTGGCAGGTTGGGGGTGCGCAGCTCCGCCACATAGGTGATGGTCGTGCCGGGATCCAGCGTCAGGCGGAACACGTCTGCGTCGCCGCTCTCCTCGCGCTCGGGCGGAAAGCCCTGGCTGGCGGTGATGGCTGACACGCGCGAGGCGCCAAGATCAGGCGCGATGACGCCCGAGCCCACCAGTCGAAAAAACGGCGCCACGATCAGACGCTCGATCTGCTCCTCGGTGTCGTTGGTCAAGGCGAAGACGATCCAGGCGGGCTTGGTGCCGGCCTCGCGGGCGCTCACCTCGATGCGGCGCACGATGCCGTCGGAGCCGGGCGCGGTGGAGACTTGCAGGCGGTCGCCCTGGGAATCGTTGCGCTCCACCGCATTGGTCAGGTCGATCGCCTGGGCGTCCAGCGGCACGCGCACGGATTCCACCGCCGCCACTGGCAGCGAGGCGCCGATGAGCGTGGCGAGCGCGAGGATGAGATACAGAATGCGGCGCACTGGTACCTGAAAGTCAGCGGGGCTCCCCGATCCAGGGAATGGTTTGACCTGAACCCCGACCGTGTCGGAAATGTGATTGGTATAGGCTGACACGGGTCCAGACAAGCTGCGGGCTCAGCGTGGAAGGCTTGGACGCACAGGATCCTGCTCCAGAAGCCCATACAGAACATGATCCTGCCAGACCCCGTTGATTTTCAGATAGGCCCGGGCATAGCCCTCGCGGGTGAAGCCGACCCCCTCCAGCAGGCGCATGGAGGCGGTGTTGTGGGGTAGGCAGGCCGCTTCCAGCCGGTGCAGGCGCAGGGTTTCGAAGGCGAAGCCGGTCGCCGCGCGCACGGCCTTGGCCATGTGGCCCTTGCCCGCATGGGGCTTGCCCATCCAGTAGCCCAGGGTCGCGCATTGGGCGACACCCCGGCGCACCTGGCCCAGGGTCAGCCCGCCCATCAGCACATCGTCCCGCGCGCGGAAAATGAAAAAAGGATAGGCGTCGTCGCGGTTTATCTCATCCCCGTGGCGGCGCAGCCTGGCGCGGAAGGCGCTGCGGGTGAGGTCGTCCTTGCCCCAGGTTGGCTCCCAGGGGATCAGAAAATCCCGGCTGAACTCCCGCACCCAGCGCCATTGGTCGAAATCGCGCATTTCCCCGGGGCGAAGGTAGATCCCGTCGCCCTTGATGAAATGCGCATTGTCCGTGGAGGGGCCGAGCCGGAAGAGAGCCATTTGGTAACTCTAGAGAAAAGCGAGGCTTTGCGCCACCTTGTCCGGGCTGGGCGCCTTGCCCGCATCCCCGACCACGGCCACCGTCGGGGGCGTGCGCAGGGCGGCGAGGCCCGCGCCGCGCACATCCTCGAGGGTCAGCGCGTCGATCTGCGCGATCATCTCGGCGCGGCTCACCAACCGCCCGAGGGCGAGCATCTGGCGGGCGATCTGGTCGGCGCGGGCGGCGGGTGATTCGAGGGCGGTCAGCAGGGAGACCTTGGCCTGGGCCTTGGCCCGCTGCATCTCCTCGTGGGTGAGGCTCTGGGCGGCGCCTGCGATGCAGTCGAGCGACACCTTGACGAGTTCGGGCACGTCGCGATGGGAGGCCGCCGCGTAGAAGCCGAAAAGGCCGGTGTCCGCATAGCCCCAGTGGAAGGAGTAGATGGAATAGGCGAGGCCGCGATTCTCGCGCACCTCCTGAAACAGTCGCGACGACATGCCCCCGCCCACCGCATTGGCGAAGACATGGGCCGCATAGGTCATGGGATCGTTGTAGGAGGCGCTCTCGAAGCCGATCACCACATGGGTCTGCTCCAGCTTGCGCTTCTTGCGCAATTCGCCGCCCAGGTAGCGGGCGGGCTCGCTGGTGCTCACAAGGCGCGGCAGGCCCTCGAAGCGGGCGGCGACTTCATCGACGATGCGCTGATGCTCCAGCGCGCCGGAGGCCGCAACGATAGCGTTGGGGGTTCCATAGTGCCGGGCGAGATAGGCGCGAAGCGCGGGCGCGTCGAAGCTCGCCACCCGCTCGGGCGTACCCAGAATCGGGCGCCCGATGGGCTGGTGGGGATAGGCGGCGTCGTTGAAGAGATCGAACACGAGATCGTCGGGCGTATCATGGGCCTCGCCGATCTCCTGCACGATGACGCCCTTTTCCCGCTCCAGTTCGGCCGGATCAAAGGCGCTGTCGGTGAGAATGTCCGAGAGGATGTCCAGCGCCATGCCGCTGTCTTCCGCCAGGAGGCGCGCCTGATAGGAGGTGTATTCCACGCTGGTGGCCGCGTTGAGGTCGCCGCCCGCGCTCTCGATCTCCTCGGCTATGGCCCGCGCGCTGCGCCGACCCGTGCCCTTGAAGGCCATATGTTCGAGCAGATGGGAGATGCCATGTTCGGCCTCCGCCTCATTGCGCGCGCCAGCCCCCAGCCAGACGCCCAGCGACACCGTCTCGATCTCGCGCATGGCGTGGGTGACGATCCGCAGGCCCGAGGGCAGGGTGGTGATTTCGACGCTCATCAGGCTCCGTTTCCAGCCGCGCGGGCGCGCTGTCGGACAAAATGTTCGATGGCCGCCTGATCGTTCGGCAGCACGGTGAAATGCTCCTTGCGCTCCATCAGCCCCTCCAGATGGGCGGGCAGGGGCGGGCGCACGCCCGTAGCCGCAAAGACCGCGTCGCCGAATTTCGCGGGATGGGCCGTGCCCAGCGCCACCATGGGCACATGGGGCGCCTTGGCCAGCGCCTTTCGGGCGCCGTGGACCGCCACGGCGGTATGGGGGTCGAGCAGATAGCCCGCCTCCTTGTAGACGCGGGCGATCTCCTTGGCGGTGCCGGTCTCGCCCGTGCGCAGGGCGTCGAACTCGCTGCGGATCTTCGCCAGGGGCGCCGCGTCGATGGAGAAGCGTCCGCCCTGCGCCTGCGCGCC
This sequence comes from Beijerinckiaceae bacterium, assembly GCA_947380915.1. Next base: position 9,336 of record CANCSY010000081.1, read on the forward strand.
CATGAGGCCGCGAATGGCGCCGGCGTCGCGCCCATAGGCGTCGAACAGCAGGCGCTCGAAATTGGAGGAGACCTGAATATCCATGGAGGGCGAGGAGGTCGCGTGGACGCCCTTCACCTCATAGGCGCCGCTGTCGAGGGTGCGGGCCAGAATGTCGTTCTCGTTGGTGGCGATGATGAGCCGGTCGATGGGCAGGCCCATCTGCTTGGCGATATAGCCCGCCAGAATGTCGCCGAAATTGCCGGTGGGAACCGTATAGGACACCTTGCGGTGCGGCCCGCCCAGCACGGCGGCGCTGGTGAAATAATAGACCGTCTGCGCCACCACCCGCGCCCAGTTGATGGAATTGACGCCCGAGAGGCGCAAACCATCGCGGAAGCCGTGATTGTTGAAGAGGCCCTTCAGGATCGCCTGGCAATCATCGAAAGTGCCTTCCAGCGCGATGGCGTGAATGTTCGGCGCCTCCACCGTGGTCATCTGGCGGCGCTGCACGTCCGAGACGCGCCCGTGCGGATACATGATGAAGACATCCACCTGCTCGAGCCCGGAGAAGGCCTCGATGGCGGCTGCGCCGGTGTCGCCGGAGGTGGCGCCCACGATGGTGGCGCGCTGCCCCTTGGCTTTCAGCGCATGGTCCATCATGCGGCCGAGCAGCTGCATGGCCACGTCCTTGAAGGCGAGGGTGGGCCCGTGGAACAGTTCCAGCACGAAGAGATTGTCGCCGATCTGAGCCAGCGGCGTCACCGCCGGATGGCGGAAGGTGGCGTAGGAGGCCTCCAGCATGGACGTGAAGGCGTCCGCCGCGATCTCCCCGCCCATGAAGGGGCCGATGACCTCTTGCGCCACCTGCGCATAGGGGCGCCCGGCGAAGCCTGCGATGGTCGCTGCGTCGAGGGTCGGATAGCTTTCCGGCACATAGAGCCCGCCGTCGCGGGCGAGCCCGGCCAGAAGGGCGTCGGTGAAGGAGAGGGTGGAAGCTTCGCCACGGGTCGAGAGATAGCGCACGCTGGATCCTGCTGATGGGCTGCAATGGGCAGGGGTCTAGCACAAAACGGGGCCGCGCACAGAGTCCCCATGGACGCGCCGCCAATGGCGAAAGCCGCAGCCATGGTTTATGCAGGGTCTGGATATCGTCATCGGGGGCATCATGGGGCAGCAGACAGAGGCGCCGTCCAGCCAGGACAGGGGATCCGGCGCCAGCCTGTGGCTCAAGACCCTGCCCGCCGTTTTCGTCTTCCTGTGGTCGACGGGCTTCGTGGCGGGCAAATACGGCATGCCCCATGCGGGGCCCTTCACCTTTCTGAGCATCCGTTATCTCATCGTGATCTTCTTGCTGACCGGCGTGGCGCTGCTGACAAAGGCGCCATGGCCAAGGCGCGGCGAGATCACGCCCATCGCGCTTTCCGGTCTTTTCGTCCATGCGGGCTATCTGGGCGGGGTCTTCGCCGCGCTTTCGGTGGGGGTCGAGGCGGGGGTCATTGCGCTGGTGGTGGGGCTGCAGCCCGTGCTGACGGCGGCTCTGGCCGGGCCCTTGCTGGGCGAGATCGTCACGCGGCGCCAATGGATCGGCCTCGCCATGGGGCTGGCGGGGGTGGCGCTGGTGGTGCGCACCAAGCTGGGGCTTGGCATGGGTACGCCGCTGGGCATGGGCCTCGCCATCTTCGCCATGTTCTCGATCACGGCGGGCACGCTGATCCAGAAACGCTATTGCTCCTTCATGGACCTGCGCAGCGGATCGGTGGTCCAGTTCGTCGCCTCGGCCATCGTGACCCTGCCGCTGGCGATTTTTCTTGAAGGATTTCGCGTCGATTGGACTGTGGATTTCCTGCTGGCGCTGGGCTGGCTGTGCCTGGTGCTCTCCATCGGCGCCATCTCGGCCATGTATGTGCTGATTCGCCGGGGAGCGGCGGCGGAAGTGGCGAGCCTGTTCTTCCTGGTGCCCCCGACCACGGCGGTGATCGCCTGGGCCCTGTTCCACGAAACGCTGGACCCGCTCTCGCTGGGGGGCATGGCGCTGGTGGTGCTGGCGGTGGCGATGGTGACGTATAAGGGGCGGCGCCCCTAACCCCGCCTCCTCCTCCACATGAAATACCCGAACACCCCCGCCAGCGTCCCCGCCAGCCCGAACCATGTGCCCGCATAGGACAGGTGGTTGTTGGGGATGTCGAAGACCGTCGCGCCGCCTGCGGGCAGGCCGGGGGCGGCGGCGTGGGCGTCCTCGTCGAGGGAGAAGGGGGCGGGGTTGGGCAGGCCCAGCGCCGCGCCTATGGCGAG
>CANCSY010000082.1 GCA_947380915.1 Beijerinckiaceae bacterium
GCGTCGCGGAAATATTCGATGCGGATCTCGTCGAAATTATAGAGGCCCTTGCTGGTGGGCAGATCCTTCGCCCAATAGTCGGGATTGCGCTTGAGGGTCAGGCTCTGGCCCGGCTCCATGGCGGCGATGACATAGGGGCCGGTGCCCACGGGGATGGTCAGGCTGGTTTCGCTGAACCGCTCCACATCCGTGTTCTTTTGCGACAGGACCGGCATCAGCGCGAGGATCAGCGGCAGTTCCAGATCGCCTGCGCCGGTCAGATCATAGCGCACGGTCAGGTCGTCGGGGGTCTCCATGGCTTTCACGAGGGAGAAGGCGGAGCGATATTGCGGTCGGCCCTTGCTCTTGAGCAGATCGAAGGTGAAGCGCACATCCCCTGACGTGATGGGCGTTCCATCGGAAAAGCGGGCGCGCGGATCAAGGCGGAAGGTCACATGGGAGCGGTCGGCGTCGGTCTCGATGGTCTGGGCGATCTGGCCGTAGAGGGCGAAGGGCTCGTCCAGGTTGCGCGCCATGAGCGCCTGAAAAATATTGCCATTGAGCCCCTGGGCGGTGGAGCCCGCCTTCAGATTGAAGGGGTTGAGGCTGTCGAAGGCGCCCTGGGCGCCAATCACGAGGCGCCCGCCCTTGGGCGCGTCGGGGTTGGCGTAGGGCAGGTGGGTGAAGTCGGCGGGCAGCGCCGGTTCGCCATGCATGGCGATTCCATGGGCGGGTTCTCCCGCCAGCGCCGAGCCGGCGGTGGTCGCGAAAAACGCCAGAAGAAGCCCGGCGAGGAGGCGAATCGCTTGTTCTTTCATGGGGGCAGACTAAAGAAATGCAGATGCGGCGTCATCGTGGCGACTTTGTCTTTCGATTTGGGTGTGTTGAGCGCTTGAACCGCTGGAAAAAGGCTTCCGAAGCAGATAAGACGGCGCGGTCAACATGTCGCCTCATTAGAGGGTGAAGAGCGGACCCTGCCATGTCGGGTCTGATGAGAGCGGGGCGCCGTGAGGTCGCCCGCATCGTCGGGGCTGGATCGGCGGTTTGTCGCAGGTCGCTGGAATCGTACTGAAAGGAACACGCATGCCCGTTTCCATCAAGCGCATCGGCGCTGTCCTGCTTGCGACCAGCCTTCTGGCCTCCGCCCATGAGGCTTTGGCTCAGGCGACGGCACCCGCCAAGCCGGCTCAATCGGCTCCCGCCAAGCCGGCCCAGCCTGCGCCAGCGCCCGCCGCTCCCGCCGCCCAGCCTGCGGCTAACCAGGTCGCCTTGCAGCCCTCCCAGGCCGACTGGACGAAGGTTTGCGGCAAGGACCCATCGACCAACAAGGAAATCTGCTACACGACCCGCGATTTCGGTCAGGCCGCCGATCAACCGCCCGTGCTTGCGCTGGCAGTGTATGACGTGAAGGGCGACGACAACAAGATCGTCCGCCTTCTGATGCCTCCCGCGCTCCTGCTGCGCCCGGGCATTCGCGTATCCATTGACAAGGGCGCCGCCATCGAAGGCACGTTCGAGATCTGCTTCCCCAACGGCTGCTTCGCCGAGGCCAAGGTGCGCACCGCCACCATTGACCAGATCAAGAAGGGGACGCAACTCAACGTCTTCGTGAAGAATCAGTTCAACAACGAAATCGCCTTCACCCTGCCGCTCGCGGGCTTCGGCAAGTCCTATGACGGCGCGCCTATCGATCCCAAGGTGCTCGAAGAGCAGCAGAAGCAGCTTCAGGAAGAATTGCAGAAGCGCGCCGAGGACGAGCGCAAGCGCCTTGAGTCCCAGAGCCCGGCGCCGGCCGCCGCTCCCAAGTAAGGGCGCGCGGGCGGGTCAGCCTGCGAGATGTGAGATCTGTAGAGCGCCAGGGAAACCGGGCGCTCTTTTCTTTTGATCTGGTCAGGCCCTTGGGCGGGGGTGGTCGCTTAACGCCCTGTGACTGCCCCTAGTTCAGCCCCCGCAAGCGCAGCTTGTAGCCGCCATCGCTGGTCCGCTCGAACATTTCGGGGATCTGGGGATGGCGCACCGGCTTGCCGGTCTCGTCCGGCAGCAGGTTCTGCTCGGAAACATAGGCGATATATTCCGTCTCCGCGTTCTCGGCGAAGAGATGGTAGAAGGGCTGTTCCTTGGTGGGGCGCACGTCTTCGGGGATCGAGAGCCACCATTCCTCGGTATTGGCGAAAGTCGGATCGATATCGAAGATAACCCCCCGGAAGGGATACTTCCGGTGTTTCACGATCTGGCCCAGACTGTATTTCGCGGTGCGGAATTTCATTTTATGCTCTTTTGACGCAGCCATGGTCTAGCTTGCCCGCTCCGTGCAAGTCAATGTGCGCCTTCCGGCTCTGTGATGGTAGGGCCTAGAGCTTTGTCCAGAACGGTTTTGTCGCCAGAGCCTTATCAAGAGCCCGCGCGGCCCGGGCCACCAACGCGTCCCGGTCGGGATGGGCGCCGGCGAGGCGTCCTGCGGCGAAGAGCACCAGGGGATCATGGCTCGCGCCCTGCTGGACGGCGGTGCGGGCCTGCTCTTCGAGGAAGGCGGCTGTCGCCTCCGCGTCATGGACTGCGCCCAGGGTTTCCTGGATACGTTCCAGCGCATCCACCAAGGTGCGGAAGCGCTTCGCCCCCTTGCTCTGGCTCGCCAGCATATCGAAGAAGGCCGCCTGATAGCGCAGTTTCTTGGCGCGGATCCGTACCTCATGCATCTGGGCTTCGGGCAAGGCGGCCAGATTTTCGCCGAGCGCGGCGAGTTTCTTGCGGCTTGAGCGCAGGCGCCGGGCCAGCAGGTTCTGGAGGCTTTCAGGATCCTCGCCGGGTGAGAGGGGCTTGCGTCGCCATGGGCCATCCTCAACCCAGAGCAGCAAGTCGAGCATCAGCTTGCGGCCGCGCGGGGATGCCATGGCTTCGCGCAGGATCTTGCGGGACGCCGTCTGCCGGGTGGCGATGAAGGCGGCGAGTTCGGCCAGGCCGGGCGCGTCAGGTTCCCGGGCGATGGCTGGCTGGACGGTCTCCGTTAGCAGCACGTCGATGTCGCGGGTGACGCCCAGATGATCCGAGAGCCATTTGAGATCCGCCGCAAGGACGGGAAAGGTCTCGTCCGTGATCAGGGGACGGAACAGGGCCATCGCCGCCCGCAGGCGACGGATGGCGACGCGGGTTTGATGGACCGCTTCGACTTCCTGCCCGGTCTCAAAGGCGGGAGCGTTGAGCATCATCTGCCGCAAGCAGCCATGGGCGATGGCGCAGAAGGCCTCCGCCGCGCTCATTCTGGCGTCGAGAGGCGGCGGGGTCATCTTCACCGGGGCGCCCCAGACGCCTGCAGCGAGCCGATAGCCCCGCTCCCCCTTGCTGATGAGGCTGAGGGAGACGGGCGCTGCGCGTGTCAGCTTGCGCGCTAGAGCGAAAAGCCCGCTCCGGGGACCACTCTTCAACTCCAGTTCGATTTCAAGGATCGGCGCATGCGCCTCGCCGGCCACCACCTCGCCCTCGTCAATGGCCACCTCGATCACGGCTTTGGAGAAGGTTACATCACCCGTGCGACGGTTGACCCTGGTGGAGAAGGCGGGGCCGATGGCCTTGCGCAGATCCTCGTCCGCGAGGAGTTGGCCCAGCGGGGTCTGCGCCGCAAGTTGGTGATCCGGCTCATGGACGTCGAGGGCGGCCTCCCATTCGCCGCGCTCAAGGCCTGCGCTTTCCTGCTTCACGGTCTGGATGACGCCGCCACCGACCTCGCGCAGACGCAGGACGAAGCCCGCTTTCTGGATGTTTTGGTCGGGCGTATCGAAATAGGTGGAGACCTGAAGGCGGGGCAGGGCGGCGCGCAAGGGCGCCAATTGGGGAATCCGGAGCGCCGCCTCCAGCCGTGCGGAGGACGCCAGGAACTTCAACTCGATTTCACGCCCGCCAGCCATCATGGATTCCAGCTTGAAAAAACTGTCATAGTCAATGCACCGCTGGTCCTTGCGTCATCGAACGTCAGATATTGCGCTCTCGTCGCCGCCGTTCCATCATCATCCCATGACTAAACTGGAACTCCTGACCACTTCTGAAATGGCGGAGGCCGACCGGCTTTCCATAGCCGCAGGCGTCTCCGGCATGGCTTTGATGGAACGCGCTGGCGCCGCAGTCGCCGATTGCGCCCTCGAACTTGCGCCGCAAGGGCGGCGCGTGGTCGTGCTCTGCGGTCCCGGCAACAATGGGGGGGACGGCTTCATCGCGGGCCGCTTGCTGCGGGAACGTGGGTGTGATGTCGAGGTTCACCTGCTGGGCGAGGCCGGTCGCCTGCGGGGCGACGCGGCTGAGGCCGCCAGGCGCTGGGATGGCCCCATCGAACCCTGTTCGGCCCTCGACCTCGAACCGGTTGGGCTTGTGGTGGATGGGCTCTTCGGGGCAGGTCTCACGCGCGACCTCGAGGGTGAAGCGCGCGAGTTGGTGGAGCGGGTCAACCTCTGGTCGCAGGTGAGCGGGCAGCCGGTGGTCGCCATCGACGTGCCTTCGGGCCTTGATGGCGATACGGGCGCAGTGCGGGGCGCCGCCATCATGGCGCGGGCCACCGTCACCTTCTTCCGCTTCAAGCCGGGGCATCTGCTCCTGCCCGGACGGACGCTGTGCGGGCAGCCCCATCTGGCTGACATCGGAACCCCTGAATTGGCTCTGGCGGCGATCCGTCCAAGGGCCTTCGCCGATACGCCGGACCTCTGGCGCCTGCTTCTGCCCCTGCCGGGCGAGGGCGCTCACAAATATGCGCGGGGTCATGCCCTGGTCCTTTCCGGCGGCGCCTGGACCACGGGCGCCGCGCGCCTGAGCGCCCGCGCCGCTCTGCGGGTAGGGGCCGGACTGGTGACTCTGGCGAGCCCCCGAGAGGCGCTGACTATCAACGCCGCTCATCTGACAGCCATCATGCTGACCCCTTGTGACTGCGCTGTCGACATGGCTGCGATCTTGACCGACAAGCGCAAGAACGCCCTCGTTATGGGGCCTGGAGCAGGGGTGGGCAAGGCCACCATGGATCTTGTTCTGGAGGCGTTGAGAAGCGATCCGCTGGACCGCGCCCTCGTGCTGGACGCGGATGCGTTGACCAGTTTCGAGGATGACCCGGTTATGCTGGGTAAAGCAATCAAGCGTGCGGGAAAGCCTGTGGTCCTCACTCCCCACGAGGGGGAGTTTGCAAGACTTTTCAATTATGAAGGGCGCTTGCTTGAATCAGGTCGTCAGCTTTCCGAGAATTGTGAAACGCCGTTTCATAGCAAGCTGGAGCGCGCCCGCAGGGCCGCGCGCGAGAGCGGCGCCACCCTGATCCTGAAGGGGCCTGACAGTGTCATCGCCTCCCCTGACGGCCGAGCCGCCATCTCCTTTGACGCGCCCCCCTGGCTTGCGACAGCAGGCTCCGGCGATGTGCTGGCGGGTTTCGTGGGCGGGTTGCTGGCGCAGGGCATGCCCATGTTCGAGGCTGCCTGCGCCGCCGTCTGGATCCACGGCGCCTGCGCCCACGCCATCGGCCCAGGCCTCATCGCCGAGGACCTGGCTGAGGCTTTGCCCGGGGTGTTGCGGGGCCTTTATGAGTGAGAGCTTGGCGCCTCACCTCACCTCGAACCATGCCGCAAGGCCGCTCATCGCGTGGTCGAGAATGGTGCTTTCGATCAACCATTTGCCCGGGTTGTCCGCCAGAAAGGCGACGCGCACCGTTCCGCCAGTCGGGACGATCACGCTGTCACGCCAGTAGGGTTCCCAGCCATCGTCCAGCAGATGCAGGACCCGCAGGGCGTGGCCGTGGACGTGAATCGTATGGTCCACCCGGGTCTTGTTTATGAAGCCCAAGGTTACGGGCTGGCCGCGTTTGGCGTTGAAAAGGGCGGGCGCGTCCGCGCCGTGGGAGGCGATCCCGTTGAAGGTCCACGCTTTCCTGAGGTCGGGGGATTCGCTTTTCTGAATGGTGAAGTCCTGTCGCACGGCGTTTTGAAGCCTGATGACCGGTGGCAGGGCGGGGTTCTGTTTCGAACGCGTTGGGCCGCGCGCTGGTGGCTGCGCTCCGGCCAGGTTGAAGCTGATGAGCTTGCGGGCGGGTTCATCGCCCGAACCGCCGGGTACTCCCATGGTGCGAAGGGTCAGGGCGGGAGCCGCAGCGCCCTCTGGCGGCAGGTCGCAGATTACGTCGAACCGGGAGCCCGGGCCCGAGGGAAGCGTCATACGGGCTGGCTCGAAGGGCTCGCAGGACTGCCCGTCGACCCCGATAACGAGCGGGCGCAGGTTCTCGAAGCTGATACCCATGAGACGCGCAGAACATGCGTTCAGGATCCGCAACCGAACCCGTGCGCCGGGCGGCGCGGTCAGGCTCCGGGGAATCGCCTGGGAATTGACAGTGACCAGCGGCCCGATGCGTCCCTTGCCGTTCACATCTGCGGCGCCGGGGAAGGGACCCTGGATCTGGCCACGCTCGTCGAGCCGCCAATCGTCGATGACGGCCAGAAAATCCAGATCGGTGGGCGGTTCGTCCGGTCCGTCCACAATCAGCGCACCATAGACGCCGCGCGCCTTCTGCTCGGCGGCATGGGGGAAGGCGGAGGGGCGATACCAATAGGTTCCCGCATCGGGTGCTATGAAGCGGATGTCCATTCGCTCGCCCGGCGCCACAGGCGCTTGCGTCAGCCCAGCCGCGCCATCCATGCCGTTTACGATCCGCACACCCTGCCAGTGGAGCGCGATCGGTTGGCTCAGGTTATTGATAAGACGAGCAAAAACCTCATCGCCCTGCTTTACCCGCAAAACCGGTCCGGGCACTTCCCCGTTGATGGTCCAGACCTCGGTCGGCGGCGCAGGATCCGGGGCCAGGCGCAGCTCGCCCGGCCGAAGATCGAGCAGCGTGGGTTCGCCCGCACGGGCGCGGGCCGGGATCGGCAGAATGAGGGCCGAGGCCAGGAGCGCGCGGCGGGTGAGCGGCATGGGGAGCTTCCGATTGCGGACTTCTTTATAGTGGCGACAGTGTTGAGGGGCGAGAGGCCGTCCGATCCGCCTTTTGGCTCTCATCCCGGCCTTTGACCGAGCCCTCTGCAGATTGCGACACTTTTTTGCTGCATCCCTGCCGAACCATTGCTATAGAGCGGCGCCCGCCAATGAAAATTGGGGGGAGCGTTCCTGTGCGGGCGCCAGTTGCGGGCGTGGCGGAATTGGTAGACGCAGTGGATTTAGGTTCCACCGCCGCGAGGCATGGGGGTTCGAGTCCCTTCGCCCGCACCAGCGCCCTGCACTGCGCAGCGTGAGATCATTCAATAAAGGTTCCGGGCCCGGCGCCCGGTCAACGAGATTCGGAAGGCGACCAAGATGCAGGTGACCGAAACCCTCTCCCAGGGCCTGAAGCGCGCGTATAAAGTTGTGCTGCCCGCGAAGGACCTTGCTGCTCGCCTTGATGGTCAGCTGGCCGAGATGAAGACCAAGGCGAAGATCAACGGCTTCCGCCCCGGCAAGGTGCCGGTGTCCTACCTCAAGCGCGTCTACGGCAAGTCCGTTATGGCCGACGTGGTGCAGAGCGCAGTCACGGAAACCAACCGCAAGATCATCGAAGATAACGGCCTGCGCCTCGCCAACGAGCCGAAGATCGATTTTCCGACCGATCAGGCCGAAGTCGAGAAGGCGCTCGCCGCTGAAGGCGACCTTTCCTACACCGTGAACATCGAGGTTCTGCCCAAGTTCGAAATCGGGTCCTTCGCGGATATCGAACTGGAGCGTCTGGTCCTCAAGGTGACCGACGCCGAGGTGGACGAGGCCATGCAGCGGCTCGCCGACCGCAATCGCAGCTTCACCCCCCGCGAGGCGGGCGAAGAGGCCCAGTCCGGCGATCAGACGACCATCGACTTCGTCGGCAAGATCGACGACGTGGCCTTCGAGGGTGGTTCGGGCACGGATACGGATCTGGTTCTGGGCTCCAACACCTTCATTCCCGGCTTCGAGGATCAGTTGCTTGGCGCCAAGGCTGGCGAAGAGCGCAAGGTCAATGTGACCTTCCCCGAGACCTATGGCGCGGCCAATCTGGCCGGCAAGGCCGCTGTGTTCGACGTCACCGTCAAGACTGTGTCGGCGCCCGGTGCGGTCCAGTTCAACGATGAATTCGCCAAGGGCTTCGGCCTCGAGGATCTGGAGAAGCTGAAGGACGCCATCCGCGGCAATCTTCAGGGCGAGTATGATCGCATGTCGGGCGAGAAGATGAAGCGCGCCCTGCTGGATGCGCTGGACAAGCGCTACAGCTTCGAACTACCCGAGAGCCTCGTGGAGCAGGAATTCGCCGGCATCTGGCAGCAGGTTGAGGCCGAGCAGAAGCGTTCGGGCAAGAGTTTCGAGGACGAGAACACCACCGAAGAGGCTGCCCGCACCGAATATCGCGGCATCGCGGAGCGCCGGGTGCGCCTGGGCCTGTTGCTCGCCGAAGTCGGTGACAAGGCCGAGGTCAAGATTACCGATGACGAAATGTCGGCCGCCCTCGTCGAGCGTGTGCGTCAGTTCCCCGGGCAGGAAAAGGCTGTCTGGGACTATTATCGCAACAATCAGGAGGCGCTGGCCTCAGTTCGCGCCCCCCTCTTCGAGGCCAAGGTCGTCGAGCATATCGTCAGCCAGTCCAAGGTGACCGACAAGGAGGTCTCCAAGGAGGAGTTGATGAAGCAGGACGAGGACGGCCCAGCCGCCTGATTCTCCGCTTCTTCAACCAAGATCTGTCGCGGGGACGTCGAGAGGCGTCCCCGCACCCTTTTCGAACCGGCTCTTGATGACTATGTTGCTAAACAAGCCGTCGGCGTGAAGCCGTCCGTGATTCGCTAGGGACACTCAGGAATGCGCGACCATATCGACCTCTGGAACAGTTTCGTCATCCCCTCGGTCGAGGAGACGACGTCGCGCGGATCCTATCGCTACGACATCTTCTCCCGCCTTCTGAAAGAGCGCATCGTCTTTCTGGCGGGTCCGGTGGACGATCAGTCCGCCACGCTCGTGGTCGCTCAGCTCCTGTTCCTGGAAGCAGACAATCCGAAGCGGGAAATCTCTTTTTATATCAACAGCCCCGGCGGTGTTGTGACGGCTGGCCTGTCGATCTACGACACCATGCAGTTCATCCGCTGCCCGGTCTCCACCCTCTGCGTGGGCCAGGCGGCCTCCATGGGTTCGCTTCTGCTCTGCGCCGGTCAGGCCGAAATGCGCTTCAGTCTGCCGAATTCCCGAATCATGGTGCACCAGCCCTCCGGCGGGTTCCAGGGTCAGGCTTCCGACATCCTCCGCCATGCGGAGGACATCATGAAGATCAAGCGTCGGCTGAACGAGATCTATGTGAAGCACACCGGGCAGGATTACGACACGATCGAGCAGACCCTGGACCGTGATCACTTCATGTCTGCCGATGAAGCCAAGACCTTCGGGCTTGTCGACAAGGTGCTGGACAAGCGTCCCGACGAGGTCGACGCCAAGCCCTGATCCGGCGCAAAGCTGGATGTGTCAGGGGGCCGCCTTGAAATAGCCCCCTGTTTTCCCGCCGGGTTCACGGTGGCGCTTGATCCGGCGGCCATACCGTGTTTGCATCGTCCATTCGCTTCGAAAGCTGAAGCTTCGCGGCAGGGAAACGAAATCGTGGGGGTATGGAGGGTCTGTCAGGGTGCGTCGTCCCGGTCAGTCCATGCCCAAAAGAGGTTTGCGGTCTACGATTTGTTAGGCCGGAGCCTATATTCAACAGCGACTGGATCCGGTTTTTCCCGGATAAGGTCTGCACGGAGACTATGATGGCCAGATCTGAGGGCGACTCGAAGAACACGCTCTACTGCTCGTTCTGTGGCAAGAGCCAGCACGAAGTTCGCAAGCTGATCGCCGGTCCGACCGTGTTCATCTGCGATGAATGCGTCGAGCTTTGCATGGACATCATCCGCGAGGAGAACAAGTCTTCGCTGGTGAAAAGCCGCGAGGGCATCCCGACGCCGCGCGAAATCTGCAAGGTTCTGGACGATTACGTGATCGGCCAGTTTCAGGCCAAGCGCGTGCTCTCGGTGGCTGTGCACAATCATTACAAGCGACTGAATCACGCCACCAAGCATCAGGATGTGGAGCTTGCGAAGTCGAACATCCTGCTGATCGGCCCGACCGGTTCCGGCAAGACCCTTCTGGCCCAGACTCTGGCGCGCATCCTCGATGTGCCCTTCACCATGGCCGACGCCACGACCCTGACCGAGGCCGGCTATGTGGGCGAAGATGTGGAAAACATCATTCTCAAGCTGCTCCAGGCCTCCGATTACAATGTGGAGCGGGCGCAGCGCGGCATCGTCTATATCGACGAGATCGACAAAATCAGCCGCAAATCCGACAATCCCTCCATCACCCGCGACGTGTCGGGCGAGGGCGTCCAGCAGGCGCTGCTCAAGATCATGGAGGGCACGGTCGCCAGCGTGCCGCCCCAGGGTGGGCGCAAGCATCCCCAGCAGGAGTTCCTGCAGGTGGACACCACGAACATCCTGTTCATCTGCGGCGGCGCTTTCTCCGGCCTGGAGAAGATCATCTCCTCGCGCGGCAAGGGCACCTCGATGGGCTTCGGCGCCAAGGTTCAGTCCCAGGAGGAGCGCCGCACGGGCGAAATCTTCCGTCAGGTCGAGCCTGAGGACTTGCTGAAGTTCGGTCTCATCCCCGAATTCGTGGGCCGTCTGCCAGTCATCGCCACCCTCGAGGACCTCGACGAAGAGGCCTTGAAGAAGATCCTGATCGATCCCAAGAATGCTCTGGTCAAGCAGTACCAGCGCCTGTTCGAGATGGAGAACACCGAACTGACCTTCCAGGACGAGGCCCTCAACGTCATCGCCCGCAAGGCGATCGAGCGGAAAACTGGCGCTCGTGGGCTGCGCTCCATCATGGAGGGCATTCTGCTCGACACCATGTTCGATCTGCCGGGTCTTGAGGGGGTCGAGCAGGTGGTGATCGGTCCCGAAGTGGTCGATGGCAAGGCGCGGCCGCTCTACATCTATTCCGAGCGCGCGGAAAAGTCGGGCGCAAGCGCCTGATTTTGCTCGTCTTATAACCAGAAGCCCCGGATGACCTCCGGGGCTTTTTCGCCAAATGACGCATTTTTCGGGCTCGTCAGGCCCCGGTCAAGGCGCTGTGAATGGCAAGGCGTGGGTCCCGAAGGCCACAGGGGACTTGTCTTCGTCTTTTTGGCGCTGTTGAAATGCGTGGATAGGCCCCCCATCTCGTATTCTGAACATGAGAGGCGTCTTTGAGCCCTCTCGCCATGGGCGTAAGTTCGTAACCGTCGAGTCGTTTTGTCGCGACTCGTTCTTTGCGGATTGACGTCCTGCCCTGTGATTGGCCATGCTGCCGATTCACGGGCCTGGACCCGGATAGGAAGCACATGACCAGTCAGAAGCGTGTCCCTGCGAAGCCCGGCAATGTCGACAGCTACCCCGTTCTGCCGTTGCGCGACATCGTCGTTTTCCCGCACATGATCGTGCCGCTCTTCGTCGGGCGCGAGAAGTCGATCCGCGCCCTCGAAGAGGTGATGAAGGCGGACAAGTTCATCCTGCTCGCCACCCAGCAGAACGCTT